>JBDTOZ010000401.1:0-28039 GCA_039932995.1 Acidobacteriota bacterium | reverse complement strand
GGCCGCGGGCATTCTGCCCGCGGTGATCTTGGCGTTGGGCACCTGCGGTCCTCAGGCTTCTTCCACCGTCACGCGCAGCCCCTCGACCGCGTTCACACGCACGCGGGCGCCCGCGGCGATCTCCCCACGGGCGACGGCATTCCAGAGCTCTCCGTGCACGAAGACCTTGCCGCCTGGGGTCAGCGCCGTCCGCGCGATGCCGACCTCGCCGATCATCGCCTCGGTGCCTGTGGCCGGGCGCAATTTCTGCGCGCGGAGCGCCAACGTCATCAGAAAGACCGCGATCACTCCGATGGGAACGCTGACCACCAGCGCGGTAAGGAGCTGCACGCGCATCTCCGGGATGGGGCCGTCGATGAGCAGCACGGCGCCGAGGACCATGCACAGCACACCGCCGGCACCGAGAACGCCGTAAGAGACGAACTTCGCCTCCAGCGCGAAGAGGACGAACGCGGCCGCGATCAGGATGAGCGCCGCGAACCGGGTCGGCAGCACGTTCATGGCAAAGATGGCCAGCAGGATCGCGATCAGCCCGACCACCCCCGGCAAAATGGCGCCCGGATGATTGAACTCCGCCCAGATGCCCATCATCCCGAGCGCGAAAAGGATGAAGGTAACGTTCGGATCCATGACCCACGACAGGAGTTTCTGTCGCGGCGTCATCTCGAATTCAATGACGGGCTTCCCCGCGACGTGCAGCACGGTGCTCGTCCCGTTGAAGCGCTTGACCGTTTTGCCGTCCGCCCAACGGAGGAGCGAGGGGACGTCGGCGGCCACGACCTCGATGAGGTGCTGCGCCAGCGCCTCGTCCTCGGTGAACGACTTCGCTTCGCGGACACCGCTCTCGGCCGCGGCCACGTTGCGTCCCCGCCGTTGCGCGAGGGTGCGCATGAAGGCGGCGGCATCGTTCTGCATCTTCATCTTCATGATCTCGTCGACCTTTTGGCCGAGGAGGACCGGGTGCGCGGCACCGGTGTTCGTGCCCGGAGCCATCGAAGCCACGTCCGCGGCCTGCAGGATGAAGAAACCGGCCGAGGCGGCGCGCGAGCCGCTGGGACCGACCCAGACCACGACCGGAACCTTGGAACGGATGATCGTCTCCACGATCTGGCGCATGGCCGTCTCCAGACCGCCCGGGGTCCGCAGCTCGAGCACGACCGCGTCGGCCTTGCGCCGTGCGCCATCCTCGAGCGCGCGGCCGATGAACTCCGCACTGATCGGTTGGATCAGATCGTCCACCACGACATGGACCACGGCGGCGCGCGCGGTGGTGCCGGCAGACAGGACGAGCAGCAGGAACAGGATCGTCTTCTTCATGAACGGATCGCTCCTACGAAGGGGAACCGCCATTTTCGCGTAGGATTCCTGGCGTGATCGCGCGTTGGGTGGAATCGGCACAGCGGCGAAAGCAGTATCCGCAGGAGCCATGGCTCTGGCGCCCCGATTGGGCCGAGCGGAGCGTGCGCGACGAGTCCTCGCCGGACGCGGGTTGCCTCTGGGCGTTCTCTCTCCTTTGGATTCTCTTCACGCTTCCGCTCGCGCTGCTCTTTCGCACGCTGCGCGATCGGGACCCGAAGTTCGCACTGACGATCCTCTTTCCGCTGTTCGGCGTACTCCTCATGTTGGTCGCGCTCTATCACTCGGTGCGGCGTTGGAGGTACGGCACGTCGCTCTGCAGACTCGATCGGGTGCCCATTGCGCTGGGAGGCACGCTGCGGGGAGAGCTCGAGGTGCGCCTTCGCGAGATGCCGGCGTCCGGGATCGAGATGCGCCTGGCCTGCGTGCACCGGAGCGGAAGTGGCTCGCGCAACCAATCCCCGCGCGAACAGATCCTCTGGCAGAACGAACAGACGGTGACTCACGGCGCCATGCCCGGACCGGAAGGGCTGCGGATCCCGTTCCGCTTCGACATTCCTCGCGACGGCGAACCGTCCACCAAGGGAGATCCCCGGGATCGAATTCTCTGGAGGCTGGACGTCAGCGCCCAGGTGCCGGGAGTCGATCTCGCGGCTCGGTTCGATCTCCCTGTCTTTCGTGTCGACAACGCCACCGAGTTCGTCCACACACCCGAGGCGAGCGCGTCGAGCTGGCAGCCCGCACCGGAGATCGAGGTGGCCGCGTCCCGCGTGCGCATTCGCCCTCTGCACCGGCCGATCGACTGGCTCACGACCTCGATCTTCATCGTGATCTGGTTCGGAGCGTTGGCGGCGTTCCGTTCGTTCGGCGTGCCTCTCCTGATCGTCCTGTTCTTTGCCGCGATCGGGTCGCTGGTGTTCGTCATGGTCGGCGACTTCCTGCTGCGCCACACCACGCTCACGAGCGAAGGACGGTCGATCAAGGTGCGTCACACCTGGTTCGGGCTCGGCTCGTCCCGCGCGATCACCGCCGGTGAGGTGGACCGGGTGGAGCCTGTGCTTGGCTCCACTTTCGGCAACCGCGCCTTCCACGACGTCCGGGTGCGGCTCCTTTCAGGTGGCACCCGCAAGATCGCCCGTCATCTGCGCAACCGTCGCGACGCCGAGATGCTGGCCGCCTGGGTGACGCGAGCCCTGGGAAAGTAGAGCGTTCTGCCTTTGGACAGCGGCGCGACGGACTCGTTCAGATGAACAAAATCGCACATCTTTTCAACACGATTTCGTCAGCTTTTCGTCAGCTTTTCCACAAGCGAATAAGGCCTACCTCGCCATGGCGCATTTCCGTGTAACTCATCAGTGCTCCTGAGCGTAGTCCGGCTGGGGCTCGTAGTTGAAGAACTTGGTGATGTCGTTGCGGAAGACGAGCTTGAAATCGCCAATGGGGCCGTTGCGCTGCTTGCCGATGATGATCTCGGCGATGCCCTTCTCTTCGCTGTCCTTGTTGTAGACCTCGTCGCGGTAGATGAAGCAGACGAGGTCGGCGTCCTGCTCGATCGAGCCTGATTCGCGAAGGTCGGAGAGCTGCGGCCGGTGATCGCCCATGCGCTGCTCGGGACGACGCGAGAGCTGCGACAGCGAGAGCACCGGAACGTTCAGCTCCTTGGCGATGGCCTTGAGCCCGCGGGAGATCTGCGAGATCTCCTGCTGTCGCGACTCGACCTTGCCTTTGATGGACATGAGCTGGAGGTAGTCCACCATGATCATGTCCAGCCCCGCCTCCATCTTCAGGCGGCGGGCCTTGGCGCGCATCTCCAGCGGGTCCATGCCCGGCGAGTCATCGATGAAGATCTTTCCTTTGGCCAGCCGCGAAGCGGCCTCGGCCAGCTCGCGCCAGTTGCGCTCGGAGAGCATGCCGGAGCGGATGAGGTGGTTGGAGACTCCCGATTCGGAGGAGAGCATGCGCAGACCAATCTGCTCCTTCGACATTTCCAGCGAGAACACGCCCACCGAGTAGATGCGCTCGTTGCCGTTGCGAGGCAGTCCGTCCTTGCCTGGCAAGGCGATGGACTCGGCGATGTTCATCATGAAGGAGGTCTTCCCCATCGAGGGCCGGGCCGCGAGGATGATCAGGTCTTGTGGCTGAAAGCCGGAGGTCATCTCATTGAAGCGGTCGTAGCCGGTGGGGAGACCGGTGATGAGGCGCCCGGCGTTGGAGTGGATCTGCTCGATCGCACCCATGTTCGTGCGCGTGATGGCTCCCAGGCTGACGAAGCCCTTCTCCGTCGATCCTTCGGCGATCTCGTAAAGGGACTTCTCGGCGATGGTGAGGACGTCGCCCGGCTCACTGGGGGAGTCGAGGGCCGCGCGCATGACGCTGTTGCCCATCACGATGAGGCGGCGCAGCATCGATTTCTCTTTGACGATCTGCGCGTAGCGCTCGACGTTGGCCACGTCGGGGACCATGTCCAGGAGTGAGGAGATGTACGCGACGCCACCGACCTGGTCGAGCTGCGCGTGCTTGGCCAGCTCTTCCTTGAGTGTGAGCGGCTCGATCTCCCGGCTCTGCTCGGCCATGCGACGCATGGTGGCGAAGATGGTGCGATGAGCGTCCTTGAAGAAGTCTTCGGTGTCGATGGTCCCGATGACCCGATAGAAGGCGTGGTTGTTGATGAGGACCGAGCCGAGGACCGCGCGCTCTGCGTCGGGGCTCTGCGGCATGGGCCGGTCGAGGTTTACGTCGAGTTGGGCGACCGTCATTGGGAACGTGTGCCGGAGATTCTAAGGACGGATTCTGCCGCGCACCGGCCCTCCGAAAGCTTTCCACAGTCCCTCCCCGCGCCGGCGCAGTGAGGAGTGGCCAAAACGCAAGTTTTCCACAGCTGTGGATATCCCAGATAAACGTTGACACGTTTTCCCGCGCGGGCGTGGAATTTATCTACGAAACGTAGAACGCCCGTTTGGTGGCCAGGGCTTCGGAATGACTCTCTCTCGGAACCTTGTTCGAAGGCGCGCGTCTCACTCCGGAGGACCGATGAAACGAACCCTGCTCGCCCTGACTCTTGCTCTCGCCGCAATGCCGCTGTCCGCCCAGACGGATGGGGACAAACTCGTCGCCCGGGTCAACGGCGAGGAGTTCACGAACCGGCGCGTCGATGAGCTCTGGAACCAGCTTTCCACCGACTTGCAACAGCGCTACATCAAGAGCGGGAAGGGGAAGCTGGGATTCCTGAAGAACTATCTCGACAAGTACCTGCTGATCCAGGACGCGGAACGGAGCGGGTTTGCCGAGAAGGTCGGCGCGCCCCGCGACCTGGACCCGAAGGGTGAAGCGGTCCTGTTCGACCGGTATGTGAAGGATGTGGTGGCCGCGCCCCTCTTCACCGAGGAAGAGATGAAGAAGGTCTACCAGGATCGGAACGCGGAGTTCCAGGCGCCGGAACAAGGGTGGATCGGAACCATCCGCGCCCAGAAGAAGGACAAGCCGGAAGTGGCCCGGGAGACGATGTCCAAGGTCATGGTGGAGCTCTTCTCCGCCCGCACGGTGCTGGCGCAGACCTACAGCGCGGAGCACCTCCACGACGCGCTGGCCGCGAAGTTCGCGGAGATCGCCCGTCGCGTTTCCGACGATCCCTCCGCGGAAGCGGGCGGCGACCTGGGTTTCGTGGCCATGCACACGCTCGATCCGAAGATCGCCGATGCGGTGCGCATGATGAAGTCAGGCGCGATCAGCGGGATCCTGGAGACCAACGACGCGTTCCAGATGATCATCATGCACGAGCACCGGCAGGCCGGGATCGAACCCTACGAGACGGCCCAGAACTCCATCCGCAGTTTCCTCATGTCCCAGAACCAGAAGCGGGTTCTGGATGCCGTGACCAAGCGGAGCGCGGAGCTTCGGGCCAACGGAAAAGTGGAGATCTTCGAGAACAACCTGCGCTGACGGCAACGGAGTTCGCGCTCGTGACGAGCACGAGCTCCGCGCCTTCATCGGATCCGGAAGGCGGCACGGCCCAACGGCTGCGACGCTGCGACGGTCAGGGTCTCACGTCGATATCGGGATCGTTGACCACCCCGTTCGCGATGATCGAATACTTGTAGTTCCGGATCTCGCTGAACTTTCCGCTCGTGACCCGGAACGCGCAGCCGCTGCCCCCACTGTCCGGGGTGACATCCGAGTAGCCGGCCACCTCGATGCGAAAATCGAAGTCGGCGCACCAGCGCACTTTCTGATTGTCCTTTTTGACCTGAATGGGATCTTGATCGGGAACGGGAAGCCCACTGGAATTGAGCGTGACACGGACGACTTTGTCGGGTTGACCGCTGGACATGGCGAAGCTCCTCTCTGTCTATCGCGCGGAGCCGGACCGTTGCCCCGCGAGAATGACTTGCAGCCTACCGCTTTTCTGGAGGTTCGCAAATTCAGCATCTCGCAGGATGTCATCGGGCAAGTAGCCGAGTCGAACGGCTTGTTCCAGTCGGGCTGAACATTCGTCCTCGTCCCCGGCGATGTTCGCAATCACCGCGGCTTCGTACACGGTGGACGCATGTTGAGGGTTGAGCTCCAGCGCATGAAGGATCGAGGTGCGGGCCTCCCTCACTCTCCCGATCTTCGCGAGGGACGTCGCACGCGACATGTAGGCGCGTGAATCCTTCGGATTGACGCGGATGGCGTCATCAGACAACCGGATCGCGCGTTCGTAGGCCTGCCGGGCCTTTTCGCGCTCACCGGGAACCCACCGGTAGGCGTCCCCGAGATTGCGCCAGTAGAGGTAGGCGTGCGGCAGCAGCTCCACCGCCTTCTCGAACGCGGCCGCGGCTTCTCGGTAACGGCCCATGAAGTAGTAGCAGGTTCCCAGGTTCGAGAAACCCTGACCGGAGGGCTTGCGCTGGATGGACTGCTGGAAGACCCGCACGGCCTCGTCGTACTTGCCCGTTCTCTGATACATCGCGCCGAGGTTGATGTAACCGCGTTCGTTATCCGGAACGAGCTCCACGACCTTCTTGAACTGGAGGACCGCGGCGTCATAACGCGACTGCCCGTAATAGAAGACGCCCAGTTTGTTGTATCCGGCCCAGTAATTCGGCTGCAATGCAATGGCGCGTTTGTAGGATTTCTCCGCATTCACCACATCCCCGGAGGCCTTGTACGTTTCGGCCAGACCGAGCACCGCTTCGGCGTTGTCGGGCTGTTGCGAGAGCACTCTTACGAATGCGTCGACCGCTTCCGAGTAACGCCCCGTCTGCCGTCGCAGCTCGCCCAACGTGACGTTGACGTCCAGACTCTGAGGATCGCCTTTCAGTGCGAGCGCGGCAGCCTGGCTGGCTGCGGCCGCGTCCTGCGGCTGCTCATTGTTCTGGTACTTATAGACGTATGCCCGCGCCAGGGCCGCCTGCACGGACGGAGACTGACCCAGCTCTTCGAGAATCTCGATGGCCGCGGCAACCGACGCTTCATCGTCGTAGCGACGCATGTGTCCCAGGGCCTCGAGGTAACGGCGCTGGGAGACGGTTGGGTCGAGCGCGATGCGCACGGTGCTCTTTCCGAGGTCGAGGTTCCGGGCCACGCTGTCGGCGACGTCGTCCTGCACACCGAACAGGTTGGTCACGTTTCCTTCCACCAGATCGCGCCACTCCCGGCCGGAGTGGGGGTCGAGGACCGTGTAGGTCACGCGAATGCGCTCGCCGTCACGCATCATCGATCCCGTCAACACCAGATTCGCTCCAAGATCGCGCGCCATCTTGCGCGAATCCTCGCCTTCGCTCTCCGACGCAGGGGGGCGCATCACCTGCACTCCGGGAAAATGCGCCAGGCGCGCGGAGAGCGTGTCGCCGAATCCGTCGACGACCAACTGACCGTTGGGATCGCCGGAGAGATCCTTGAAGCGCATCACCGCCAGATACTTCTTCGCCGCGATGGGTGCAGGCGCACTGGACGTGGCCGCAGCCGCGCCGGCCGGCGTGGTCGTCTTTCGAGTCAGATACACCCCGGCCAGGAGGGCTGCCAGCGCTGCCATCCCAACGATCGCGGCCAGCGGTTTCTTTTTCTCAGGAACGGGCTGATGAAAGCCGCTCTCCTCTGCAACCACACGGTCGCGGAGCATCCGGAGCTCCCGCGCCAGATCCCGTGTGGACGAATAGCGCTCGTCGGGTGACTTGGCCAGCATTCGCTTGATGATGTCGGCGAATTGCACCGGCACTCGCGCGTTCGACCGCGTCACCGCGGGGGGGTCGTGGTGGAGGATGGCCGAGAGGGTGTCGATGGCCGTCTCGCCGTCGAATGCCGCCGTGCCGGTGACCAGTTCGTGCAGGATGGCGCCAAACGCGAAGAGGTCGGAGCGGAAGTCGATGCGCTTTCCGGTGGCCTGCTCCGGCGACATGTATCCCACCGTTCCCAGGATGGTCCCAGGGGTGGTCCCGGGCAGGTCGAGTTGCAGCGTCTGCTCGCCCTCGGGGGAGGGTCCGATCAGCTTGGCCAACCCGAAATCGAGGATCTTCACGAACCCGTCGCGGGTGAGCATGATGTTCTCGGGCTTGAGATCGCGATGCACGATGCCACGCTCGTGTGCGGCCGCCAGCCCGTCGGCGATCTGCGCGGCGATGTCCAGCACCTGCCGGACCGGGACAGGGCCCTCGACGATCAGGCTGCGCAGGTCCTGCCCGTCGATGAACTCCATGACGATGTACGGCGAGCCGTCAGCGGCGCCGACTTCGTGGATGGTGACGATGTTCGGATGATTGAGTGCCGAAGCGGAACGCGCCTCCTGGGTGAAGCGCGAAAGCGTGTCGCGTTCGCTGGCCAACCGCGGCGGGAGGAGCTTGATGGCCACTTTCCGTCCCAACTTGGGATCGCGGGCCACAAAAACCTCCCCCATCCCTCCCGCCCCGATGGGACGGAGGATCTCGTAATGGCCAAGCGTTTCGCGAGTGCTTCCCATGGGGCCCGATTGACCGGATTCTACCGGAGCCCACTGCCTGGAGTTTGGCCATTTGACGCGGGAAGTGCGCCGGGCAGGATGCCCGCGGTGGACTTTCGTCTCTGTGGAGCGGTGGACTTGAGTCCACCGGGCACTCGCGAGGAGTAAGCCGTGAGCCGTGTGAGTTTCTCGCCACGCTCGCGCTCGAGAGCCGCGAAGGCCAAAGGGCCGATCCTCGCGAGAGCGACGGCGGACTAAAGTCCACCGCTCCACAGAGGCCCCCCGCCCGCATCCTTCTCAACGTCAGCGCGTATGGGCAAGACGCCCGCGGCGCGGTTACGCGGTCTGCAGCATGCGCACAGCGGTCTTCCACTGGCGGCGCGAGCGGCGGACGTGGCGGTGGGACATCTTCCGGGTCTTGCGCCAGGAGCCGCTGGCGGTCGAGCCCTGGTTGCGCTCTTCGATCGCCCGGCGCCACAGGGCAATGGCCCGCTCGAGGTGGCCGGCGGCCACCTTCAGGCGGCGGCGCGCCTCATCGGCCATCGAGCCGGTGGCAGTGGCCATCTTTGGCTCGACCACGTGGAGCGCGGCGCGCATGCGGGCCTGCTCGATCTGGGGAAGCGGCGTAGACAAGAGATCGGAAGCCAGCCCGGTCGCGCGCAGCGTCCCAATGAACCACTTGGCCGGATCCCACTGATACCAGCGGATGCCGTTGCGGAAGTCCGCGGGGAAGCGGTGGTGAAAGGAGTGATAGCCCTCCCCCAGCGTGACCAGCGCAACCATCCAGTTGTCGCGTGCCGAGGCCTCGGAGTTGAACTCGGGCTCACCGAAGAAGTGCGCCAGCGAGTTCACGAAGAACGTCGTGTGGTGGATGACCACGATGCGCGTGAAGCCGCCCCACAACAGACCGGCGATCGGATCGCCGAAGGCTGCTCCGATCAGCGTCGGCAAGCCAAAACCGCCGACGATGAGGAGGACCTTGTTCCAGCGATGCTGCCACATCACGACCTTGTTCGCCTTCAGGTCCGGCGCATTCGCGTAGGTGCTGTCCTTCCCTTCGTTCTTGTAGAAGATCCAAAGAACGTGCGCCCACCAGAAGCCGCGCTGGATGTTGTACGGGTCCCAGTCCTTGTCGGCATGCTTGTGGTGCACGCGGTGCTGCGACGACCACTCCAGAATCGAGTTCTCGGCGGCCATCGCGCCGAAGAACGCGAAGAACGACTGCACGATCGGATGTGCCTCGTAACTCTTGTGCGAGAAGAAACGGTGATAGCCGGCGCAGATGGACATGCCCACCGCCAGATACATCCCGGCCAGGAGCGCTCCCATCCACAGGCTGAAGCCCGCGTACCAGGTGTACGCAGCGGTGCCGACGATCCCAATGACGGGCGTGAAGGTGAGAAAGATGATGTTGACCCAGTCTTTTTTCAACCGCTGAGCTTCGATGACGGCACCTCCGAAGTGATCTGACGCCCGGGACAACCCCCGCGAGGCGTGCGCTATTCGCGGCGGAGCATGGGAATATCGACGCCTCGCTCGCGCGCCACGTCGATGGCTTCATCGTACCCCGCATCGGCGTGCCGCATCACGCCCGTTCCGGGGTCGGCCGTCAGGACGCGCCGCAGCCGTTCCGCGGCCGCGTCCGTTCCGTCGGCCACGATGACCATGCCGGCGTGGATCGAATAGCCGATCCCCACGCCCCCTCCGTGGTGGAGGGAGACCCAGGTCGCGCCGCCCGCGGTGTTGAGCATCGCGTTCAGGATCGGCCAGTCCGCAATCGCGTCCGACCCATCCTTCATGGCCTCCGTCTCCCGATTCGGAGAAGCGACGCTCCCGGCGTCCAGGTGGTCGCGGCCGATGACGATGGGTGCGGAGACCTTCCCCTCGGCAACGAGGCGGTTGAACAGCAACCCGGCTTGGTCGCGCTCGCCGTAACCGAGCCAGCAGATCCGCGCCGGCAGGCCCTGAAACTCGACCCGCTTCTGAGCCATGCGGATCCACCTGTGCAGCGCCGCGTCGTGAGGAAAGAGCTCCAGGATGGCCTCGTCGGTCACGAAGATGTCGTTGGGATCACCGGACAATGCCGCCCAACGAAACGGTCCCTTCCCTTCGCAGAACAGCGGACGGATGAACAGGGGGACGAACCCTCCGACCTCGAACGCGTTCGGCACTCCGTGCGCGAGAGCCTGGCCGCGCAGGTTGTTGCCGTAGTCGAAGGTGACGGCGCCGCGCTCCTGCAGGGCGATCATGGCCCTCATGTGCCGGGCCATGGTCGCATACGATAAATCGATATACTTTTTCGGGTCGCTTTCCCGTAACGATAAGGCTTCCTCGAAACTCATCTCCGCGGGTACGTAGCCGGTCAGCTCGTCGTGTGCCGAGGTCTGGTCCGTGAGCACGTCGGGAACGATGCCCCGGGCCAGGAGCGCTTCCAGGAGCTCGACGGCATTGGCCACTACGCCGATCGAGACTGCTTCGCCGCGGTCCCGTGCCTCCAACGCCCGGCCGATGGCCGCCTCCAGCGACGGCGCCTCCTCATCGAGGTAGCGCTTGTCGAGGCGACGCTGGATGCGCGTGCGGTCCACCTCCGCGACCAGCGCCGTGGCGTCGTTCATCGTGGCCGCGAGCGGTTGCGCCCCGCCCATGCCTCCCAGCCCCGCGGTCACGACCAGCTTGCCGCGCAGTGAGTCCCCGAAGTGCTTCTTGGCCACGGCGGCGAAGCATTCGTAGGTTCCCTGCAGAATGCCCTGCGTGCCGATGTAGATCCAGGAACCGGCGGTCATCTGGCCGTACATGGTCAGGCCGAGCGCGTCCAGGCGGCGGAACTCGTCCCAGGTGCCCCAGTGGGGGACGAGGTTGGAGTTGGCGATGAGCACGCGCGGAGCGTTCTCGTGAGTGCGGAACACGCCCACCGGTTTGCCGGACTGCACGAGCAGGGTCTCGTCATCCTTCAGGCGCTCCAGCGCGGCCACGATGGCGTCGTAGCACTCCCAGTTCCGCGCCGCCTTCCCGATCCCCCCATAAACGATGAGCTGCTCCGGGCGCTCGGCCACCTCGGGGTCGAGGTTGTTCATGAGCATGCGCAGCGCGGCCTCGGTCTGCCACGACCGGCAACGGAGCGTGTTCCCCCTCGGGGCGCGGATGATACGGGGCTCGTGGAGTGTGGCGGTCATGCGCGAATTCTAATGCCCGGCCGCGTTGCTTGTTGCTGGTTGCTGGTTGCTGGTTGCTGGTTGCTGGTTGCTGGTTGCTGGTTGCTTGCGGTGTTGCGCCTGAGCCATGCTACCCGGCGAATCGGACGAGCAGACCACTACAGTCATCTTCAGGCGATTCACCGCAAGCAACGAGCAACCAGTAACCAGCAACGTCAAAAGCAACTCTTCACGAGCGAAACACACATGACCGACCTCCACACGCGCGCCACGGAAGTCAACAAGCGCCTGAAAAAACGTTACCCCGACGCCAAGTGCTCCCTCGACTTCACCTCGCCCTTCGAGCTGCTCATCGCCACCATCCTGGCGGCGCAGTCGACCGACGCGCGCGTGAACATCGTCACGAAGTCACTCTTCCGCAAGTACCCCGATCCCCGCGCGTTTGCGGAAGCGAGCCTCGTGGAGATGGAAACGGCCGTCAAGCAGACCGGGTTCTTTCGCAACAAGGCCAAGTCGGTCATCAACTGTGCGAAGGCGATCATGGAGAAGCATGGCGGCGAGGTCCCTCGCACGATGGACGAGCTGACCGCGCTTCCCGGAGTGGGCCGCAAGACCGCGAACGTGGTCCTCGGCAATGCCTTTCACACTCCGCTGGGCATCGTCGTCGACACGCATGTCGGCCGTGTTTCCGGACGCCTCGGCCTGACCGCGAACACCGATCCCGAGAAGATCGAACAGGATCTGCTCCCGCTCCTTCCCCGCAGTGAATGGACCGCGTTCTCGCACCGGCTGATCTACCACGGACGCGAGACCTGCATCGCACGGAAGCCGTTGTGTGAGGAGTGCCTGCTCAACGACCTCTGTCCGAGCGCGAAGCTCTTCATGGAAGGTCCTTCGTCCCCGCCTTCGTCCAAGGCCCGCAGCGCGCGATCCGCCAAGCCGCCTTCGCCGACCCCTTCGCCAGCCCGTACTTCCGGATCGCCTCGCGCCCGTAAGCCGAGCAGGTAGGCTGAAATCGGCAGACCACACGTCCCCGTAAATGGGGCGAGAGGTGCGCTCGATACTCGTCGATGGCGAACAACGCCGCGCGCGCTCCGATCCCCCGCCCGTGCGGGACCGCGAAGTCATGGACGGCGACGATGGCCATCACCAGGATCGCCAACCAGCGGAACGTACGTGATCGGGCTCGGGTCATGATCGGTGCGGTGGAGGGAACCGTCTTCGCTGTCAGTCTCTCTCGCGGCCATCACACCCGGTAAAGCGCCGCTCCCCAGTGCAGCCCTGCTCCGAGCGCGGTGAAGCAGACGATCATGCCCGGCTGCACGCGGCCGTCTTCCCGGCATTCGTGAAAAAGGATGGGAAGCGTGCCGGCAGTGGTGTTGCCGTAACGCTCGATGTTGTGGGGGACCTTTTCGGGAGGCAGGCTGAGTTGTTTGGCGACCGCTTCGATGATGCGCAGATTGGCCTGGTGAATGAGCAGCAGGTCGATCTGCCCGGGATCGAGACCAGCCTCCGCGCAGACCGCGCGCACCGCTTCCGGCATTTTCGAGACGGCCTGCTTGAAGACCTCGCGGCCTTCCATGATGGGGATGAACTCGTTGGCGTCGATCTGGGCGTGATCGACGAAGGGACGACGGCGGAACCCGACGCCGGGCACGAAGAGAGCCTCGATGTTCGAGCCGTTGGTGTAGAGCTTCGTGGCCAGGAGTCCCCGGTCGTCGCTCTCCTCCGCCGCTTCGACGACCGCGGCACCGGCGCCATCGCCGAAGAGCACCGTCCGGTCGCGGAGCCTGGTGTTCTCTTCGTACTCTTTCTCCGTGACGTCGCGGTCTTCGAGGCCGATGGTCGTGTTCCACCCGTTGTGCCAGGGCATGAAGGGAGAATGGACGTCCGCGCCGATGAGGAGCACCCGGCGGTACTTCCCGCTGCGGATGAGCGAGTCGGCGAGGTCGAGTCCGTAGAGAAAGCCGGAGCACTGCTGGCGGATGTCGAAGGTGGGCATCGATTCCTTGAACCCCATCCGGGCCTGCACCACCGGCCCGTTGCCAGGGAAGAAGTAGTCCGGAGTCATCGTGGCAAAGACGATGGCGTCGATGTCATCCCGCGTGCGCCCGGCCGCCTTCAACGCCCCCTCGGCCGCGAGCATGCCCAGGTCGGCCGACCCCTGTCCGTCATCGACATAGTGGCGCTGTTCCACGCCACTGCGCGTGCGAATCCACTCGTCAGAAGTGTCCATGATCCGCGCCAAGGCTTCATTCTTGACGACGTTCTTCGGGATGCCGATGCCGGTGCCGGTGATGATTGAGCGCATTTCTCCGTAGCTTACCGTTTACGCGTTGCTGGTTGCTGGTTGCTGGTTGTCTGCGGTTTTCTTGCGATGGCGTCAGCTCTCTCTCAAGCGCCTCTTGCCGTCCGGCGTCGCTCTTTCGATGGCTCACGGAAAACCTCAGACAACCAGCAACCAGCAACCAGCAACCGTTCTGCGAAGCGAACGATCCAGCAACCAGCAACCGTTCTGCGAGCAGAACGATCAGGCATCGTGAGTGGCGGTGAGCGCCAGCAGATCGTGCGGAGAGAACTGATACTTGCGCCCGCAGAACTGGCAGACCACTTCCTGACCGCCGTCCGCGATCATCTCCTGAATTTCCTCCTGGCCGAGAAGGGTGAGCGGGGCAAGGGCGCGCTCGCGGCTGCAGGGACAGGTGTAACTGACCGGCACGGAGTGGCCGGCGTCGATCTGCTTGTAGCCGGCGTTCTGGAGCAGCGTGGCCACGGCATCCTCGATCTCCATCTTGTCGAGGAGAGTCGACAAGGGCGGGGCCTCGCGGATGATGCGCTCGATGGTGGCGATCGCGTCTTCGGGAGCGTGGGGGAAGGCCTGAATCACGACCCCTCCCGCGGCCGCGACGCCGTCGCGGCGGTTCATCACCCCCAGGAGCACGGCCGAGGCGATCTGCTCGGAGCGCATCAGATAGCGGGTCAGGTCGGTGGCGATTCCGGTGCCACCGAGCAGGATCTGCGAGGTGTAGGGCTTGCCGGCGGGCGGCGTCCCGCGGATGACGATGAGACTGCCGTTCCCGATGGCGCTCTCGACGTCGAGCGCCTCCACCGGAACAGGGTTCTCCACGTAGCCGCGCACGTTGCCGCCCACGGTGCCGTCGGCGATGACGGTTCCCAGTGGCCCATTGCCCTCGAAGCGAAGCGTGACGTGCTGATTGCGGACGTCCTTATCGAGCAGGCGGGCCATGAGGAGGGAGCCGGTCATGACCCGGCCAAGGGCGTCGGCGGCGACGGGCGCGAGGTCGAGGATCTCGCGCGCGGTCTCCACGGCGATGGTGGTCTGAGCGGCGATGACACGGAAGTGGCCGTCGGCGGCCATCCCCTGGATGAGGCGGTCCTGGGTCTGCATTGGAAGGGCTAGAACGCAGGCGGCGCGTGTGTTGCTTCCCTGACGGACTGAAGGGGAACACATCATGAAGAAACTCATCCTCGGACTCGCGCTCGTAGCAACGGCCTGCCAGGTCGATCACGGCAAAGTGGAGCCCACGGCCGAGACCCGGACCACGACCACCGAAGTCAGCCAGCAGACGAAGAAAGCGCTCGACGGCGCCAAACAGGCCGCCCAGCAGGTGGGCGAGAGTGTGAAAGCAGGAGCCGAGGAGATTCGCGACTCCGAAGCCGGACAACGCGTCGCCGAGGGAGCCAAAGAGGCCGCGCAGGGCGTCAAGCAGGGCGCCGGAGAAGCAGCCGAAGCGGCCGGCGAGGCGATCGCCAACAAGGGACGCGACGTGCAGGCGGATGCCAAGAAGAAGAAGAACGTGCAGTGAGTCTTGTGGTTGCCCGTCGCTTGAAAGGTTGCCGGTTGCTGGTTGCTGGTTGATGGCGTTTACGGGTTGTCGGCACGCGGGGCGTCGAGCCTTCTTTTCTTGATTTCGGAACCCTCTCCATCAGCCGGATCCCGCAGACAACCAGTAACCAGCAACCAGCAACACGGCCCGCCGGCTGAAAAACGTTCGAGGCTGACTTCGAGAAGAGGAGGCGTCACTTCGCGGTCCGCCCGGCGTCAAGGGAACGAAAGGTTCTCATCCTCGTTTTGCTTTATTCTTGCCCACGCAAACGGAGGCGACTCGGAAACCATTGACCACGCACGAGCTGATTGAAGCGCAGCAGGAGCAGGAGAAGGAGCAGGGCTGGACCGTCGACGACGCGACCTCTCTCTACATGATCGACCGTTGGGGCGGCGGCTACTTCGATGTGGACGCCGAGGGGCAGATGACCGTGGCGCCGCTGCAGACCAACGGCATCTCCGTCCCCATCATCGACGTCTTGCGCGAGGCGCAGGGCCTGAACCTGGCGGCACCGCTCCTGATCCGCTTTCAGGATCTGCTCCGCCACCGCGTGGAAATGCTCAATCACGCCTTCAACGGCGCCATCGCCGAGCACCACTACCAGGGCCAGTACCGGGGCGTGTTCCCCATCAAGGTGAACCAGCTCCGTGAGGTCGTGGAAGAGATCCTCGACGCCGGGCGTCCGTTCCATCACGGCATCGAAGTGGGCTCGAAGCCGGAGATGTTCGCCGGACTGGCCGTACACAACGATCCCGACTCGATCATCATCTGCAATGGCTACAAGGACCGCGCCTACATCCGCACCGCGCTGACCGGCAGCAAGATCGGGAAGAAGGTCATTCTGGTCGCGGAGAAGATCTCCGAGGTGGCCCAGATCACGAAGATCGCCGCGGAGATGGGCGTCGAGCCTTGGATCGGGTTGCGGGTGCGCCTGTTGTCGAAAGGCTCGGGCAAATGGGCGACGTCGGGAGGCGAGCACGCCAAGTTCGGGCTCTCCACCGCCGAGATCCTGGAGGCGATGGAGATCATGCGCGAGGCCAACATGGCCTCCGCCTTCAAGCTCCTGCACTTCCACATCGGCTCGCAGATCCCGGACATCCTGACCATCAAGCGGGCCGTGCGCGAAGCGGCCATGTATTACGCGAAGCTCTACAAGAGCGGTCATCCGCTCGAGTACATCGACGTGGGCGGCGGGCTGGCCATCGACTATGACGGCTCGCGCTCGACCTTCCACTCGTCCATGAACTACTCCGTCGAGGAGTACGCCAGCGACATCGTCTACAACATCATGGACATCTGCGACGACGAGAAGGTGCCTCACCCGACCATCGTCTCGGAGTCGGGAAGGGCCACGGTCGCGCACCACTCCGTCCTGATCGTGCAGGCCTTTGGGGCCATCGAGAAAACGCCCCTGGAATCGCGGGAGATCCGCGCCAAGGACCACAAGCTCGTGCGCGAGCTGCTGGACATCGACGCCTCGCTGGCGCCGGAGACCGTGCAGTCGTCGTGGCACGATCTGGAGCAGATCAAGGAACAGGCGCAGACCATGTTCGAGGTGGGGCTGCTCGACCTCGACGTCAAGGCCCGCGTGGAGTCGCTCTTCTGGCAGATCGCCGAGCGCATGCAGGCCCTGGTGCTGAGCATGGAGCCCGAGGAGATCCCGGAGGACCTGAGCAACCTCAAGATCGAGCTGGCCGATCAGCACATCTGCAATTTCTCCGTCTTCCAGTCTCTGCTCGATCACTGGGCTCTCGGGCAGCTCTTTCCCATCGTCCCCATCCACCGCCTCCACGAGCGGCCCCAACTCGAGTCGACGCTCGTGGACATCACCTGCGACTCCGACGGCAAGGTCTCGAAGTTCATCGACCTCAACGACGTCCGCGAGACGCTGCCCTTGCATGAGATCCGTACCGATGAGCCGTACTACCTGGGCATCTTCCTCACCGGCGCCTATCAGGACATCATGGGGGACATCCACAATCTCTTCGGCCGCGTCAACGAGGTCCACGTCTTCCTCGACCCGGACGAGGAATCAGGCTTCTACATCGAAGAAGAGATTCCCGGACAACCGATCGGCGAAGTGCTGGCCATGACCCAGTGGGACTGGCGTGACCTCGAAAAGCGCATGAAGCAACAGATCGACGTGGCCATCAAGCAGGACCGCGTAAAGCCCAACGAGGGCATGCGCCTGCTGCAGGACTTCGAAAAAGGTTTGAAGGACCAGACCTATCTGACGTTCGATTGATCACCATCGAACGTGACGGACCGGGTCGCCCGTGCGGCCCGGTCCGGCTAAACTACCGGTTAAGCTGGCGTCATTCAGTTCGGTTCTCGGCGTCAGATGCAACGGCGCCCGACCAGGAAACCGCCATCGCGGAATCACTCTTTCGCCCGGCTCGTTCTTAGGGGAGTCCACTTCAACCAAGGAGAACAACCTCATGCGTAGAACTCTCGCGCTCAGTCTGACCCTGCTACTTCTCACCGCGACTCAGGCCTTCGCCGGCGCCGAGGCGCGCATGACTGGGAAGATCGTCGATGCGGCCACGAAGGAACCGATTCCCGACGCCGAGATCAAGCTCGAGGCTGTGGAAGGCAAGACCGTCAAGCAGACCCTGAAAGGCAAGAAGGATGGCGGCTATGCCGTCTTTCTGCTGGATGGAACCATCCGTTACAAGTTCACCTTCAGTGCGCCGGGCTACACCCCTTACGAAGAGACCATGAAGCTCTTCCTTGGGCCGTCGAACACGAAGAACATCGAGCTCTACAAAGTGGGCGCCGCCCCGGCCAACGCGCCCGCGGCCAACGAAGCCCCGGTGAAGGCGGACACGACCGTGGCCGCGTATAACGAAGGAGCCACCCTCGCCAACGCGGGCGATCTCGCGGGGGCCATCAAGAAGTTCGAAGAGGCTGTGGCCGCCAAGCCCGACCTCCTGGCCGGCTGGATGGCGCTCGCCAAGAGCACGCTGCGCACGAAGAACTACGCCCGGGCCATCGAGGCCGCGAACAAGGTGCTCGAAATCGACGACAGCGACATGTCCATGATCACAGTCCTGGCCCAGGCCTACGCGGCCACGGGCGACAAGGCCAACGCCGCCAAGTGGCAGGCCAAGCTGCCCAAGAGCGCCAACGCGGTCTTCAACGACGCGGCCAAGCTGATCAACGCCAGCGATGACGCCGGCGCCGAAGCTCTCCTCAAGCAAGCCATCGAGCTCGACGCCGCCTTCGCTCAGTCCTACTACGAGCTGGGCATGATCTACGTCCGCGGCGGCAAAAGCGCCGAGGCCAAGGCCGCGCTGGACAAGTACCTCGAGCTCGACCCCAACGGCCGTGATGCCGCCACCGCCAAAGAGATGCTGAGCTATCTGAAGTAAGACGGTCCGCCCTCGCGCGGATCTGTACGAACGGCGGGCGCGAGCCCGCCGTTTTCGTTCCCTGGGCCATGAACCGCGAACGACTGCTTTTTCGTGGCCGGCCGCGTCCGCCTACGCGCCGGACAAGCTGGGCACCGAAACCGGCTCCGGCTCGTAGGCCAGATTGGGACCGAGCCAGCGCTCCGCTTCGTCCAGGCTCATTCCTTTACGCCGCGCGTAATCCTCGACCTGATCGCGTCCGATCTTGCCCACCGAGAAGTACCGCGCCTCGGGATGCGCGAAGTACAGACCGCTCACCGAGGCCGGCGGCGTCATGGCGCACGATTCCGTGAGCTGCATCCCCACGCGCTCCGCGCCGAGGAGGTCGAAGAGCGTGCGTTTCTCCGTGTGGTCAGGGCTGGCCGGATAGCCGGGCGCCGGGCGGATGCCGCGGTACTTTTCCGCCACGAGCTCGTCCGCCGAGAGCTGCTCGTCCGGCGCATACCACTCCCGGCGCAGGTCGTGGTGAATCTTCTCCGCCAGCGCCTCGGCCAGCCGATCGGCCAGTGCCTTGGTCATGATCGAGTTGTAGTCGTCGTGGTCCTTCTGAAAATGCGCGACCAGCTCGTCGACGCCCAGGCCTGCCGTGACGGCGAAGGCGCCCACCGTGTCGGACTGGCCGATGAAATCCGCCAGAGCGAGGTTGTGCCCCGTGTTCGTCTCCTGCTGCTGGCGAAGCGTGTGGAACCGCGCCCGACGCACCAGGCGTCCGTCGTCGAGGGTCACGATGATGTCGTCGCCATCGCGTTGTGCGGGCCAGAGGCCATAGACCGCGCGCGCCTTCAACAGGCGCTTCTCGACGATCTCCGCCAGCAGGCGCTGCGCGTCGTCGAACAACTCGCGCGCACGCGGCTCCTCGAGGATGGCCGGATAGCGCCCGCGCATCTCCCAGGCCTGGAAGAACGGATTCCAGTCGATGAACGGAACGATCCCGGCCAGCGGAACTTCATCCAGGACGCGCACTCCGGTAAAGGGCGGCGGCTCGGGTTTGAACGAAAGCGACAGCCCGCGGCGGCGGGCCTCGTCGAGCGGCAGGATCACCAGGGAGCGCTGTTCATTGCCGGCGCGCAGACGGTCGTACTCGGCGCGGATCTTGTCGGTGAACGGCTGGTGATTCTCCGAGAGCAGCGTGCTGACCACGCCGACGGCGCGCGAGGCGTCGAGCACGTGTACGGTCGGCTTGCTGTACTTCGGCGCGATCTTCACGGCCGTGTGCAGCTTCGAGGTGGTCGCGCCGCCGATGAGCAGGGGCACCCTGAAGTGGCGGCGCTCCATCTCCCGCGCCACGTGCACCATCTCGTCGAGCGAGGGAGTGATCAGACCGGAGAGGCCGATGATGTCCACCTTCTCCTCCTCGGCGCGATCGAGGATCTTGTCGGCCGAAACCATCACACCCATGTCGATCACTTCGTAGTTGTTGCAGCCGAGGACCACGCCGACGATGTTCTTGCCGATGTCGTGGACGTCGCCCTTCACCGTGGCCATGAGGATCTTCCCGCGCGCGGACTGATCGCCGGAGGCGAGCTTCTCGGCCTCCATGAACGGCAGCAGATAGGCCACGGCCTTCTTCATCACCCGGGCGCTCTTGACGACCTGCGGGAGGAACATCTTTCCCGCGCCGAAGAGATTGCCGACGATGTTCATCCCGTCCATGAGCGGGCCTTCGATGATGGAGAGACCGGTGGGGTACGTCTGTCGCGCCTCTTCCACGTCCGCATCGATGTGATCGACCAGACCCTTCACGAGCGCGTGAGAAAGCCGCTCCTGGACCGTGCCGCTGCGCCACGCTTCCGCTTCCTTGGTCGTGGCGGTCGACTGTCCCTTCACGGTCTCGGCGAAGGTGACCAGTCGCTCGGTGGCGTCAGGACGGCGGTTGAGCAGCACGTCCTCGACGAGCTCGAGGAGGTCCTTGGGGATCTCCTCGTAGATGCCGAGCTGACCGGCGTTGACGATGCCCATGGTCAGACCGGCACGGATGGCGTGGTAGAGAAACGCGGCGTGCATGGCCTCCCGCACCACGTTGTTGCCGCGGAAGGAGAAGGAGACGTTGGAGATACCGCCACTGGTGCTGGCCAGCGGGAACTTCTGGCCGAGCTGACGCACGGCCTCGATGAAGTTGATGCCGTAGGCGTTGTGCTCTTCGATGCCGGTGGCTACGGTGAGTACGTTGGGGTCGAAGATGATGTCGGTGGGATCGAAGCCCACTTCGTCGACGAGAATCTCGTAGGCGCGCGAGCAGATCGCTACCTTGCGCTCGACCGTGTCGGCCTGACCCTGCTCATCGAAGGCCATGACCACGACCGCGGCCCCGTAACGCTTGCAGAGCCGTGCGTGATGACGGAAGGAGTCCTCCCCCTCTTTGAGCGAGATCGAATTGACGACCGACTTTCCCTGCAAGGTCTTCAGACCCGCTTCGATGACCGACCACTTGGAGCTGTCCACCATGATCGGTACGCGCGAGATGTCGGGCTCGGAAGCGACCAGGTTGAGGAACTCGGACATGATCTTCTCGGAGTCGAGCAGACCTTCGTCCATGTTCACGTCCAGGATGTTTGCGCCCCCCTCGATCTGCTGCTTGGCGATGCGTAGTGCAGAGTCGAGGTCGTTCTCCTTGATCAGCTTCGCAAACTTGGGAGAGCCGGTGACATTGGTGCGCTCGCCCACCATGATGAACTGAGAGCCGGAGTCGGAGGGAGCACCGCTCAGGCCTGAAACGGCACGAATGGTCAGCGGCTCCAGTCCGCTGAGCCGCAGATGCGGCTCGACAGGCACCGGCACGCGCGGAGACAGCGTGGCCACGGTCTCGGCAATGAGGCGCGTGTGATCGAAGCCCGTGCCGCAGCAGCCGCCCACGATGTTCAGCCAGCCACTCTCCGCGAAGTCGCGGAGCACGGCAGTCATCTCCGCGGCGGTCTCGTCATAGCCGCCCAGCGCGTTCGGAAGACCGGCGTTGGGATAGCAGGAGATGAAGATCGGCGCGAGCCTGGCCAGCTCTTCCACATGCGCGCGCATCTCCTCGGCGCCAAGCGCGCAGTTGATGCCCACGGCCAGGAGAGGCGCGTGCGAGATCGAGTTCCAGCACGCCTCGACGGTCTGGCCGGAAAGCGTGCGCCCCGAGGCATCGGTGATGGTGATGGAGGCGATCACCGGGAGCGTGATGCCGGTCTCGGCGAAGTACTTCTCGATGGCGAAGAGCGCGGCCTTGACGTTCAGCGTGTCGAAGGTCGTTTCGGGCAGGAGGAGATCCACGCCGCCGTCGACCAGTCCGCGGACCTGCTCGTAGTAGGCATCGACCAGCTCGTCGAACGTGACGCCGCGGAAGCCGGGACTGTTCACGTCCGGGGAGAGAGAGGCCGTACGGTTGGTCGGTCCCATGGCTCCGGCCACGAAGCGCGGCTTCTCCGGCGTGGAAAACTCGTCGGCCGCCTTGCGGCAGATCTCGGCCGCGGCCTTGTTGATCTCGTAGACGTACGGCTGCAGATCGTAGTCGGCAAAAGAGATCGCCTGGGCATTGAAGGTGTTGGTCTCGATGATGTCCGCGCCCGCCTCGAGGTAGCGGCGATGGACCTCATCGAGGACCGAGGGTAGCGTCAGCGCGAGCACGTCGCTGGCCCCGCGCAGGTCGCGCGAGTGATGCGCGAAGCGCTCGCCGCGAAAGGCCGCCTCATCCAGCGCGTACTGCTGGATCATCGTCCCCATGGCCCCATCGAGAACGAGGATGCGGCTGCGCAGAATGCCTTTGAGCTCTTCGGTGCGATCCGGTTGCGCCATTCGGAAATCTCCAGAAAAAGAAAAGGCCCCGCCACAAGTGCGGGGCCGCTCGCGATCGAAAACGTGTCGAGTGCCGGCGTCTTTAGCTTTTTTTAACCTGGTTGCAAGCGGCCCGCAAATCACTCCAGGAGCCGCGAGAGTACGCCCGCGGAAGGGAAGGTGTCAAACGAGGGGGTCGGAGGGAGGACGAACGAGGGTCGACGATGTTGAGAGGCTTCAACGTCCGAGGACTTCTCTTTCGACTCGCGCCAGCACCGTCCGCCAGTCGGTGCTGGCGAGCTCCCCGGCGCGAGCTGCCGCGACTCTTTTTGAAATCTCGGTCGCCCACGCCTCCTCGACCTCATTCTCAACGTCCTCGAGGCTTTCGAGCAGCTCGGCGGCCATCTTCGCCCGCTCGTCGAGCGGGAGCTCCAGGACTTCGGTCAACAGGTCGCGAATAGGGCGTGCCATCGAGCGATCGTAGAACGCTCAGTTTCGAAGTCAGGGCAGCGGGCGGTAGTGGTTCAATTAGCATTACAGCCCACTCGCCGGTAGCCAGGGACTCCCGCGCTTCGATCAGGGCGACCAGATCCGCCATCGTCCAGAGCCTGATCGGTCACGCCCGCCGCCATCTCCGGAGTGCAGCGGATGGTCTGATGGATGCGGATGAAATTGTAGTGGAACATGTGCAGGCTGATCGCGTGGCAGTGGTCTCGAACTTCTTGCTGAAGCCATTGGTTAGCCTCGTGAAGCGGCGCATCCCCCATCCTCATCGTCAAGTTCGCCCTCTCGACGTAGCTGGTCGAGATGTGAGCCTTGTCCGGCTCGCCAGCTATGATCGCGGTTTCGGAACCCTTGATCCGCCCGGAGAGTAGCGGGTGTCCGCCGAGTTCTCGTTGCCGCTCGCGCCGTACAGGTCTTGTCAGCATGGCGTAGTCGATCTCCGCCGAACGCTCCTTGGACCGCGTTGACGTACAGCTTCAGCCCGTCCGTGGTCATCTGGATCTTGCCCGGAGAGGCGGGCCGCGATGTCGCCGACGAACTGCGCCGCGTTGCGCTCGTTGCGATCCCCGACCAGCCACGGAATCATCAGCTTGCTGACGCTGTCGATGCAGGTCCACGTCCACACGCTCCGATGGTGAACGGCGAGGAACTCGCGGATCTCGGGGGCGATGTTGCGGTCCTTCCCGTAGACGAAGGACCAGATTTAATCGCACTGCACGCGACGGGATGGCAGGTTGCGCAGCGCCCCGTTCTGGTAGTCGCAGCCACTCTCCCGCGTCAGCCAGCAGCCGGAGAATTGTGTTCTTCGCTCGCCGGTCATCCGCACGGTGGAGAGGATCGAGTTCCCTTCTACGAGAGCGGTCAGGACTGCGGCGCGGCGGGCTGGCGTCAGCTTGTTCATAAAGCACAATGTATATATATTCGGCATACACGTAAAGAGAGTTTGGCGCTTGCCTTGTATATCACTTGAGCATACACTTTTGTTGATGGGCGAGCCCAAAGATCAGGTTGTGATCATTCGACTCTCCTCCTCGGAGAAAGAGGCATTCAGGGAGGCCGCCGCCCTGTCCGGACTCGGCCTTTCATCATGGGTTCGCGAGCGTCTACGCCGGACGGCAAGCCGGGAACTCGACGAAATCGGGCGCACCGCGGCCTTCATCGCGACGCGCGAACGCGGCAAGGTGTAATCTTGGAGGCTCAGGCGCCCGAATGGCAAAAATTCGGTTCACGATAAACGGTCCCCGCGGCGCTGTGACGCTACGCGCCATGTTGCAGGCTTTTCAGAACCAGCTGATCATCCTGAATGACCTTGACGCTACGCTCGCCGGAAAGGGGGAACCCCTGCTGGACTGGGTCATCTACGACATCAACGCCAACTCAAGCGTTACCGGCATCCTGGCAAGTCAGCCCCGTGTCGACGATGTCCCGATAGGGCACGGAGCGCGCGTTGGACGCCTCTACCATGACGGCTGGCGCGTGATCGAAGGTGAGGGCGAAGCACGCACTCCAGAGTACTACTCCGAGAGGGCGCTGCGTGCGTCCAAAAGTACCCTCAAGCTGATCGGTAATGGGGGCGTTACGGGTTACCACATCGGAGACGATCTCGCCCCCGATGAACCAGCGATGCCATTAACCCCGCGCGGCGCAGTAAACCTCGATCAGCTAATTCGGCCCGGCGGGAAGAGTTATGGATCTGTTGAGGGTCGACTCAGTGTGATTTCTGTGAAGCAGGAAAAGCCGCGATTTGACATCGTCACGTCGCTATCGAAAAAGACGGTCTCATGCAGGTTCGACGCTGGACTCCTTGATGACGTGAAGTCCGCTTTAGGTCGACGTGTCATCGTCACCGGTGAGATCACATACAACTCCAAGGGCGAACCACAGAAGATTGCGATGGACGGTGGAATTCGGGAACTCCGCGACCGCGACAAGCTCCCCTCCACGGCGGAGATGACTGGCGCGTTTCCGGACCTAATCGGCGACATGACGATCGCCGAATACATGGAGCAGATTCGTGGCTGATGAATACCTCAAGCCGTACCTAGATTCGAGCGTTTTTATCGCTTGGCTCAGGGGCGAGCCGGGTCGCCATCACATCGCTGCGCACATCCTCGAAGACGCGCAGAAGGGAACGCATCCGATCATCATCTCCGCTCTTACATTCGCCGAGGTGCACAAGGTCAAGGGCGACGGCAAACCGCATCTGACACCCGCTGAAAACGAAAAGGTGCTGGACTACTTCGAACACGACTTCTTCCGAGTCGTGGACGTCGACCGTGTTATCGGAGAAGAGGCGAACCGATTCTGCCGCACTTACAACATTAAGCCGAACGATGCCATACACCTCGCGTGCGCGTTACGTGCGAAATGCGACGTCCTTCTTTTTTGGGACCGTCCTTTCATCGCCGCCGTCAAGCACAACGCGATCAGAATCGAAGAACCGCAAATAACGTCCGCCCAGCAGCTTACTTTGTTGCCGCCCTCAACAGGAAAGGTGGAAGACGCCGCCCCAGCGTCGCAACTTCTGAAGCCTTTGGACAACGAGCCGCCACAGCCTACGGAGTGAGCCGCGCCCGTCTGCTTACTTATAATTTCCAACTGACCCACTACCCAGCGGGCGCCTCCTCCGGCGACGCTGAGAATGTTGGTCCCGCGGTAGCGCCCATTCCCATCAGGGAAGGCTGAGTTTTCATCCAGAAGGGCTGCGATAGGGCGTCATTCGGGGAATCCAGCGGCGGACGTGGCGGGAGTACTCGAGGTAGTCGTCGCCGAAGAGCTGTCTGAGGTTCGGCTCTTCGGTCACGGCGATCCAGGCACCGGCGGCGAGGAGGAGCATCTCGCGCGTGATCGTGGGGAGGAGTCGCGCTTCGCCCACGAGGGCGATCCCCATGCCGACGTACATGGGGTTGCGGACGTAGCGATAAAGCCCGGTCACGACCAGACGTCGTGGCGGATCGAGGGGCATGGGAGTGCCGCGGCCGGTCCAAGCAAAGTCCCAGACGCAGCGGAGCATGATCGCTCCTCCGAGGACCAGCAACACGATCGGCACCACGCTCCATCGGGGCTGGAGCGCGCCGCCCGCGATCCATCGCGGGAAGAACCAGGTCCAGAGCGAGACGAAGACGGTGGAGAAGAAGGCCGCGCGGAGGAGCGCGAAGAGACGGATCGCCATGCGAACAAGATAGGTCGTCGGCGCTCGGGGACTCACTGAGTCCCGCGATTGCACCATCAGCGCGGGAGGCAGGGGATTTCTCATCGCGCACGCGCTCACCCTGCCTTGCCACCCACGCGGTTCGCCGATTGGGAATGACAGCTTGGCAAGTCGTGGCACACCGGCACGTCGCCAATCCGATGTCGGTCGCCGGCCGTAGATGGTCTTCGGAGGCGCATCGTGTCCACTGAAGCGAATGTCGAATCAAACAAGGCTCTCATCCGCCGACTCGTGAACGAAGGGCAGTCGAAGGGAAACGTCGACGTCGTCGACGAGTTGCTCTCGCCTGACTTCGTCGACCACACTCCGTTTCCGGGCGTACCGCCCACGCGAGAGGGCGTGAAGATGCTGTTCCTGTATCTCCGCGGAGCGTTTCCCGATCTGACGGTCCGCATCGATGAGCAGGTGGCCGAGAATGACAAGGTGGTGACGCGCAAGACGTTCCGGGGCACGCACCTGGGCGACTTCATGGGCATCCCTTCGACCGGCCGGACGGTGGCGTTCGAAGTGATCGACATCATGGACGTGCATCACGGCCGCGTCGTCGAGCATCGCGTGGTGTTCGACCGGCTGGGCATCCAGCAACAACTCGGTTAGGGCGGCACGGCCGCCAGCGCTGGTTGGCCTTGGGCACGTGAGGTCGCTCCGTCGGTGCGTCCTCGCGAAAACGTTCTGTCGCGCACACTCCCAGCCGGTGCGGATCCCAGGGCGAGACTGTGGGACGCGCCTTCGCGCGTGACTGGCCGCAGGGCGCTTTTCCATCCTCACGTCTTCGTGTACAGTCCGTCTCAATCCGATTACCTTGAGGGGGCGACGCTCTGCGCGGATCATGACTCGCAGGAGTCGCTCGAATTCCGAGAACGTCGTGCGGAGGTGGGATGCGTTGCTTCTACTGCGCCGAAGAGATTCAGGATGCGGCGGTGGTCTGCCGATTCTGCGGCCGGGACCTCCAGTTCCTGCGGCCTTTTGTGGAGCGTCTCCTCAACGTGGAGCACCGGCAGCAGGAGCTCGAGCACTTCGTCGATGAGCTGGCAGCGCGGACGGAAGTGGCCGCCGTGCCCGCCGCGGCGCTGTCGCCTCGCGCGGAGAGGCTCAAGACCATCGTCGCGGCAGTGGCCGCGGCCATCGCATCATGGGTGGCCTACTTGATCTTTCGACAATTCGGGTACTCGCCGACCGTGTTGATCGTCTCGATCTGTGTGCCGCTGCCGTTCGGGTTCTGGGCCGGGCTGTGGTCAAGCGGGCGGCATGCTCGCTGGTATGCGCTCTTCGGAGCCGCCTCCGGACTCCTCGCCTATGTGGCCGTGCAACTGACCTGGCGTTCCGTCGCGACACATGCCGTCCCCTGGACCGGGGAGGACATCGACTATCTCATCCGCTACGTCGTGGGCTCGGGATTCCTCTTCCTCACGGGGGGAATGGTGGGCGATCGGATCGAGGGAGTGCTTAATCCCTTCGCGCGCCCGAGTGGCGCCGCCGAAGCCATCGCTCGCCGATTGGTCGGCAGTCGCGGAACGAGCAACGCCGCGACGGACAGCGGCCGCGTCACGAAACTGGCAGAGCTCATTTCGGCACTGGCTCCGGTGCTCGCCTTCCTGGGATCGGTGATCACGGCGTACCTGACATTTCAGGCGGCGATGCCGCAGAAATAGACCGCAAGCTCAACTGGAGTTTGCCCATTGGACGCGAGAAGTGCGCCGGGCAGGATGCCCGCGCCCCATGGTTCATCGCGCCAAGGCACTCCGGTAAGGGGCCGCGGGCATTCTGCCCGCGGTGGGACTTTTGGTCTGGTGGAGCGGTGGACTTTAGTCCACTGGGCACTCGCGAGGAGTGAGCCCTAAAGCCGTGTGAGTTTTCTCGCCACGCTCGCGCTCGAGAGCCGCGAAGGGCAGAGG
>JBDTOZ010000400.1:0-8735 GCA_039932995.1 Acidobacteriota bacterium | reverse complement strand
GAGAAGAGGAATGGTGACCGGCAACTTGCCGGCCACCATTCTCGCGCAAGAGGTCTGACCGGCTAGCTCTTCGCGGCGCAGGACGTGATGGCGCCTTTCTGGGCGCCGGTGATCAGGCCGAGCGCCTTCGCTTCGTTGATGATCGCGTTCACCTGGCTGACGAAGTCTCCGTGATTCGCGGCCACGATGGCGGCGATGCGGTCCATCAAGGTGAGGCCGTTCGGGAACACGACGTTCGGCGCGCCGGAGTCGCAGCCGCCGATCGTGACGGTGGGCTGCATGTTCGAGAACGGGTTGGCGTCGACATTGTCGGGCACGCCGTCGTTGTCGTCGTCGTTGTCGCAGGCATCCCCCTGCCCATCACCGTCGTAGTTCGCCTGATTGGCGTTGGCGGTGTTCGGGCAGTTGTCGGCCGCGTCCGCGACTCCGTCGACGTCCGCATCCGGGAACCAGCCGATGTCGCGCATGAGCGGCAGGGTGAGATCCTGGGGCGGCGTGAGCGAGTGCGTGAGGTCGCCGTTGATGGCCGGCTCCATGAGCAGGTTGCGGAAGGCCACCGTGTCGTAGTGGGAGCCGGAGGAACCGCTGGCCACCGGGAAGGGCATGTAGAGGCGGGCGTGATTGGCCGTGTCCGCGCCGGCCCGGACGGTCATGTCCACGCCGAGCTTGGCGCTGACGCTGCCGGCCGGCTGACCGACGATGCCCAGACCGTCGGCGCGCGTGATGCTCACCGAGGTGATGGTGATGGTCGGTCCGATCACCGGATCGGTGGCCATTCCCGGAGGCGCCAGCGCGGCGTTCGCGGCGTTGTTGTAAATGATCGCGGCCACCGCGCCCGCGTCCTGCGCGTTCTTCACCTTCACGGTGAAGCCGCAGGTGCCTCGCTCGATGAGGGCGATGTTGCCCGAGACGGCGGCGGCATTGGTGAAGGGGGTGCAGCCGTCGGTGCTGGTCGGGCCGGTCACGTTCACGGCGTCCACGGCCGCAACGACGGTTCCGACCACTCCGGGGTTGCTGATGGGCGTGCCGAAGCCGGCCAGGCCGAACTGGTAGGCGCCGGCGATGGAGGCCGGAGCGAGCACGCGCAGCTCAGGGCTGCCGAGGGAGAGGACGCTGGGCACGGCGGCGGTCACGTTCGCGCCGTCCCACACCACGCGGCCGAAGCGGACCGCCGAAGCCTGACGCTGGGGGGCAGTCATGTCGTTCCAGTGCAGGCCATTGGTGAGGTCGAGGGTGTAGTGCGAATAGACGTCGGTCTGCAGCGGGTAAAAGCGCGGACCGTCGAAGAAGTTGCCGAGGTTCGCGCCGGTCGACTCGTTGACGAAGTTCTGGAAGCCGAGGCCGTGTCCGAGCTCGTGCAGGAGCACGGTCACCAGGTCGTTCTGCGGGCCGTGGTTCGCGTCCAGGCCGAGGTAGAAGTTGAAGTTGCTGCTGAACTGCGCGTTGATGTCCGGCGCGGTGACGTCCATGTCCTGGCCGGCGCGCTTGTCAGCCAGTGCCGAGTTGTACCAGGTCAGCGGGAACTCCGAGCCGGGGAATGGAGCGGTGCCGGCGAAGTCGGAGAAGACATCCCACGCACCGGCGGAGCCGAGCACGTTGGTGCCCAGCGGATTGAACGCGGCCACGATGTAGATGTCGACGTTGGAGTCGAGAGTGTTGCCCCAGATCGTGGCGGCGTACACGAACGCGTTCTGGCGCTGCTGTCCGAGCGTGGTGCCGGGATTGCCGCCCACGGGCGCGGCCGCGGTCGGGTCGTTGAATCCTTCGTTCGGGCCGTCATTGTTGATGATGAAGATGGTCGCGCCGGCGAAGGCAGGCGCGGTCAGGAGGATGGCGGCGGAGAGGACGAGCAGGAAGCGCGTGATCGTTTTCATGGTGGTCTGGCTCCTCACGCTCACTGCGCGGACTCCACGGGCACTTCTTCGAGTCCGAGGAACGCGGCCGCTTCCGCGAACGTCTGGACACACAGCGTTTCGATCGTGCCGTCCGCCTTCGGACGTCCGACCACCACATTCGCGAAGCTGCCGTTGATCGTGCCCTGCCGCGTTCCACCGGCGAGGATCGAGGCGTTGATCGCTTCCGGACGCGCCGTGAGCTGCCGGAGCGATCGCACCAGCGACGTCGCTTCGGTCTGCGTGGGCCGCCGGTACCGTCCGGTGGCTTCATCGCGAACGATCGACTTCTTGCCAACCCACTTCTCGGCGGTGTTGGTCGCGACGGTTTGACGGCGCATGATCGACGCCGAGGCATTGACCTTGTCCGCGCGCGATGATTGGATCATGCGTACCTCGGCGCCGGCCGTGGCTGCGAGAATCAAGACACTCAGTGAAGCAAGTACAAGCGTTCTCTTCATACAGATCTCCCCTGGAAAGCGTTGTCGTCGATGGTCCGGCGGCCCGGCAGTCTCCAGGACGGAGATCCGCGGCTTTGCGTCACCGCCTCGCGGCGGGGTTGCCTTTTCGGTTGTAGGGACTGCGATTGATTGGAACGAATGGAGTGTAACCGGGGACCGTGGAAGGTCAATATATCCTTCGGTAGGGAAATGTGAAAACAATTGCCACTGCTCTTTTCCTCACAGTTCTGCTCACTGGATGCGGAACGAGCTCCTCTGCATTCGACGCCGCCCGTCTTCGTGAAGTCGACGCCGCGGTGACCCAGGCCATCGGGGAACATCGCCTTCCCGGCGGTGTGCTCTGGATCGAGCGCAATGGTCAGGTCTATCGACGTGCGTACGGCAATCGTTCGCTCGTTCCATCGGTCGAGCCGATGACCGAGGACACGGTCTTTGACGCCGCGTCGCTGACCAAGGTCGTGGCCACCGCGCCGTCGATCCGCCTGCTCGTCGATCGCGGACTCGTTTCGCTCGACGCGCCGATCCGCACCTATCTGCCGGAGTACGTCGATGGTCAGGTGACCGTGCGGCATCTGCTCACCCACACCTCCGGCCTCCGTCCCGACGTCGATCTGCAGGAGCCGTGGAGCGGCTACGACGAAGGCATCCGCCTCGCTCTCGCGGAGCAGCCGCGCAACCGGCCCGGCGCGATCTTCCGCTACTCCGACATCAACTTCCTCCTCCTCGGCGAGATCGTCCGGCGCGTCTCCGGCCAGCCCCTCGATGCCTTCGCGGCGGAGCACGTGTTCGCACCGCTGGGCATGAAGGACACGGGATTTCGCAGGATCGCGACGTCACGCGACCCTGCCGGCGCACGCTCCTCGACGACTCGAACACGCGACGACACCCGGGCCCGAATGGAGCGCATCGCCCCGACGGAAGATGGTCTGCGCGGCGTCGTCCACGATCCCACCGCGCGCCGCATGGGCGGTGTGGCCGGACACGCCGGCCTCTTCACCACGGCCGCGGACCTGGCGAAATTCGCGCGCGCGACCCTTCGGGATGGAACGCTCGGCGCCGACATCACGCCGCCCGGCGTGGCCATCCGCCGCGCCTTCGGCTTCGATCTCGACTCGGCCTACTCCCGCCCGCGCGGCGATCTCTTCTCCGCCTCCTCGTACGGCCACACCGGTTGGACCGGTGGATTCTTCTGGATCGATCCCCCGTCGCACACCTTCTACGTCTTCCTCTCCAATCGCGTGCATCCGGACGGCAAAGGGAGCGTCGTCGCGCTGCAACGCCGGCTGGGGACGTTGGTGGCGTCGTCGTTGCGCGGCGTCACGTTCACTCCTCCGGTGCGACGTGTCGGCTGGGTCACCGGCGGCGGCGATGCGCAGAACGGCATCGACGTGCTCCACCAGTCTCGCTACGAGTTGCTGCGCGGCAAGCGCATCGGACTGATCACCAATCAGAGCGGGGTGGACCGCACCGGCAATCCCACCGTCGACCTGCTCCGCAGCGCGCCCGGCGTGACCGTGGCCGCGATCTTCTCGCCCGAACATGGTTTGCGCGGCACCGCGGACGACGAGCGGATCGCCGATGAGCGGTACCAGGGCATCCCCGTTTACAGCCTCTACGGCGAGCGACGAAAGCCCTCGGCCGGGCAACTGGCCGGACTGGACGCGCTGGTCTTCGACGTCCAGGACATCGGTACGCGCTTCTACACGTACATCTCCACGATGGGGCTGGCCATGGAGGCCGCGGGCGAAGCGAAGGTGCCGTTCTTCGTGCTCGACCGCGTGAATCCGATCGGCGGGGACGTCGTCGAGGGACCGCTGCTGGAAGGAAAGACGAACTTCGTCGGCTGGCATCCTCTGCCGATCCGTCACGGCAAGACGGTGGGCGAGCTGGCGCAACAGTTCCGCGACGAGCGTCCCATCGCCGTCGACTTGAGGATCGTGCCGGTGAAACACTGGCAACGCTCTCAATGGCAGGACGAGGCGGGCCTGCCCTGGGTGAATCCCTCGCCCAACATGCGCTCCCTCGACGCGGCCGCGCTCTATCCGGGCATCGGTCTGCTGGAGCGCGCCCTCTCCGTCGGGCGAGGAACGCCGACTCCGTTCGAGATTCTCGGCGCGCCCTACATCGACGGAGCCACGCTGATCCGGGAAGTGGGTCCCCTCCCCGGAGTGTCCCTCCAGGCGCTGCAGTTCACGCCCACCGCCAGCACTCACCAGGGCCAGCTCTGCGGCGGAGTGCGCCTCACGATCACCGACCGGCGCGCCCTCCGCTCCGTGGACGCAGGCCTCGCCCTCGCCGCGGCGCTGGTGAGGCTCTACCCCACGCAGTTCCCGGTCGCCGAGTTGGCCCCGCTGCTCCGAAGCGACGCCACGCTTTCGAGGATCAGGGAGGGGAGGCCTTGATGTTGCCTCTTCCTTTTCTTCTTCTTGTCTTTGGGGTCTTCGAGTCGTCGAGTCGCCGAGCGGGGAGGGGAGCGGGTTCGCGTCAGGGCACGCAGGTCTCGGCGTGATGCGGTGACCTGCGCGCCAGTGAGTCGTCCCCTTCGAATGGCACGTGCCCGGGACACCATGGATATTGATCCGCTTTCACACGCCGGGCGTGATGGTCGTGACGTGCTGTGTTTCATTGTTCGTCAGTGAGATAAACGACCAGATCCGGAGGTTGGGCGTGAGTGGCTTGATCTCGATCCAGATCAAGCGTTCACTGCGAAGTTCCGGCAACCGCTCGACATTCGCGATCTCCGCGATCGCGGGTGAGAACTGGTACCGCCCGGGGTCATGCTGTAATCGCAGCTTAATGCGGTCCGCGCGCAGCAGCACCAGGTCGAGTGAAAACTTGGAGCGGTCCTCGGCGTCGGGCTGTCGATAGTAGCGCACCTCGACCTCGGCGGTTTCCACGTCTGGGAGCGCATACACCCGCAGCATCGCGCGGTACTGATCGTCACGAGGAACGTTGAGCAAGTACACCGATGCATTCCGGATGCGGTCTTCGCGGATCACGGGCACCTCTGCGCCTGCCGTGTCGCCCTGCCGCGAGGCATCGCGGACGCGGGAATTGAAAGTGAATGCCGTCGCGAGCCTGCTGTCGACGTGCACGAGGATGGCGGACTCATGATGGTCGGGCATTGGCTCGAGTGGCACAGCCGGCCATCCCGGCTCCACCGGTCCCTCCACCGTGCACTCGAAGTAGAAGCAGAACGGCGTAGGCGCGACGAGCGTCGTCGTGTTGCCGGAGTAGTGCAGCCACGTGCGGACTTGCCAGACCGAGCCATACGCACCGGGCACGTCCTGCGTGTACAGCGGAACTAGGAAGCGTGTGTACGTAATCGGCTCGTCCGCGTGCGTCGGAATACCGAATATATACAGCAGCAGCGTGATGAGTAGCCTGCGAACGTCGGTGCGACCGATCATTGCAATTGTCCGTTAATCACAAAGAGCGCAAAATCCTGCGACGCTGGTACGCCGTTCACACTGGCCATGTTTGCCGCGATTACGCGCAATGAAAAGGTCCGGTTGGCCGTGTTACCAAAGAGCGCAGGGTCGACATGAATGACCTCTACGTTGTTGCGCGTATCGGCCGGCGATGGGCACACAGGGCGTCCGCATCCACCGGGCGATTGCGAATAGCCGGGGGCGGTAGAGCTGACATAATTGCCATAGAACCGTTTGCCGTCCGGAAGCGTCGCGGTTACGTCAAGGTCGTTTTTCAACGCGCGCGGTGCGATCGTCGTCGGATCCTGGATGGTCCCCTCAAGATCGGTCCACACCACGACGATTTTCACCGGCTGCAGGGGATTCGTCACCGTCACCGTGTAGAACACGCTCTGCGACTGCTGCAAAGGCGTGGTCTGTTCACGCCAAGCGCGCGCGTTGGTCGACGTAAAGAGTGGGTCCACGGTCAACAGGCCGAACCCTTGTTGCGCGCTCGGCCAGGTGGGAATCGTGCTTGATGTGTATCGGTCGTAACCTCCAGTGATGGATCGCGCACCGGCGATTAGCATCGCTTTGTAGAGTGCAGGGGACGGGTTGATGCCAAAGTTGCGGGTGTAAAAATGGCGCAGCAGCGCAATCGCGCCCGCCGCTACGGGTGCGGCAAACGAGGTGCCGCTGGAGCCGTGGTACTGAGGGAACCCCTCCATTGTGCTAATGCCGGCCGTGCCACAGTAGGTGCCCCCGGCTGCGTACCGGGGCCCAAAGGCCAGGGTTGCGGGCGCGAGGAGATCAGGCTTGATGCGATTATCGACGGTGCCGCGGCGTGAAATCGACGAGACGACCGTGAACCCACCTGCGGTGTACTTGATGCCGCTGCAGGCCGGGATGTTTTGGCGGAATGACTCGGCCGCACCCATGGTGATCACGTTTTTTGCTGTTCCACCCGGAAGGAATTGACTCGTCGGGTCATTGCCATCTTGGCCGATGTTGCCTGCAGCCACCGTCACCGAGAGTGGCACCATCGTCGCGCGATCGGCGTTCCGCACGCTGATATCGAGTTCACGCGCGACGCTCGTATAGAGCCCAGCGAGGTCGCCAGTCGGTGTGTAGTAGTTATTGCTGTAATTCTGGACCAGCGCCGGGCACAGCGGTCCCGTTGCTGAGCAGGGCGCGCCGGGCGTATTACAGCGCCGCGTGACGGCCCGCGTTGTCCAGTCCCCGGGGCTGCCGACTTGGATGCTATTCATTATCTTAGTGTTGCCGATTCGCGCGCCGGGTGCAATGCCGAGGCCGTAGTAGAACTGTCCGTACGCGTCGGTGTCCTTCATGTTATTGCCGTCGGAGCGCACACCGGCACTGTCGATCGCAAGCGGTTGGCCGGACGCGTTTAGACCGGCCAGCGGATTCCCTGCGGCGATGCCTGCGACAATCGTGCCGTGCCCTTGGCTGTCCGTCCATTGATAGTTTCCGCCGGGCTGGTCATTCGTCGAGCCGTTGTTGTAGACGATACGGCCTTTGACGTCTTTGTGCGACTGAGGGAGGTTCGCCTCGCCGCACCCGTAGTCGACGCCCATATCAGCGATGTCGATGACGATGTCGGACCTCTCCGTCAGGTTCTTTGGAGTGATGCCATAGCTAGCCAGCCAATTCAGGTAGTTTCCTCCAACAATTGAGGTTGCGCCCGTGAGTGCAAGTGCTTGCCGTTCATCGGAGGGCTGCGGCGGAACGAACGTCTCGATGCCAAACACGTACGCTCGTTCAAGAGGCTATTTGCGAGGCCGAAACTGCTGCGGAATCGCGCGGTCAGCATTCGGTGGTAGGAGGAACGGGTGAGGAACCCGCCAATGCGACGCTCGATGTCATCGATCGCGCCAGCAGTGACCGAGGTGTCGGCAATCATCACGACGTACTCCCCCTGCCCCGGCGCGAAGGGCGCAAACTTGTGTTCCGGCAGATATGGTCCCGCGTACTGGATCCAGTCGTGGCTCGCGATACTCTCGACCTGCGCGTCGGTACCGACGACGATCATCGCACGCTCATGCAGTGATTCAACGCCCTCGAGACCAGCGTCATTAACGATGGTCGCCCATTCCGGTGTCAGCGGTGCGACGAATTGCAGTATGAACAGTCCGGGGCCCTGGGAAAGTAGTGCGCGAACACGACCGCGAGAGTCGATGCGCTTCTTGGGCGTATCGATGTAGTCTTCTAGCTCCCGGGCGTCAAAACCTGCGACGGTCGTGCGGTGGAGAAACCCCTCACGCGCTGCGTCGGATATTGTCACTGCGTGCGCCGATCCATACGTTGCGAGCACGCGCGCGCCGGCGGCCTGCAGTTGGTCTCGCGTGGCGCTCACGTTGTTGTGGCGCGGTTCCAAGATGAATTTTGATTCGGCGGTAGCGCTCAGTACTAGAAAAGCAAGCGATGCCGTCATGACTGTCAACAAGGCAAACTGCTTCATGCGATCCTCCGGAAGTACCGCCGGGTCGCCGTCGGTAGCTACGTCACTATTCTACATCGGTCGCGTTCGCTCTCATTTTTCCCTGAGTCGAAACCGCGCAGACTCGAGCTCGAAGACTCGAAGACCCGACGACTCGAAGACAAGAAGACCGGCGACGAGAAGACCAGGAGACGAAGAGGAAGGTCAGGGCAGTGCCAGAGCGACGGCTTCGCCGACGTCGCAGGGCGCCGATCCCACCGCGATCAGGTCCTCATCGAACTCGACGCCACGCTTTCGAGGATCAGGGAGGGGAGGCCTTGATGTTGCCTCCCTCTTCTCTTCTTCTCGTCTTTGGGGTCTTCGAGTCTTCGAGTCTTCGAGTCGCCGAGTCGCCGAGCTGGGAGGGGGCGGGGTTCGCATCAGGAACACGCTGGCCTCACAGTCTCATAGGCTCACAGTCTCTGAGGCCGGTCGTCGAGACCCGAGAGTCCACCGCGGGCAGGATGCCCGCGGC
>JBDTOZ010000399.1:0-15823 GCA_039932995.1 Acidobacteriota bacterium | reverse complement strand
ACGGTGGACTAAAGTCCACCGCTCCACAGAGGCTCTCCGTCCTTCTCAAAGTCAGCGCGTATGCCCGCGCCCCTACTTCTGCGCACGAGCCCGCCGCACTCACCGCGCACGCCGCCACCCAATCCATATAATCCGCGCCGACATGGCGAAGCAATCCGATTCCCTCTTTCTCCGAGCTCAGGAAGTCCTCCCCGGTGGCGTCAATTCTCCGGTTCGCGCGTTTGGCGAGGTGGGTGGCACTCCACTCTTCATCGAGATGGGCCAGGGTGGCCGCATCTTCGACGCGGACAACCTGCAATACATCGACTGTGTCGGCTCCTGGGGGCCGATGATTCTTGGACACGGGCAGCGGTACGTGGTGGAGGCCGTGAAGAAGGCCGCCACGCGGGGCTTTTCGTTCGGGGCACCGACCGCGGCCGAGATCGAGCTGGCGGAGATGATCGTGCAGGCCGTTCCCTCGATGGAAATGGTGAGGCTGGTCAACTCCGGAACCGAGGCCACGATGGGCGCTCTTCGGCTGGCGCGCGCGGCCACGGGTCGCAGCAAGATCCTCAAGTTCGAGGGCGGCTATCACGGCTCCGTCGACTCGATGCTGGTCAAGGCCGGCTCCGGCGACGCTCCGAGCGTGCCCGACTCCGCCGGCGTTCCGGAGGAGGTGGCCCGTCTGACACTCGTCGCGCGCTACAACGACCTCGAAGACGTGCGCGCGCGCATGAGCGAGGAAGTGGCGGCCATCATCGTCGAGCCGGTGGCCGGCAACATGGGCTGCATCCCTCCGCAACCCGGCTTTCTGGCAGGGCTCCGCGCGATCTGTGACGAGCACGGCGCGCTGCTCATCTTCGACGAAGTCATGACCGGCTTTCGCGTTGCCTACGGCGGTGCCCAGGAGCTCTTCGGGGTCAAGCCCGACATCACCACCCTCGGCAAGATCATCGGCGGTGGCATGCCCATCGGCGCCTTCGGCGCCTCGCGCGAGCGGATGCAGCTCATCGCGCCTCTCGGTCCCGTGGAGCAGGGGGGCACGCTCTCCGGCAACCCCGTGGCCGTGGCCTCGGGGCGGGCCACGCTGAGCGTCCTGCGCAATTCCTCGATCTACGACGATCTCGAGGAGCGCAGCTCCGAATTCGAGACCGGCGTCCGCGCCGCGGCCGACAAACACAACGTGTCCCTGGCCTTCAACCGGGTCGGCTCGATGTGGACGCCGTTCTTCACGGAAGGTCCGGTCACCGACTTCGCCGGCGCCAACCGCAGTCACCGTGAAAAGTTCGCGCGCTTCTTTCACCTCATGCTCGGCGAAGGCGTCTACCTCCCGCCCTCTCCGCTCGAGTGCGCATTCTTTTCCGCCGCCCACGCCAAGAAAGACGTGCAGCAGATGGTCGAGCGCGTCGACCGCGTGTTCAAGAAACTGGCCTGGGAATTCGGGACGTGACGAGCACCGGCGCGCAGGCGAGCTTCGCTCAGCGCGCTCCGAACACCCGTTCCAGCTCGAAGGCGGGAGTGACTTCGAGCTGGTCATAGCGGCACTCCTCGGGCGGCTTGTCGGGACGCCAGCGCACGAACTGGGCGGCGTGGCGAAAGCGGGTGCCTTGCATGTGGTCGTAGGCCACTTCGCACACGAGCTCGGGACGGAGCGGTTCCCAGGTCAGGTCCTTGCCGCGATTCCAGCGGCTGGAGGCGCCGGGAAGACGTTGTCCCTCCGCCTCCGACTGCGCTTCGGCCCAGTGACGCCACGGGTGTCCTTCGAGAGCGTCCTTGCGCAAAGGCGCCAGCTCGGTGACGAGTTGCGCGCGCACGGCGTTGGTGAATGCCGAGGTGACGCCGACGTGATGGAGCGCGCCCTCGTCGTCGTAGAGGCCGAGCAGGAGGGAGCCCACCAGCGTGCCGGGCCCGTTCTTGTGCCAGCGGAATCCGGCCACGACGCAATCGGCGGTGCGCTTGTGCTTGACCTTGATCATCGTGCGCTCGCCGGCGCGGTAGGGTCCGTCGAGCTTCTTGGCCATGACGCCGTCCAAGCCCGCGCCCTCGAAACGCTGAAACCAGTCCTCGGCCACGGCCCGATCGAGCGTGACGGGGGAGAGATAGACGGGAGGACGGGCCTTGCCCAGGAGACGTTCCAGACGTTTCCGTCGTTCGTGCAGGGGCACCTCGCGCAGGTCTTCATCGCCGAGGGCGAGGAGATCCCAGGCCACGAAAGACGCGGGCGACTGCGTCGAAAGCAGTTTCACGCGGGAAGCGGCGGGGTGAATGCGCAGGAGCAGCGTGTCGAAGTCGAGGCCGCGGGCACCGGCGATGACGATCTCGCCGTCGAGGACACACGGCTGCGGAAGGGCCGCCGCCAGAGGTTCGACGAGCTCGGGAAAGTAGCGATTGAGCGGCTTTTCGTCGCGGCTCTGCAGCAGGATGCCGTCCTCTTCGCGAAAGACGAGAGTGCGGAACCCGTCCCACTTCGGCTCGAACTGCCAGCCGGCGCCTTTGGGGAGGCTCTCCGCGGCGGTGGAGAGCATGGGAGCGAGCGGCGGAGGGAAAGGGAGACGCATCCGCGCATCCTAGCGCGGATCGTTTTCGGCTCCTCCTTCCACCACGTCGCTGAGCGTTTTCGGGAGCGTGCGCGTGCTGACCGGCTTTACGAGATAGGCATCGCAGCCGGCGCGGAGCGCTTCCGCCCTGGAGAATCTTTCCGGGTAGGAGGTGGTGGCCACGACGTGAATGTCGCGGGTCAGGGGATCCGCTTTCAGGATTTGCACGAGGGCCAGGCCGTCCATACCTGGGAGGACCATGTCCATGAGGATGATCTGCGGCCGGTCCGCCTTGATGGCTTCGAAGGCCTGCTCCGCGGCTTCCACGCTGTTCACGGAGTGGCCGGCGGCGTCGAGGACGAGATGGGCCAGCTTGGCCTCGGTAGGTTGGTCTTCGATGATGAGGATCTTCATGGCCGGCCTTCTTGCGGATGCGCTGCATCCAGCCGTTGCAGATAGCCGGTCACGAGGCCGGACAACCTCCGGGTGTCGATGGGCTTGGTGATGTAGCCGTCGCAGCCGGCGGCCTTTGCCTTCTCGTCGTCGCCTTTCATCGCGAAGGCGGTCAGGGCCACGATGAGAATGTGCCGGGTGCGCTCCGCGGCTTTGAGCTTCCGGGTGAGCGTCAACCCATCCATTCCGGGCAAGGCGATGTCCATGAGGATGAGATCGGGAAGGGTCTCTTCCACGATCTCCTGGGCCTGCTCCGCGTCGCTGGCCTTGAGAATGCGGTAGCCCTCGAACTCCAGGATGTCCGACACCAGCTTGAGATTGGTGGGGTTGTCATCGATGACCAGAATGCAGGCGCTCATCGTGTCTCCTCCGGCGTCTCTCGCGGAAGGACCACCCGGAACGTGCTGCCTGTCCCGGGCTCGCTCACCACGTCGATGGCTCCGCCCTGCAGCATGACGATGCTCTTGGTGAGGGCCAGGCCCAGACCCGTGCCCCCGAAGCGCCGGGCCACGCCGGCATCCAGTTGCTCGAACTCGGTGAAGAGACGGGTGAGGTCGTCGCGGGAGATTCCGATGCCCGTGTCCAGCACGGAGAGGCTGAACTGATGCCGGCCGTTTTCCTTCGCATGGATCTCCACACGGCCTCCGTCGTCGGTGAACTTGAGCGCATTCGAGAGCAGGTTGAACAGGATCTGGCGGAAGCGGTGGATGTCGAGGGTGACGAACATGAGACCGGGATCGATCTCCACGTGAATGTCGATGCGCTTGCTCTCCGCGAGCGGCGCCACTCCGGAACAGACCTCGGCGATGCATTCACGGAGGGAGAACGTCTCCGGCCGCAGGTCGAGTTTTCCCGCCTGCACTTTCACGAGGTCGAGCATGTCGTTGATCAAGTGCAGCAGGTGGCGGCCACTGTTGAGGATGTCCTCGAGATACTCCTTCTGTTTGGCGTTGATGGCGCCGGGCTTCCCGTCCGCTAGGAACTCCGCGAAGCCGATGATCCCGTTGAGCGGCGTGCGCAGCTCATGGGACATGCTGGCCAGGAAGCGATCCTTGGCCTGGTTGGCCTTTTCCAGTTCGTTGTTCTTCTCCTGCAAGGCCCGTTCGATGCGCTTGCGGTCCGTGATGTCGCGAATGGCGCTCGTGACCAGCATGCCGTCGGGGGTGCGGAGAGGACTGAGGCTGATCTCCACGGGAAACTCGCTGCCGTCCTTGCGCAGACCGTAGAGATCCAGACCGGCGCCCATGGGCCGCACGTGGGGATCGCCGAAATAGCCGTCGCGATGGCTGCCGTGGTGAGCATGGAAGCGCGTGGGGATCAGTACCTCGATCTGCCGGCCCAGGAGCTCTTCGCGGCTCCAGCCGAAGAGCGCCTCGGTCTGCGAATTCACGAGAACGATCGCGCCGCCATCGTTGACGATGACCATGGCATCGGGAGCGGCCTCGAGCAGACCTCGGAACTGGTCCTGCGTGTGCTCGCCAGGAATCATCGTCGTGCCTCGGTGGCGGACAGCGGGGCGTCACAAAGTCTGCTGACCATGAGGACGAGACCCCTTTTCCACGCAATCAGGGCGGGCCGGTTGCTCCCGTTGCGGCGCTTTCCTTCGAACGTCATCCAGCTCCCCTTTCTCACTCCAACCCGGCCCTTCCGGTTTGGAGAATGTGCTGCGCTCAGCTCAGGAGTGCTCGGAGCGGCGAATTTGATACAGGCCCTTCGAATTTTTTTTAAGGAGGCCCAGAAGGGGTGACCGCGCGGTGAAACGGCTGCGTGCGCTTTCCGTGCATCCGTGAGATTTCCGCACACCCCGTCGAGAGTCACGCCTGACCAAGATCGCGTCGAACTCCAGCGTCTTCAGAAGGATCGGAGCTGCCGAGGATTCGGGTTTCACGATTGCTGGGAGCAGGACCGCTTCCCATCGTGGACAAGACGCAACCCCGAGTCCGTGGCCCGTCACCCATTCGGTGACTCGATTCCATCAACCCCGACAACCCTCGACGAGGAGCCGCTCCATGACCGCCACTACGCATTCAGAATTCTCATCCTCCAGTTCCGTCCAATGCCCCCGGTGCGGCGGTGCCTATGCTCCCGCCGAAGCGTCGCTTTGCGACTGTGTGACCGAACGTCGATCCCTGCGCTGTCCCGCGTGCTCTCACTGCTCCTGCAGCGGGCGTGCGGCGGACATCCGCGAGCGCTACCGGGCCTCGACACTGGAGGTGCACCAGCGGATCAAGCAGGAGCGGGAGGCCGCGTTTCCGCCACCACCGCCTCCCGACAATCTGGCGCGCCCGCTCGTTCTCGTCGCCGACGATAGTCCGGACGTGCGCCTGGTGGTTTGCCGGCAACTGGAGGCCCTCGGCTACGGCGTGATGGCCGTCGCCAACGGAGAGGAGGCCTGGAAGGCAGTGAAGCAATTCCGTCCGGAGATCGCGCTGCTCGACGGTCTGATGCCGAAGATGGACGGCCGGATCGTGGCGAAGCGGATCAAGGAGGATTTCACGTTGCACACCCGCACCGTGATCATGACCTCGCTCTACACCTCCGCGGCGCAGAAAGAGGAAGCGTTTCGGGAGTTTCACGTGGATGGCTATCTCGCCAAGCCGCTGAAGGCGCAGGTGCTGCGGGAGACGCTGGCCCGGCTGCTGGAGAGCCCTCCGGTGGCATGAGCCTCGTCAGGGTCTAGAATGCGACCGAGGTCCGCCCGCTGCTGCCCACTGCTGCTTCGCGGACCAGCCCATGGAAGTCTTCGTCGTCATCAGTCGATTCCGCGTTGCGAACGGCTTAACCCCCGAAGTGCGGGACGCCTTTGCCCAACGCCCCCACCTCGTCGATTCCGCGCCCGGGTTTCTGGGGATGGAGGTGCTCTCTCCCACCGCCGACCAGGACGAGTTCTGGCTGCTGACGCGCTGGACGTCCGAGCAGAATTACCGTGACTGGCATCATGGACATGACTATCGCCAGTCCCATCGCGGGATCCCGGCCGGGCTCAAGCTCGACGCTTCGCGTACTCTCATCATGACCTTCACTTCCTTCGCGTCCTGACCTAACCATGCGCGCACTCCTCGACGACGCTTCCTCCCTGCTGCGGCTGGCGGTGGCGATCACCGACGCGCAACTGGAACGGATGCCGGCGCTGGCCGTGCGCTACGGAGCGCGCGGGCGGCAGCACTGCATCGACGACACGGTGTTTCACCTCACGTATCTGCGGGAAGCGGTGACCTTCGGAGACGCAACGCTTTTCGAGGACTACATCGCCTGGGCCAAAGTCATGCTGGCCTCGCGCGGGGTGGACGCGGACGATCTGGTCGCGAACCTCGAGCAGATGCGCACCACGCTGGGTCTGGAACGCGATCACGATTCCGCCGCCACGGCCGTTGCCGTGGTCGAGCACGTCCTGAACAAGGTCGAGGCGATGCCCGACGACGCCGAGACCTTCCTCGGCAGGCCGGGAGCTCTGGAGGAGACCGCTCGCCACTACCTCGACGCCATTCGCATCGCAAAACGTCACGATGCGGATGCCGTCATTCAGGAGGCGGTCCGTGGCGGCGCGTCCATCTCGGACCTCTACTTGCGCGTCTTCGAGCCGGTTCAGAACGAGATCGGCCGGCTGTGGCAGATGAACCGGATCAGCGTGGCCCAGGAGCACTTCTGCACGGCCGCCGTGCAGCGCAGCATGTCCCAGCTCTACGGCCAACTCTTCACCGGCAAGCCCGGGCGCCGGCGGGTGGTGGCCGCCTGCGCGGGCGGCGAGCTGCACGAGATCGGGCTGCGCATGGTCACCGACCTTCTCGAGGCCGACGGGTGGGACACGGTCTACCTCGGCGCGAACGTGCCGGTCGACAGCATCGTGTCGACGGTGGCCGCCGCGCCGACGGGGCTGGTGGCGATCTCCGCGACCATCACCCCGCATCTGCGCGAGCTCACCTCGCTCATCGCTTCCCTGCGTACGAATCCCGCTACCTCGCACGTGCCGATCATCGTCGGCGGCTATCCGTTCCGGCTCTCGGATGCCATCAGCAAGCACCTCGGCGTCGACGGTTGGGCGGCCAACGCGACGGACGCCGTGCGCCTCGCCAACGAAATCACGCTGACCCTATGAACACAGGATTCCTGGTGCTTTGCGACGCGGACGGAGTGGTGACCACGACGTTCGGGGAAGGCCCGCTGGTGCCCGGCGTTCCGCTCTGGACGGGCGTCGCCCACGACAGCCGCGAGCGACTCGTGCAGATCCTTCGCGACGCGCGCGAGACCGAGCAGCACACCATCCTGCAGATGCGCGACGGCACCACGCTGGACCTGCATTGTGCCGAGGAGGAAGGGCGGCTGCTGGTCGTGGCCGCGGCCACCGCCGCGGGAATCCTCAGCCGTTGCGAGTCGGTCTTCGACGATCCGCGGGTGGGTGGCCTGGCCCGCCGGCTGGCCGCCCGCTCACGACCGGACGAGCTCTCGCTCGACATCTGGTCCGAACTGGCCCGGCTCAACAACGATCTCTCCACCGCACAGCGACAACTGGCCAAGAGCAACGCGGAGCTGCGCTGGCTCAACGAACAGAAGAATGAACTCCTGGGGATGGCCGCGCACGATCTGCGCAATCCACTGGCAGCGGTGCTCGCGTATCTGTACTTCGTCTCGCTGGACGCGGCGGGACTGGGCCCCGAACAACAGCGCATGATCGGCCGCATTCAGTCCAACGTGCAGGTCATGTTGGCCATCGTCGAGGATGTCCTCGACTTCAGCGCCATCGAGAGCGGGACCGTGCGGCTGGAGATGACGACGTTCACCGTGGCCGAGCTCTTCGCCGAGATTGCCGCGACCTCGGGTCCACTGGCGGAGCGCAAGAACATTCACATCCTCTCGACCATCGAGGAAGGGGTGGGGCCCCTCGTCGCGGACCGGCGAAAAATCACGCAGGTGCTGGACAACCTGGTCACGAATGCGCTCAAGTTCTCGCACCCCGGCTCGACGGTGACGCTGGCTGCACGCACCGACCCTGAGGGTGGCTCGAGGATGGCCGTCAGCGACCAGGGAGTGGGGATGTCGCCGGAACAGATCGCGCGGCTCTTTCAGCCTTTTGGCCGAGTCGGTGTCGCGGCCACCGCCGGAGAGAAGGGCACCGGCCTGGGCCTGGCCATCGTGAAGCGCATCGTCGAAGCGCATCACGGCCACGTCGAAGTCCAAAGCGTCCCCGGCCAGGGAACGTCCTTCACCGTGGTCCTTCCGGCCGCGGCGCAAAAAGAGTGATGACAAGGCCGCGCGCCCATCAGAGGTGGCTCATCGCGCCAAGGCACTCCGGGTAAGGGCTGGGCGCAAGGGATAGCCGGGCGGGTCCCGCTGGAGATCGGGATCACGGCGGGCGGGCGGCGTGCCAGTGGAGCGGTGGACTTTAGTCCACCGAGGCTCTTGCGAGACACTTCCCCTCTGCCGTCGCGGCGGTGTCACTGAACGAGGCTCCCGGCACGGCCGTCCCGAGAGCCTCACCCGGCTTCGGCACGCGCGTCGCGAGTGCCCGGTGGACTCGAGTCCACCGCCTGGAGTTTGGACATTGGACGCGGGAAGTGCGCCGGGCAGAATGCCCGCGCCCCCCGCGGTGAGCCTTTGGTTCTGTGGAGCGGTGGACTTTAGTCCACTGGGCACTCGCGAGGAGTGAGCCGTGAGCCGTGTGAGTTCTCGCCACACTCGCGTCGAGAGCCGCGAAGGGCAGAGGGGCCGATCGTCGCGAGAGCGACGGTGGACTAAAGTCCACCGCAACGGTGGACTAAAGTCCACCGCTCCACAGAGGCTCCCCGCAGCGTCCTCCCCTCCTTCTCAAAGTTAGCGCCTACCGGCATGCCGCCGTCCCTGCCGGGTTCGTGGCGACGAAGGGGCGGCCTACCGTTCCATCAATCCCAGGAACCGCAGACGATGGCGGTAGCGGAGACCGGCAGCGCGGGGGCTGAATTGGGTGCGCATGGTTTCTTGCGCGTTCCGTCCGAGGCGTGCTCTCCAGGCATCGTCGTCGACCAATCGGCTCATGAGGTGCGCTGCGTGGTCGAGGTCCGGGTCCGCCCACTGTTGACCGGCAGCGTAGGCTCCGTAAGTGCGGTCCAGCGTGATCAGTTCGTAGCCGACCGGACAGGAGTTCGCCGGATTCATGAAGTCCATGTTGCCGGACCAGCCGGTGGCCACCACCGGTTTGCCGAGGGACATCGCCTCGGCCAGGATCAACCCGAAGCCCTCGGAACGGTGCATCGACACGACGGCGTCGCACGAGGCCAGCAGTCCGTTCACCCGGGCTCGGGTCAGCATGCGTTGGGTGAGGTAGATGCCCGGGATGTCGCGGACGTGTTGCTCCAGCTCCGCGTACTCGCGTGGATGCTGCTCCGCACGACCGGCTTTGATCAGCAGCGAAGCTTCGGAGCCGGAGGGAAAGGCCCGCCGAAAGGCTTCCACCGCACCGAGCGGATTCTTCCTTTGCCCGACGCTGTCGAGGTCGAACATGCAGAGGAACGTGAAGCGTCCGGCGGGCGCGCCGAGCTCCGTGGGAAAGCAGGGCTCGATGGCCGTCACGGCAATGCCGTGAGGCATGTGCACCACCGGAATCGTCACTTTGCGGCTGACCGCGCTTTGCACGAAGGAGCTGGGTGCCCAGATCTCGTCGAGCGGAGTGGCGGACGCGGTCCAGGCATCCGGAAGCTCAGGCAGCTCCCAATGCCAGCAGCCGATGTTGTACGCGCTGGCGTCGAAGAGAGACGCCAGTTGCTGGTGAACGGCGGGAGTCTGGTCGGCGTTCACGTGATAGACGGTTGCGCGATACGACGCTTCCTGTGGGAGCGCAGGACGTTCATCGACGTCGATGAACCGGTTCTCGATTCCGACCGCCGCGCAGGCTTCGGCACAGAGCCGCGCCGATTCTCCGACGCCCGTATCGCGCGAGACGTAGCCGGCGATGTTCAGTCCGGGCGCGAGCGCGGACGTTTCTCCCAGCTTGCGCGCCGGCGACTCCTTGCGTCCCAGCAGAAACTCCCGCATCGCCTGGCGCAGCGGTTGGGGAAGAAGCCGGACCACCGGGCGGACGCGCGAGAGCACTCGGTAGGACTGCAGGGCCACTCTCGCCGTCAGCGGAGCGCGCGACCTGTCGCGCATGCCCCGGAAGAGCTCCGGGTGGGCGAAGGGATCCTCGCCGCCCGCGGCCTGCAGCGCCGGCTTCGTGCGATAGGCGAGGCGCGCGGCATTGGGCAGCCGGCTCCCGTCCGCGAACGTGGCGAACGCATAGGGAGCCTTCTTGAACGATTCATAACCGGCGCTCCCGAGGGCGATCACGTAGTCCTGAATGAGAGCGCGGGCGTCGCCGACGGCGTCGAGGGTGAGGACGTCGTACTTCGACACGAGCTCGGGCTGGACCGGATCCACGCCGCTGAAGTGGAAGAACCGCAGCGGCTCGTCTGCCTCGTCGAGACCCTTCACGCGGATGCCCGCGTCCGCCTTCACGACCTGGCGCTGGCGGAGGTTCCAGTAGGCGACGTTGTAGCCGTCGTGGCGCAGGATGGTCACGCCCGAAAAGAGTCCGGGAGTGAGATCCATCCACTTCTGATCGACGAAGAGTCCTTGCGCGATGTCGACGACGCAGCGGAGCTCGAGCTTCTCCTGCCACCAGGCTAGAAAGCGTCCGAGGGCCGGGCCGCGGGAAAGGGTCAGAAAACCGAGGTTGTAGGTGCCGGCCTGCAGGATGGCCCGTTCGCTCGGATGTCCGTCCCCGGGGATCGAACCGGTCAGGTGGGGGGTGAGGACCATGAACGTGCCGGCCGGGACCGCGTCGAGCTCGACGAGCGGCGAGTAGACGAAGATGTCCGGATCGAAATAGACCACGCGCTCGAATCCGCGGTCGAAGAGATGCTCGAACATCCAGGGCTTCACGGCCGTGTTCAGCTCCAGGATCGTGTAGCGAAACGCGAATTGCCGGGGATGGGGAAGCCGCAATGCGTCGAGCGGGACGGTGGTGAAGCGCTCTCCCTGGCGATGCGCATCCGCATCACCGCCGACGATGAGGACGAACTGCTCCCAGTCCGGATGCTGCCCGCTCAGCGAATCCATGAGGACGCGTGCGAAGTGCCGGTAATTCGGAGAGACGATGGTGAAGACGGCGGTATGCATTCGGGGCCGGACGCGGAGAGTACCGTATCCCGTGGAAAGGACGGTCTCCTCTTGACCGCCAACTGTGGCCTGCCAACTGCGACCCGCCGCCTGTGTGACCCGCGATCGTTTGTGCGGGATCGGCGAATCGAGGTCGCACTACAATGCCACCCGGTCCTATGCCCCTGACGACGCTCACCCGCACTCCGGAACAGCTCGATGCCATCCTGCGCGCGGGTGCGGGCAGTCTGGTAGAGACGCCGTATCCGGTCCTGCTGCTCGCGCTCGCGCTGCGCCAGGAGACGGCCGTCCTGGCGTTGCACCGCAATCAGTTGCAGAAAGAGATCCTCTTCGAAGAAGGCTCGCCGGTCGACTGTCAGTCGAACATCGCCACGGAGACCTTTGCGCGGTTTCTGGTCAGCTCGGGCAAGCTCGCTGAACCGGACTGTCAGGCTGCGCTGGCGCTGTCGGCCTCGCGGGGGAAACCGTTCGAGGAGATTCTCCTGGCGCAGAATCTCTTTCCGCGGGCCGAGCTCGAGCGGATGCTGCAGCAGAGTCTGGGGCGCAAGCTGCTCGAGCCCTTCAGTTGGAAGAGCGGGACCTTCGCGATCTCCTTCGACGTGCCACCGGCCGTGGCCTCACCGTTGCGCGTGAAGGTGCCGCAGCTCGTGCTCACCGGCATCCTGAAGGTCGAGACGCAGGAGACCGTGGACCAGGAGGTGGCCGTGGCCGGCGATCACTACCTCGGTCTCGCGTCCGAGCCGCTCTTCGATCTGACCGAGATTCGCCTCACCGCCGACCAGCAGAAGATCGTCGAGGCCGCGCGGGCCGGCAAACGCCTCGGCGAAGCCGTCGCGCAGTCGGAGATCGATGCGGATGACGTGCTTCGCATCGTCTACGCCCTCCTGCTCCTCGGCGCGTTCACCCTGACGGAGCAGCCCATTCGCGCCGAGCCGTTCTTCGAGTTGGAGAATCCCTTTTCGCGAGGCACGATCGAAGAAGCGGTGCCTGCGCCATTTCCCGTCCCGCTGGCGCCGGAGCCGGTCTCACCGGCCGCCGCTCCTCCACATCCGGGCCTGGCGGCGGCCACCGCGGCGGAACTGCTCGAGGCGCACCGCGCGCATCGGGAGAAGGACCCCTTCGAGCTGCTCGAGGTCGCGGACGGGGACGGCCCGTTGCAATTCATTCGCGCCTTTCTCCGCGCGGCCGATCGATTCCTCCCCTCGAAGTTCGATGCGCGGGACGGATTGCGCGACAAGGCGCAGGACGTCTTTCTGGCCGCCGCGCGCGCCTACGCGGAACTGGCCGATCCGGTGCGGCGCGACGCGCTGCTCGTGCTGCGGGCCTTGAAGAACCGCTCGCAGGCAGACACCGAAACGACGCTCGTGGTCCCGCTGCCTCTGCAAGAGCCGGCTCCTCCGGTCCAGCCGCCGCCCGCGCGGCCGATGGAACGACGGCCGATGCAGGCCACCCTCATCGATCCGGAGCTGCTCAGCCGCAGTGGCCGCGAACTGGCCGACGCCGGGAAGTTGCGCGAGGCGCTCTCGTCGTTCGAAATGGCGGCCGAGTGCGACGCGCAGAACGGCACGTATGCGGCGGAGGTGGCCTGGTGCCGGTTCCGCTTGCAAGTCTCGCCGGCGCCGGCGACCTTGAAGATGCTCAAGAACGCGATCCGCATCGATCCCCGTTCCGGCCTCGCCCACCTCTACGCCGGCAAAGTGGCCACGACCCTCGGCAATCGCAACGAGGCCAGCACCTTCCTCAACCGCGCGGCCATGCTCATGCCCCGCGATCTGCGCGTCGTGGAAGCGCTCAAAGCACTGCGCTGAGCCGAGTGGCAAAGCCACGCGCGGCGTCAGTCGGAGACTTCGCCGTGATGGGCCGTCCGACCTTTGCGCAATCGCACGAAGAACGCCACCGCGAAGAGCACGGAGGCCAGCGCAAAGAGGTACTGCAGGCCGTGCGATCCTTCTCTCACGTAGATCGAGGCCAGGATGCCGGTCACGATGCACTCGATGCCCAGCACGCTGGCGTCGAGGAGAGTGGCGTGGCGGTGGAGGCGGTCGTGCAGGATCGTCATCACCGTGATGTAGACCGCCGACGCGAAGAACAGCGCGATCGCGGCCTCGTTGCCATGCGGGTGCTCGAGCTTGATGAAGCCCTTCATGCCGATCGTGAAGGCGGTCAGGTAATGGCCGATCTTCTGGAGCAGGGCGCGCCGTTCCGTCCGGGTCATGGGCGTGGTCTCTACCGTCTCTACGTGTTGCCGCCGGACGTAGTGCCCGACGTGGCGGTCTCGCTCTGCGGTGGATTGCCGCTGAACACCGCACGCAGCGTTCGTCCCTCTCCGAAAGAGATGTCGGTGATCTTCCAGACCTCGCCGAGCCGCGCCAGCGCGTACGTGAGCTGCTTCTTCTCCCCGTGGTTTTCGAACGTGACCAGGACGCTGGCGCGGTCCCCTTCGATCGTGCCCGGGTGGATGGCGAAATTCTTGATGTCGGTATCCTGCGCGTCGTAGAGCGGGTCGAACTCGAGAGCGCCCACCTCGCCGCTGGAGGTGACGGCGTCCTTCCAGATCAGATCGCCGAGGGATGCTTCGAAGTACTTGTCCACCAGCGCGCGGCTCTTCGTTTGGAAGAACGGACTCTCACTCCTCGCGTGCTGGTCGTAGAGCTCCGTGACCAGCGTCTCCGGCGCGGGCGTGGCCACCGCGGTCTCGGTCGCGGAAGCCATTGCCACGGGGGGAGCGGCCGAGGGCCCGCACCCCAAGGCAACGATCGTGAGCGCTGCGGAGAGCAGAGTGAGGGTCGATTGCTTCATTTGAGGTTTCTCCATCGCCAGAGATGCAGCCTAACTCATAGGACTCTATACCGCATCCCCCCAATCGAAGATCGAGCACACCGCGTATCCTGCACGAGGACTCTATGACGTACTTCGCGGATCTCACGCCACACACCTACGTCGACGCGCCGTCCCGGTGGGAGGTGTTGAACGTTGGCTGGTTGGACGGTGGTCACGAGTTCCCAAGAGGGGAGACCTCGGCGGCCTTTCGATCAAAGCTTCGAAAACTCTGCCGAGCCCCGATCTTCCTGCACCGTGGGTTCCACGACTGCGAGGTTTGTTGCAATCCGTCGGAGGAGACTCGCGGAAATGGCCAAATTCGGGTCCTTGGGTCAGAGGGTCAGTGCTTCGCCGCTCCAGCCCTTATCGCTCATTACGTCGCTGCTCACGACTACCGGCCACCCGCTCCGTTTGTCGAAGCAGTCCTTGCCGGCCGCGCTATCGGCGAGACGGACGAGCAGGCGCCCAATGCATAGGACTCTATACCGCATCCCCCCAACGCGAAGATCGATCCGCGCGTTTCGGCATACAGACGACCTCTCCCGACGCAGCGACGACGATGCTCGAACGAAGAGGCCGGACCAGGTCATTGCGGCATTCATGAGGTGTCGAACCAGGTACGGTCGCATTTGAGGATCGACCTGCGCGACCCAACTCGCGCTCGCAAGCATCCGACTCTACCGCCTGTGGAAGGTTTGACTTTCAAACCATGCCGAGGGAGCCTCGGTGCATGTCGGAACCGCCGAGACTCCTCGACAGGCTTCGGGACGCCATCCGCGTGCGCCACTACAGCATCCGAACGGAGGAGGCGTACGCGCAGTGGGTGCGGCGGTTCATCCTCTTTCACAACAAACGGCATCCCTCGGCGATGGGGGCGGATGAAGTAAACGCCTTTCTAACCCATCTTGCCGTGGAAGGACACGTCGCCGCGTCGACGCAGGCTCAGGCTCTCAGCGCGCTCCTCTTCCTCTACCGCCATGTCCTCGACGACCAACTCCCATGGCTGGGCGACCTCGTTCGCGCGCGAAAACCCCGGCGCCTTCCGGTCGTGCTGACTCGGGAAGAAGTGCGAGCGATCCTGGGGCGGCTCGAAGGCCCGCCGCGGCTCGTCGCCTCACTCCTCTACGGCGCCGGACTGCGGTTGATGGAAGGACTGCGCTTGCGGGTCAAAGACCTCGACACCGTGGCCCGCCTGATCGTCGTTCGCGGCGGCAAAGGCGACAAGGATCGCCGGACGATGTTGCCGCCCTCGCTCATCGAACCGCTACAGGAGCACCTCCTCCACGTCCGGAGGATCCACCAGCATGATCTGCAAGAAGGGTACGGACGCGTGTGGCTTCCGCATGCTCTGGAACGGAAATACACGGAAGCAAACCGGGAGTGGAGTTGGCAGTACGTCTTCCCCGCGGCGAACCGGAGCCGGGACCCGCGGGAGGGAGTGGTGAGGCGCCACCATCTCGACGAAACGACAGTCCAGAAAGCGGTGCGAGGCGCGCTTCGGACAGCAGGGATCGCAAGAGCCGCTAGCTGCCACACCTTCCGTCACTCCTTCGCGACTCACCTGCTCGAGGATGGCTATGACATCCGCACCATCCAGGAGCTCCTGGGCCACGCCGACGTGAAGACGACCATGATCTACACCCACGTAATGAATCAAGCCGGAGGACGATGTGCCTCGCCCCGACCGGACCTCCCTTCCCTCGACCACTTCCATCAAGTTTCACGAGACGCCACGAAATCCGCGTTTGGCCGCGGCCTTTGGTCGGTCTACAATCCTCTCAACAACGAGTTGGGCGACGCCCGGAGCACGACGCCCGGGCTCACGCGGCAAGTCCTCACTGAGGGCAGGGGGCGTAAATGCGTAACATCGAAGACCCAGAATTTATCCGGCAACTCTACTCACTAGT
>JBDTOZ010000398.1:0-2675 GCA_039932995.1 Acidobacteriota bacterium | reverse complement strand
CGACGTTGTAGCCGGTCATGAACTTGATGTCGTCCATGGCGAAGACGTTCGTCGGATCGGCCATGGCGATGGTGATCGTGGCGCCGGTCTTGTTGACCGGGAGGATGTTGTATTTGCGGGCCACGTCGCCCGGAATCAGCTTGATGACGCTGCCATCGATCTCGAAGTGCTGGAGATTGATCGACGGCACCCCGAACTGCTGGCTCAGGCACTCCGTGATGTCCTCTTCGGACACGAAGCCCAGCTTGATCAGCGTTTCGCCGAGCTTGCCTCCGGTTTCCTTTTGAACCCGCAGGGCTTCCTTGAGCTGATCTTGCGTGATCAGGCTCGCTTTGGTGAGCAACTCACCGAGACGGACGCTCATATTTGCTTTCTGTCGACTCGCGGCACCGAGGCCGGCTGATCCGGCCGCTGCCGGCTCGTTTCGGCATCGGCCGGCGAGTTTACCATTCGTGTGTTGACGGGGGATTGATGTTGGTTTGACGTCAACGGTTCTTCCGGTCGGTGAGCACCGGAGGGGCGATCGAGGTCACCCCCGTGGTGACGCCGCGCAACGTGGCCGTGATCGCGCCGACCTTCACTTCCGTCCGAATGCGCACCGGGAGCTTCCGATCGTCGTTCGTGTACCAGATGAACAGCCGTTCCTGGCGTTCCACCCCACCGTTGACCATGCGTGGCTCGACCCGGATGCACTCGAAAACGCCCAGCGGGGTCTCCACCTTCTCCAGTCTCACCGCCAGGGCGTGCACCGTGTAGACCTTGCCGTCCGCGATGAGCACGAGGTCGTGCTTCTTCCCCGGCGTGAGATCGACGGTGCGCAGGTAGTCGATGACGGAGATCGGATCGAGGATCGGCCGCTGGACATGGATCTTCTTGACCTTCTTGCGCGTGCGCGTGGCGATCCCATCCTCGATGACCGTCGTCTCCTCGATCTTGTCGCCGTCCTCGTCGAGCCGCTTGACGTAACGAAGGGTCGAGAAGTCGCTGCGCGCCACCGTGGTCTCGATCTCGTCGCGCACCCTGAAGAAGCGCGAGAAGCCGGGGCTGGAATGGGCCACCGAAGTGATGCGATAACGGGAACCGTCCTCGATGGGAGAGATCGTCATCCGGGCCGTGCCCCCGGTGACCTTCAACCACGTGAGGTTGTAGTCGAGGGTCTCGCCTTCGAGAAAGCGCTGTTCGACGGGCGACGGAGCGGCCAGTGCGGACGCCGCGAAAATCACGGCCAGGAGGAGCTTCACTCGGCAGCCACCCTCTGGAGGGTATTCATGACCTCTTCAACAGTAATCGATTCCATTGATTTCGTTGAGCCGAAACGATCGATGCAACGGTGGAGCTGGCCATACGGTCCGTTCCGGCGGGGATCGGTCGGTCCGTAGAGGCCGATCACCTTCGTCCCCAGAGCCGCGGCCAGGTGCAGGGGACCGGTATCCGCACCAATCACCACCTGGGCATCCTGCAACAGACCGGCAAGCTGGCGAAGGTTCGTCGGTGGGGCCATCCGGGCGCCTGTGCCCTCGGCCAGCTCCCGTTCCCCCGGACCCCAAACCACCAGGGCCTTCGGTCCAATCCGCGCCGCCAGGTCGCGGAAGCGCTTTACCGGCCAGAGCTTGTTGGGCTTGCCTGCACCCGGGAGGAGCACCACCGCCCCTGCCACGCCCGGAACCGCGGTCGGGAACTCTCGCCACACGGCGGTTCCCGGCTCGTTCAGCGGAGACACGGCCCGAGCGAGCTGAAGGTTCTGCTCGATGACGTGCAGCTTCGTGTCGACGGACACCTTGCGATTGCTGAAGAGAAGGGCCGGCTTTTCGCGGATGGCGTTGCGATCGAAGCCATAGCGCATCCTTGCGCCCGACAGCGCGCCGAGGAGCGCGGACTTGATCAGTCCCTGGAAATCGATCGACGCATCGACGCCACGCATCATCCGCAACGCGGAAATCGCGGAGCCCGGTTCCCGCGCCCACTTCTTCATGCGCACCGGAACCGTCTTGACGCCGGTCACGATCTCCACGAGCTCGCGATAGGGCGCCTCCACGACCCAGGTGATGTCCGCGTGACTCTTGAGCGCGACCACCGCCGGAATCGTGTGGATGACGTCCCCCAGGGCCGAGAGACGGAGCACGAGGAGCCGGGAGGGCTCACCCTTCATCCGTCGTTCCTCATCCTCTTCAGCATGTCACTCGTGGAGTGATCCTTCGGGTCGCCGACGATGACCACTTTCCCGCCGTACGAGCGAACGAGCTCTCCTTCGGGCACCGACTCCGCCGTGTAGTCCGTGCCCTTGCACTGAAAATCCGGACGCAGGAGCTCCAGCAGCCGGGCCGGACTCTTCTCCTCGAAAACCGTCACGTACGTGACGCCACGAATCGCGGAGATCAGCTCGGCCCTCTCCGCCGCCGGCATCACGGGACGTCCCTCCCCCTTCAGCATCCGCACCGAATCGTCGCCATTCACGCCCACCACCAGCGTATCCGCCACGGCCGCGGCGTCCTGCAGGTAACGGACATGCCCGACATGAAGGACGTCGAAGCAGCCGTTCGCAAACGCGATCGACCTGCCGGCGGCGCGCTCGCTGGACAGTGCTTCGATGAGGGCAGCCCGGTCGAGGATGGGTGCGTTCATGCTGGTTGCTGGTTGCTGGTTGCTGGTTGCTGGTTGCTGGTTGCTGGTTGCTG
>JBDTOZ010000397.1:0-3043 GCA_039932995.1 Acidobacteriota bacterium | reverse complement strand
TGCTTCGATCGAGCCTCGATGAAGTTCAACGATGTGCTTGACGATGGCCAACCCGAGGCCGAGCCCCCCAAAGCGCCGCTCGGCTGCCTGAGCAGTTCGCTCGAAGATGTGCGGCAGGAATTGCGGAGAGATCCCTTCGCCGGTATCAGCGACCTTGATCACCGCAGAAGAGCCGTCGCGCATCAAGCAGGTTTCGATCAACCCACCGGCGGGCGTGAATTTGATGGCGTTCCCAAGGAGATTCGAGAGCACTTGACGCATTCGGGCCGCGTCACCATCGAGGGTGACGGACTCCTTGGCGTCGACTCGGAGCGATATTGTTTTCGCATCAGCGAGGGGCCGCAAGCCGCTGATGCTGTCGTGGACCACCTCGTTCAGATCAAACTTCTTCTTCGTGATCGCGAATTTATTGGTCATGATCCTCGACACATCGAGGAGGTCATCGATCAGCTGAGCCTGAACGGCAGCGCTCGTGGCGATCGACCGGGCTGCCTCGACCATCGTTGCGCGTTCCGGGTTCATGTTCAGCAACTCAGCCCAGCCGATGATCGACGTCAACGGCGAGCGCAGTTCGTGGGAGATCAACGCGAAAAACTCATCCTTGGCCTCAATGGCGCTCCTGGCATCTTCGTACAGCACATTCATCTGTTCAGCCAATGCCTGAGATCGAAGGCTGGCCGCAACGAGATGGCCGTTCGCTTCGCGCAGTGCCGCCATCAGCGCTTCGACCTCCTCCAGCACGACTGCGCCGTTCGGTGGGAGCTCGGGATTCTCTTCACGCCCGTCGGGAGAAACCACAGGTGTCTGGCGATTTCCAGGTGCCTCAGTGTTGTCCGGCTGTTTGACCTTCTTCGTCATGACCGGGCCAATCGCTTTCGCTTTGGAAGCGGTGTCACGCTCGTGGCGATGGAGGCGTGATCGGGGTGCCCGGTCAACAGGCCGTCATAATTTGATAGCGGTTCTCCCACGACAATTCCGTTTTTCGTGATGTCGAACGAACGGATCTCGTTGCTATGAGCGCTGCCACGGACTTTGACGATCGACATGACGCGCTGCAGACAGCCCTGAAGTTCGATGTAACGCTGCATGATGATCACGTCGGTCAGGAATGCCGTGCCGTGCGGACTGAAGCGCAGGTCTATGTAGCTGTCTTCCAACTCGGCGGTCATCATCATGGTGACGCCCATTCCGGTCAGAACGGCGACCATGCGGTAGAGCGATTCCCGAAAGTCTTCCCGAAACGTCGGTGCCAGCGCGAGCTCGAAACCCGACAGCGAGTCGACGACCACACGGCGTGCTTTCATGCGCTGGATCTGCTCGACGATTTCGTAAAGCGTCTCATCGATCGAGAGATCCAGCGGTCGCGAGTGGATGACTCCTACTTTCCCGTCCCGAACCATCTGTCCGAAGGCCGACCCTCCCGGCGGAGTCTGCGAATACTCGTTCGGCCGCTTTTCGAAAACGGCCAGGACACCAGGTTCGCCGTGCCGGATGCCGGCCATGATGAACTGTGTGGCCAGTACGCTCTTGCCTGAACCTGACGGGCCTGCCACGAGCACGGAGTAACCGGCCGGGATGCCTCCGCCAAGCATGCGATCCAGCTCGTCGATGTCGAGCATGAGCCGTTTTCGCGGACGTCTTCTGCCGCCAGGCGGACCCACGATGACGCGCGGAAACACCTGGATTCCCTGGTCGGTGATGCGGAACGTGTGTAACCCTGGTACCGGCGCCTGGCCGCGCATCTTCATGACCTGAATCTTGCGCACCATCGAGTTTCGATCCAGGCTTTGATGAAGCCACAGGACCCCGTCGGCGACGGCGAAGACAGGGTCGTAATCGGCGTCTTTCGGCTGATACTCACCGATGAGAAAGGTCGTCGCCTCCCAACTGGTCATCGTCGTTGCGAGCCGTTGCACGAAGTGGTGCAGCTCGACTTTTCCGTTGTCGGCTTTCTCGACGGCCTGCGCCACGGCCCGGAACGAGTCGACGAAGACGAAAGCCGGACGCGTTGCTTCGACTTCCGCGACAATCCGCGCGAAGAGCGCATCGAGCGTCCCTTCTGTGATCTCCTGGCTCAGATTGACGAAGCGGATTGCACTGTCGAGACGTTCGAAGTCGAAGAATTTGTACTGCTGCTGATAGCGCAGCATCTTCAGCGGCGGCTCTCCGACGACGGTGAAATAAAGGGCTTGGCTCTTCGGGCGCGCCAGAGCAAACATGATTTCGTGCGCAAGTGTGGTTTTACCCGAGCCGGGCGCGCCCGCGATCAGATTGAACGAGAGCTCGGGGATGCCGCCGCCGAGAATCTGGTCGAGTCCAGTCACGTTCGTCGGGAGTTTTCCAATCAAGACCTTGTCATTCATGCTGTTCCTTCCGCAGCAGCATCGCCGAAACCGTCAGGCCACGCCTTTCGCAAATACCGTGTTGTGAGTGATTCGCCGATCAGCGTGGTGAGCAGCGCGGCAAGCGCGGAGAGCAGCGCAGTAGCCGCGTCGAGAGTTTGGCGTTCAGGCAGCCGCTCGAGCCAGAGGCGCACGGTTTCAGACGGCGTGGCCTCCGCGTCGCCGCCCCGTTCCTGATCCACGAGGTGTTCGCGTTGAGTGAGTTGCAGTGCGCGCGCGAGCAGAGCGTCGAAGCCTGCCTGGCTGATCAATGGAACGAGTACCACCGCGAGTTGATCAAGTGTGCGGCGCGCTACGGCGATCGTGTCCTTTCCCTCTTCACCACGCGCTCGGCGTGCGATCATGCGGGAGAGGAGCTTGGGCAGCTCGGGCGCCTGAGAGGCGGTCATACGGAGTCTGGCCCGCACGCGCGCCGGCGGCGGCGCGCCAGTCTCGACTTCTCAGATGGTGATGGCGACGACAAGGATCCCATTCCTGCGATCATCGAGACTTCGATGCGGACGCTTCCGTGAGGCCAAGCAACTCTGGCGCCAACGTCTGGTGCGTGAACCGTGCGACGCTGCTCAACGCCCGCAGGCCAGGCACTCCGGTAAGGGGCCGCGGGCATCCTGCCCGCGGGCGTGGCCGCACGCAAGAAGAAG
>JBDTOZ010000396.1:0-2937 GCA_039932995.1 Acidobacteriota bacterium | reverse complement strand
CGCGAAACCGCGCTCGCCTGAAACCTCTCTGATAGTCTGCCGTACTAGCGAACCATCACGACTCGGACGTGCCTGCCCTTGGTGCGTCCTCTTCCAGGAGGCAGATCGCATGAAAACGTCCCGTACCTTCATCGGCGCTGCGCTCGTCACTCTTCTGCTCACGCCTGCGCTCGTAGCGCAGCAGGGGTCGAAGCCCGTCACGAAGCCCTCGCCGATTCCCCAGATCGACATCCCCTACACCACCTTCACCCTCAAGAACGGCCTGACCGTGCTTCATCACGAGGACCGCAAGGCTCCGATCGTGGCCGTCAACGTCTGGTACCACGTCGGCTCGAAGAACGAGCCGATGGGGCGCAGCGGGTTCGCTCACCTGTTCGAACATCTGATGTTCAACGGCAGCGAAAACTACAACCAGGATTACTTCAAGGCCGTGGAGCGCGTGGGAGCCACCGACCTCAACGGCACCACCAACGAGGACCGCACCAACTACTTCCAGAACGCTCCCACCTCGGCGCTGGACATGATCCTCTGGCTCGAGTCCGACCGCATGGGCCATCTGCTCGGCTCCATCGATCAGCCGCGTCTCGATGAACAGCGGGGCGTCGTGCAGAACGAGAAACGCCAGGGCGACAACGAGCCCTACTCGATCGCGGAAGAGCTCATCACCAAGGCCGTGTGGCCGTCCAACCATCCGTACTCGCATACGGTCATCGGCTCGATGGACGACCTCAATGCGGCCAAGCTCGACGACGTCAAGGACTGGTTCCGCTCGTACTACGGTCCGAACAACGCCGTGCTGGTCATCGCCGGCGACATCGACGCCGCCACCGCGAAGGTGAAGGCCGAGCTCTACTTCGGCGACATTCCTCCGGGACCTCCGGTGGCCCACTTCGACCAATGGGTGGCCAAGCGCACCGGCTCCCAGCACCAGACCGCGCAGGACCGGGTGCCGCAGGCCCGCGCGTATCGCGTCTGGAACATCCCCGGCTACGGCACCGCGGACTCGGCCTATCTGAACCTGATCGCGCAGGTCCTCGTCGGCGACAAGGCTTCGCGGCTCTACAAGCGTCTGGTCTACGACGACCAGGTCGCCACCACCGTCAACGCCTATCTCGACGCGCGTGAGATCGCCAGCCTCTTCGTCATCGAGGCTACGGCCCGGCCGGGCGACGACCTGGCCAAGGTCAACAAGGCCCTCGACGAGGAGCTGCAGAAGCTCCTCTCGTCCGGCCCGGCCCAGGATGAGCTGGACCGCGCCCGCACCCGCTCGCTCTCGAACTTCGTGCGCGGAGCGGAGCGCATCGGCGGCTTCGGCGGCAAGTCCGACATCCTCGCGCAGAGCCAGGTTTACGGTGGCAGCGGCGATGCCTACAAGAGAGCCATGAGCTTCGCCGCCAAAGCCACGACGGCGGACCTCTCGCGCTCCGCCAAGCAGTGGCTCGCGGACGGCCAGTACGCTCTGGACATCCTCCCCTTCCCGCAGGTCGCCGCGGCGACCACCGGCGCGGACCGCAAGAAGCTTCCGGAGCCGTCCGCCGCGCCGGAGCCGTCGTTCCCGAAACTGGGAAGGGCCACGCTCTCCAATGGACTGAACATCATCGTGGCCGAGCGCCACACGGTTCCGGTGGTGAACTTCAGCCTGCTCCTCGACGCCGGCTATGCCGCCGATCAGTTCGCGCAGCCCGGGACCGCCTCGCTGGCCATGAATATGGTCGACGAGGGCACCAAGACCCGCGACGCCATCGAGATCTCCAAGGACCTGGCCCGTCTCGGCGCCACCCTCAACACCGGCTCCGGCCTCGACAGCTCCTCGGTCGGCCTCTCCGTGGTCAAGCCGAACCTCGACGAGGCCCTGGGCCTCTACTCCGACGTCATCCTCAATCCGTCGTTCCCGCAGGCGGATTTCGACCGCCTGAAGAAGCAGCAGATCGCCAGCATCCAGCGGGAAAAGGCGCAGCCCATCCAGATGGCTCTGCGCGTCTTCCCCGGCCTGCTCTACGGCGCGGGCCACGCGTACGGCAACCCGCTCACCGGCAGCGGCACCGAGCAGTCGGTGGCCCGGCTCGAGCGCGCGGACATGGAGAAGTTCCACCAGACCTGGTTCAAGCCGAACAACGCCACGCTGGTCGTGGTCGGCGACACCACGCTGGCCGAGATCCAGCCGAAGCTCGAGAAGCTCTTCGCCAACTGGAAACGCGGCGACGTTCCCACCAAGAACATCAGCACGGTGGCCATGTCCGCCAAGCCCGCCGTCTACCTCATCGACAAGCCGGGCGCCGCGCAGTCGGTGATCCTCTCCGGCGTCGTCGCTCCGCCGAAGTCGAATCCCATCGAGACCGCCATCGAGACCATGAACACCATCCTCGGCGGAGCGTTCGTCTCCCGCCTGAACATGAACCTGCGCGAGGACAAGCACTGGTCCTACGGCGCGGGGACGTTCCTTCCGGCCGCGCGCGGCCAACGCATGTTCGTGGCGTACGCGCCCGTGCAGACCGACAAGACCAAGGAGTCGATGGTCGAGGTCAGCAAGGAGCTGAAGGAGATCACCAAGGACCGCGTCGTCACGGCCGACGAGCTGTCGATGGCCAAGAGCAACCTCACCCTGGCCTTGCCCGGCTCGTGGGAGACCTCGAACGCCGTCGGCGCCGCCATCAGCGACATGATCCGCTTCAACCTGCCCGTCGACTATTACGAGACGTACGCGGGCAAAGTGAAGTCGATGACGCTGAACGACATGAACGCCGCGGCCACGGAAGTGGTGCACGCCGACAACCTGACCTGGGTCATCGTCGGCGACCGCGCCAAGATCGAGAAAGGCATCCGCGAGCTCGGTTACGGCGACATCCGCGTCATCGACGCCGACGGCAAGCCGGCGCAGTAAGCCATCCGTGATGGGCGCGGGCATCTTTTGCCCGCGCCCTATTCGTTCGGTGACGG
>JBDTOZ010000395.1:0-6398 GCA_039932995.1 Acidobacteriota bacterium | reverse complement strand
GAAACCAGAAACCAGAAACCAGAAACCAGAAACCAGAAACCAGAAACCAGAAACCGGTCAGCGTTTCTTGAGTGCGGTGAGCCGTGATTGCGCCTGCTGGTTTTCGGACGAGATCTTGAGGACGTCCTCGTAGCAGGTCTGGGCGCGGCTGACCATGCCTTGGGCCTTGTACAGGTCGCCGAGGGAGATCATCGCCTCGACATTGTTCGGGTCGAGGGACAGCGCGGTTTGATAGCTCTCCGCGGCGTCGCGGCGCCAGCGGGGATTGCGTTCCTGGCAGGCGCCCAGGAGAGCCCAGGCATCGGCGTGGTCGGGTGCAAAGTGCACCGTCTGCCGCAGCAGAAGGATCGCGCCGTAGTAGTCGCCCTGGTTGGTCAGCTCCTGGGCCTTGATGTAGTTCTGGTGGGCGATGGAGCGTTGCGTCAGGCGCTGCTGCAGGGATTCGGCATTCTCCCCGGTACGCTTGTGCAACAGCTTGTCGTATTCCGAGCGGCGGGCCGGATCCTTGAGCACCTCTCCCGCCTCCTCCAGCCTGCGATGAATGGCCATCAGCGACTCGCGGACGATGGGCGGATACGTGGTGGGATCGTGCCGGCTCCGTACCGTTTCGACGGCCGCCATGATCTGAGTCCGCGTGGACGCGCGGGGGACGTCCAGGACCTGGTAGTGGTCGAGCGTCCGCATCTGGCGGGAGAAGGCCACGGCTCGCAGAGAACGCTGATCGCTCGAGCCGATTGCGGCCAGCAGCTCCAGGTCCCGCTGCATGTCTTCGAGGTCGGCCGGGGCCTCCTCCATCCGCTGCTCGTACAGCTCGAAATTTCCCAGCGTCATCATGGCGATGACCACCTTGGCCACCATCACCGACTGCGAAGCGAAGCGGCGAAGGAAGACTTCGATCGGCACCGGCTCGGTCAGTGCGTTCACCATTCCGCGCTCGGCCTCGGTCAAGGGCAACGCGTCCAGGTTGTAGCGGTGGTCACGCGAAGTGTGGATGAGGCGCTTGAGGTCGCCGAGTGAGCGGCGCAGGACCAGCCCGTTGCTGATGGAGCGAACGCCATCGAGGATCAAGGCCGGCATGGACTGCAGGAAGACGCGCTTTTCCGGCGGCAGAGCCTCGTCCTCATTGAAGGCTGCCGTCCCTTCGTCGAGTGTGAAGAGCGGCAGGACCTGTTCGGTCAGCCATTCGCGGAGCAGGGTCTGCCGTGTGGAGAGGTCGAGGAAACTGGCCTGGTGGAGCTCATCCACGGCATCGGCCGGTTCGCCTTTGAACAACTCCTGCACCCGGTCAGGAGACAGCGCGTTCCGGCGGACCAGGAACTGCGGAAGGGAGTCGTCCCCATTGGCAGACATTGAAAGGATCAGCTCGCCCTGCGACCAATAGAGAACTTTGCGCAGCGGTGGCTTGAGGATCGTCAGATAGCCGGTCCTTCGCTGCTGCAGGATTTCACCCGCGATCACCACGAAAGGCGTGATCTCGATCCGCTCCAGACTCACTCGCGCTCGCTCTTCCTTTATAGAGAAGCGGCGCCTGCCGGTTTCGCCGTTCCCTCAGGCGCTTTTAACACAAACCCCACCACTACAGCATGATGCAGGACACACTCAGAACGCGGGGCGCAGGGCGCAGGAGCGGGCCCGCATTGTGCGAAGGGGAGGTACGGGAGAGCCGCCCGGCCTGAGCTGTTCCCGCATTGGCACGTTCGCTGGATTCTCCGGCAGAAGTCGTGCGTTGTCAGTTTTCGTCCGCATGCTGAGGCGTGTGGAATCGCGGGTGCTAGGATGAGATCAATGAAGAAGTGCGTATGGGTCCTCGTGACGGTTCTCTCGTTCTCCGCTACGGCAAAGGCTCAGGAGTTTCCCAGCGAGACCTATGACTTCCTCATGGCCAGAATGGCGGCGGAGGAAGGCCGATACGATGACGCGCTCCAGCGCATCGACAAGGTCATCAACAAGAATCCGGACGATCCGATCCTGCGGTACGAGCGGGCCATGATGCTCATCGATGCGGGGCGCGCCGATCGTGCCGAGACCGAGCTCCGTGCGGTTCTGACGAAGAATCCCGATTTCTACGACGCCAACCGCGTCCTCGGACGTCTCCTGCTCGATCGCGGCGGCAGCGACCGCGCCCGCGTCGAAGAGGCTCTCCAGTACCTCCAGGCCGCGTTGAAGGTATATCCCGACGACCTCGGCTCTGGTCTCACCGTCGCGCAGATCCTCAGTTCCCTCGGCCGCCACAGCGAAGCGGAGCGCGTGCTGGCCGCCATGGTCGAGCGCAGTCCCGATCAGCGGGCCTTGAATTTCCAGTACGCGCAAGTCCTGACCAAGCTGGGCCGCGGTGCCGAGTCCAAGCAGTACCTCGAGCGCGCGGTGGCCGTCGATCCCACTTTCGGGCCCGCCATCATGCAGCTCCTGGACATCTATTCTCAGGAGAACGAGTTCGAAAAGGGCGCGAACGTTCTGCAGCCGCTCATCGACGAGGATCCGCTCAACCTCGAGCTGCAGCGCCAGCAGGCCTTCTTCTCGTTGCGGGCCGGTGACGCCCACAAGGCCCGCGACCGCTTTCAGGCGCTCTTGGCCGCGGATCCGAAGGACGCGCGCTCGATCTTCTACCTGGCCGAGGCCCTCAACGACCTCGAGCAATATGCCGACGCCGAGACCCAGTTCCGCAAGCTCCTGGCCGCGGACTCCAAAGACCCTGACGTCATCGCCGGATTCGGTCTCAGCCTGGCCGGCCAGAAGAAGTGGGATGAGGCTTCACAGGCCTTTCAACAACTGCTCGGCGTGGGTGGACTCCCCGATCATCTCAGCGCCATGGCCCGCACCCAGCTCGCCTACATCGATCTGCAGAAGGGCAACAATGAGGCGGCTCTGGAGACGGCCAAATCCATTTTCGTTTTCCGCGACAAGCCCAACACGCAGGCCATCAACATCGCTCTCGAGGCGCTGAAGCGCCAGAAGAAGAACGAGGAAGCGGTGGTCCTCCTCGCACCGCTGGTGCAGAAGTTCGAGACCGATCCCTTCCTCAACGCGCGCTACATCGAAGCGCTCACCCGCGCGGGACAGAAGGGGAAAGCCGCACAACAGGCCGCACTGCAGACCAAGCTCGGCACGCGGAACACCATCGCGGCCGCGGAGGCGTACGTGTCGGCGGGCGACAGCGCCGCGGCCATCGCCTTGATCAAGGCCGCCTCGGGTGTGAAGCCCGAAGACGTCGACTTGCGCTTCCAGCTCGGGTCGCTGTACGAGCGGGCCGGCGATCATCAGACCGCCGAGGATGTGTTCCTGGCGGTGCTGGCCAAGAATCCGGATCACGCGCCGACGCTCAATTACCTCGGCTACATGTGGGCCGAGAGCGGCAAGAACCTCGACCGGGCTCACGAGATGCTCGTGCGCGCGGTGGGCAAAGAGCCCACCAACGGCGCCTATGTGGACTCCCTGGGCTGGGTCTACTTCCGTCTCAACAACCTCGAGCTCGCGGAAAAGTACCTGACCGACGCCACCAGTCTTCTTCCGCGCGACGCCACCGTGCACGAACATCTCGGCGACGTTCTGGTCAAGCGCGGTGAAATGGAGCGCGCCCTGCGCAGCTACCGCACGGCTCTCAGTCTCGACCCGGAAGGGAAGGAAGGCGAGAAGATCCGTTCGAAGATCGCCGAGCTGGAGAAAAAGTAGTTGGCCGGCACTGCTGCTCCCGCAACGCAGTGTCATCCAACTCCGCAAGGCGTGTCGAGTGACGACACGTTCTGCCGTTTGTACTCCCGGCGCTCGAGGCAGAAGGAGAAAACGAACGGCAGGGTGGCCCTCCTGCTCGTGCTCGTGCTCTCGCTTCCCGGTTGCCGGACCGGACGTCCCACGGGCGCTCCCATCACGCCGCTGCAGGCCTCTTCCATCGACGCGGCCACGGTGCAGCTCCGCGCGGAGCGCGAGAGCTTTCGCGGGATGCGCAGCCTGATGCGCGTCCGGGCCACGGCCCGCGGGGAGACGCAGTCCTTTCGCGCGCAACTGGTCGTGCACGATGCGCGGCGCATGGAATTGATCGCGTATACGCCCGTGGGAACGACCGCCATGACCATGAAGGCGGACGGGGATCGCATCACCACCGAGCCCGCCGTCGCCCCGGCGTCCTTCGATTTCCTGCGGGCCGCCGGCCTGACCCCGGCGGAGACGGCCATGCTCCTCCTGGGATTGCCGCCACGCGAGGATCTGACCCTGGACATGACTCCGGCCGGAGTGGCTTCGGCGACGGTTGGCGAGATCACCGCGACCTTCGATCCTCCCGCTTTTCCCGCGAAGCACGTCGTCATCACGCGCGGCACGGATCGCATCGAGATCGAGCATGTGGAAGTCGTACGCGAAAATTAACTGGGCGCTGCGGATCACCGGCAAGCGCGCGGACGGTTTCCACGATCTGGAAACCGTCTTTCAGACCATCTCGCTCCACGACGAGCTCACGTTCCGCGATGCGGATCGCCTTTCGTTGACGTGCGACGAGCCGGCCATTCCCACGGATGAAACGAATCTGGTGATGCGCGCCGCGCGCGCTTCCGGCGCGCCTCCGGTGGCCATCGAGCTTCGCAAGAGGATTCCCGCCGGAGGGGGACTGGGGGGTGGATCGTCGAATGCCGCCACGACCTTGCGCGCACTGGCCGGCGCACGCGCGGATCTCCCCGAGCTCGCGCTGGCGCTCGGATCCGACGTCCCGTTCTTTCTCATCGGAGGAACCGCCTACGCCACCGGCCGCGGCGAAGTCCTGACGCCCATGGCGTCGATGGCCGGCATCCCGCTCCTGCTGCTGCTCCCCGACGAGCGGGTGTTGACCAAGGACGCGTTCGCGCGCGTCACCCGCTACTCGCCTTCGCTCGGAATCGATGCCTATCGCGACTTCGCGCACTTCACGAACGACTTCGAGGAGCCGGTCTTCGCCATGCTGCCCCGCCTGCGCAAGCTCAAACAGCGTCTCTCCGACGCAGGCGCCACCTGGGCCGCCATGAGTGGCTCAGGCTCCACGATCGTCGGCGCATTCGACGGCGAGGCCGCGCGCGACCGCGCCACAGCACTGTTCGAGGACGTGCACGTGGAGCGAGCGACAACAACCTAGGGGCGGCACGGCCGGGCGGCACGGCCGCCAGCGCTTGTTGGGCGGCACGACCGCCGGCGCTTGTTGGCATAGCCTTGGGCACGTGCGGTCGCTCCGTCGGTGCGTCCTCGCGGAAACATTCTGGGCCGGACCAAAGCTCCAGCAACACAGCAACCAGCAACCAGCAACACAGCAACACAGCAACACAGCAACTGAGCTCAGCCCACGCGCAGACCGTTCAATCGCGAATCCACTGCTTTCTGGGCCTTCTCCAAGGCCTGCTTGTCGTGGCGCAGGTGATACGCGAAGTTCGCTCCGAAGAAGAGGGAGTTCAATTCGAAGGCGAGTTGCGGGGGGTCGGCCTCGGGGCGGAGATGTCCTTCGTCCTGCGCCATGCGGATGGCGCGCTCCAGGGCACCGATCCAGTCGTCCATCAGTTTGCGGATCCGATCGTGCACCGGGCCGGGGCGACTGTCGAACTCGAAAGAAGCGGCGGCGAAAAAGCATCCGCCCGGGAACACGCGCCGGCGGATGTAGGAGAGCCAGGCCTCACAGATCGCCAGCAGGCGAGGGAAGCCGCGCGGCTGCAGGATCGCGGCCTGAAAGATTTCCTGGATGTAGCGCTGCGAGGCCGCGTCGACGGTGGCGATCTGCAGCTCTTCCTTCGAGCCGAAGTGCGCAAAGAGTCCGCTCTTGGACATCTTCAGCTCTTCGGCCAGCCGTCCGATCGTCAGCCCTTCCAGCCCTTCCAACGACGCCAGATCGACAGCGCGATCGAGAATGCTCTGTCGCGTGCGCTCACCCTTGAGCGCCGGCACGGCCGGCCGTTTCCGCGACGCCGTGGTCTGTCGGGCATGCGAGGCCTTTGCCGCGCGTCCCGGATCAGCCATACGCGGGCAGATCTTTCAAGAGCTCCGTGTGGGAGGTCCGGAAGTCCGTGCTCCATCGCACGGCCTGATGGGAACGGATGTCGACATTGACGACCGTCCTCTCGCCCCGCGCGTGCGCCGTGCAGCCGTCCGCGCTCGAGATCATGAAACCGTAGGTGCAGGTGAAGTCTCCCAGATCGTTCACCCACAGCTCGACTCGGAGAGACTCCGCGTTCTCCACGGGACGCAGGACCTCGAGATTCCAACTGCCTCCCACCGGAGCCCGTCCATCCAGGGCGATGACGGCGTGGTCCACGTGCTCGACCAGCTCGCGAGCTCCCGCCGCGCTCCGGACCGGGGAAAAGAAGACGAACTTCGGATTGAGAGTGGCGTCCATGAATGTTCCCTCCACGTCGCTAAAATAGTACGAACGTTCGTTTCGGTCAAGACGGCTT
>JBDTOZ010000394.1:0-6169 GCA_039932995.1 Acidobacteriota bacterium | reverse complement strand
CGGGACGAGGCTCCCCGCGCGGTCGTTCCGAGAGCCTCACCCGGCTTCGGCACACACGTCGCGAGTGCCCGGTGGACTAAAGTCCACCGCTCCACAGAGGCGGTCCGCCTGCGGCCGGGACAGGATGCCCGCCAACCGCCAACCGCCAACCGCCAACCGACAACGGGTATCCTTTCCCTGACAAATGGAGATCGGTTCGGAGTGGCTGGTCGAGGCTGGCGGGTGTCGTGAGGATGCGTTGCGCGATGTGGCGCTCCTGGAGAGTCTCTTTGCCAGCGTGATCACGGAGCTGGGACTGAGCGCGCTGCAGGCTCCGTCGTGGCATGTCTTTCCGGGGGCCGCGGGGGTGACCGGGTTCGTGATGCTGACCGAGTCGCACCTGGCCTGTCACACCTATCCCGAGCACGGCATCGTGGCCATCAACCTGTACTGTTGCCGGCCGCGGCCGGAGTGGCCGTGGCAGGAGCGGTTGGCGGCACTGCTTGGCGCGCGCGAGGTACGCGTGCGGCGGCTGGAGCGCTGGTCATGACGTTCGCGAGTTGTCCTTCGTGCGGCGCGCAGGTGGAGTTCGCGATCGGCTCCTCCGAGGTCGTGATCTGCGGGACCTGCCGCTCCATCGTGGCCCGCACGGACCGGCGCATCGAAGATCACGGCAAGGTCGCGGCACTCGTCGACACCGGCTCGCCGCTGCAGGTCGGCACGACGGGACGGTTTCGCGGGCAGGGCTTTCGGATCTCCGGGCGCACGCAGCTTCGACATCAGGCCGGTGGCATTTGGGACGAGTGGTACGCGGCGCTCGACGACGGACGCTGGGCGTGGCTGGCCGAGGCGCAGGGGCGGTTCTATGTGACGTTCAAGGTGGCGGGCGACGCCCCTGCCATCGACACCATCGCGCCGGGCGAGCGCATTCTCGACGACCTCACCGTGGCCGAGATCGGAGCGGCCGAGCTCCTGTCGGGCGAAGGCGAATTGCCGTGGACGCCGGAGGCCGGCAGCGTGTATCGCTACGCGGATCTCACCGGTCCGCACAACCGGTTCGCGACCATCGACTACAGCGAAGAGCCGCCGCTCCTCTTCAAAGGGGAAGAGACCACGCTCGCCGAGCTGGGGATCTCGGGCGAGGCCGCCCGTCCCGGACGCGCGGCGCTGATCACCCTGAACTGCTCGCAATGCGGGGGAGCGCTGGAGCTGCGCGCGCCCGATCAAGCGGAGCGCATCTGGTGTCCGTACTGCGGCGCCGGTCACGACATCACCAACGGCAAGCTGCAGTTCTTCGCCAAGCTGAAGAAGGCGCGCGTTCAGCCGGTCATCCGGCTCGGCTCGACCGGAAAGATCGCGGGACAGCTCTACGTCGTGGCCGGATTCCTCCAGCGCGCGGTGCGCTTCGATCGTGACTACTTCTGGACCGAGTACTTGCTCTACAACCGCGCCGAAGGGTACCGGTGGCTGGTGCAGAGCGACGACCACTGGAGTTTCGTGACGCCGCTCCGTCCGGGCGAGGTCCTCGATGGGGATCCGCGTGGAGCGGCCAGGACGGTGTCGTACGACGGCCACTCCTACCGTATCTTCCAGCAGGCCACGGCGCGCGTTACCTACGTGATGGGGGAGTTCTACTGGAAGGTGGCGGTCGGGGAGCAGGCCGACACGGCCGACTACGTCCGGGCTCCGTTCGGCATCTCCAAGGAACTGACGCGCAGCGGGGCGAAGGAGATCGCCTACTCGCACGCGCGCTACGCGCAGTCCCGCGAGATCGAGGAAGCCTTCAACATTCAGAACCTCACCCGTCCCGCGGGCGTGGGTCCGATCCAGCCCTTCACCGGCGCGAAGCTCGGCGGGACGTGGGCGATCATGCTGGCGCTGCTCCTGGCCACGGCCATCTTCGTCGGCGTGACCCGCTCGCGCCGCGACGTGCTGTCGCAGACCTACGACCTCTCCACGGCCACGCGGCCGGAGGGTGCTCCGGAAAACGCCCGGGTGCTCTTCAGCGAGCCGTTCGAGCTCTCGGGAGAGAAGAATTTCGAGGTGCGCGCGGAGTCGGCGCTCTCCAACACCTGGCTCTATCTGGGCATGGATCTCGTCGACGACGCCTCGGGGCAACTGCAGTCGTTCGAGCTGCCGCTCGAGTATTACAGCGGCGTGGATGGCGGCGAGAGCTGGAGCGAGGGGAGCCGCAGCGGCCGGATCGTGTTGTCGCATCCGCCGAAAGGACGCTACGTCCTGCGCGTGGAAGGCCAGTGGGAAGCCGGCAAGCCGCCGCCCGCGGTGACCTTGCGCGCGCGCGAAGGGGTGTTCCGCATCTCGCACTTTCTGCTGGCGTTCATCGCCGTCAGTGTCTTTCCGGGGCTGGCGCTGCTGCGCCAGATCTCGTTCGAGTCGCAGCGCTGGAAGGACAGTTCGTTCACGCCCTTCGGGCAACTCAATGCGGATGATGATGATGACGAGGAGTGACCGATGCTGAAGACGCTCTACATCCTGGTGGCGCTGCTGATCATCGGCGGCTACGGGTACGTGTCCTACCGCGGAATGGAAGTGCCGAAGGCCACGAAAGGCGTCGCGCCGCAGGGAGTGCGCGGCGCGCACGGCGGCGCGCGCACGTTCTGGTACGGCGGATATCGAGGAGGCAAGTGATGGATCTCTCTCCCATGATTCGGACGTTTCTCGTCACCGTGGTCTACACCGTGTTCGGCCTGGTCGTCTTCGGTCTGGCCTACTGGGTCATGGTGAAGGCCTCCCCCTTCTCGATCCGCAAGGAGATCGAGGAAGACCAGAACACCGCCGTGGCCATCCTCATGGCGGCGGTGATCCTGGGTCTGGCGATCATCATTGCGGCCGTGCTGCATGGGTAGGTTGGCGGTTGCCGGTTGGCGGTTGGCGGGGAAGCGCGGTGGGCTCGTGGCCGGTACCGGCTGGCGAGTGGCCCGCGCAACACGCCACTCCTGCTGTCCCTCCGCGAGCACGAGCACGCAACTCGTGCACCTCGACTTCCCCCGCCAACCGCCAACCGCCAACCGCCAACCGGCGACACCATGAACCGCACCCCCATCCTCTTCCTCAACGTCCTGGTCATCGCGGCGTGCGGGCTGGTGTACGAGCTGCTGGCCGGGACGGTGGCCAGTTACGTACTGGGCGATTCGGTCACGCAGTTCTCGCTGATCATCGGCCTGTACCTCTCGGCGTTGGGCGTGGGGGCGTGGCTGTCGCGATTCCTCGATCGCGACCTGGCGGCGCGGTTCGTCGACGTCGAGCTGGCGGTGGCGCTGATCGGTGGACTCTCGGCGCCGATGCTCTTCCTCGGCTTCGCGCGGCTGGAGTGGTTCCGGCTGTTCCTGTTCCTGGTCGTCTTCGCCATCGGCGTGCTGGTGGGGCTCGAGTTGCCGATCCTCATGCGCCTGCTGCGGGAGCATCTCGACTTCAAGGAGCTGGTGTCGCGCGTGCTGACGTTCGACTACGCCGGCTCCCTCTTCGCGGCCGTGCTCTTTCCGATGTTCCTCGTGCCGCGGCTGGGACTGGTGCGCACCTCCATCGTCTTCGGACTGCTCAATGCCGCGGTCGGGCTGTACGGGACCTGGCTCCTGCGTCCGCTGTTGCGGGGCGTGACCGTGTTGCGCGTGCGCGCGGCGGTGGTCATCCTCATTCTGGTCATCGCGCTCCTGCGCGCGGATACGCTGACCACGCTCGCCGAGGATGAGCTGTATGCGGATGACATCGTCTATTCGACGAGCTCTCCGTACCAGCGCATCCTGGTGACGAACAACGCCGCCGGCTTTCAGCTCTTCCTCAACGGCAACCTGCAGTTCAGTTCCGCGGATGAGTACCGCTATCACGAGGCCCTCGTGCACCCGGCCATGTCCACCGCGGGCAGCCCCCGTCGCGTGCTCATCCTCGGCGGCGGGGACGGACTGGCGCTGCGGGAAGTGCTGAAGTACCGGAGCGTGGAGCAGGTCACCCTCGTCGACCTCGATCCGAAGATGACCACGCTTTCTTCGAAGTTCGCGCCGCTGCGCGCGTTGAACCACAACTCCTTTCGCGACCGGCGCGTGCACGTCGTGAACGAGGACGCGATGGTCTGGATCGAGCGGGTGCGCGACACCTTCGACGTGGCCATCGTCGATTTCCCCGACCCCAGCTCCTTCTCCCTCGGCAAGCTCTACTCGACGCGCTTCTACCGTCTCCTCCGCGCGCGGCTCGCACCCGAGGGGGCGATCTCCGTGCAGTGCACCTCGCCGCTGTACGCGCGGCAGGCGTACTGGTGCATCATCCGGACGCTCGAGGCGGCGGGCTTCGCCGTGCGGCCCTACCAGACCACCGTCCCCTCGTTCGGAGTGTGGGGTTTCGCGCTGGCATCGCCGCGGGCGTTCCAGGCGCCCGTGAGCGTGGGCGTGAGCACGCGTTTTCTCGACGTGCCGACGCTGGCGTCGATGTTCGTCTTTCCGCGCGACATGAGTCCCGTGCCGGTGGAGATCAACCGCCTCGACAACCAGATGCTGGTGCGGTACTACGAAGACGAGTGGCGCAAGTGGAGCTGACGCGCCGCGACGTCCTGGCGGCATTTCTCGGAGCCCCGTTCGCCGCGCTGGCCTGTCGCGAGCGTGTTTCGTCCGCGCTTCCACCCGGAGCGCTGGTCGGTGCCTCGCACGAAGTGGGGCACCGGTTGCGAGGCGGCGCGTTGCCGCAGCCTTCGCGTTGGGAGACGCATGAGATCGTGATTGCCGGCGGGGGAGTGGCCGGCCTCGCGGCGGCCTGGCGTCTCGCGCACGCGGGCATTCGGGACGTCGTGCTCTTCGAGCTCGAGCCGGTCGTCGGAGGGACGGCCCGCAGCGGTCCGTCGTTTCCCTGGGGAGCGCATTATCTCGTCGCACCCTCACCGCAGAACCGGGCGCTGACGAGGCTCCTCGGAGAGATGGGCGTGATGGAGGGCGCGTCGTGGAGCGGTGGACTTCAGTCCACCGGGCTCTCGCGAGAAGTGTCCCCAGTGCCGCATGGGCTTTCGGGAGGCTCGTCGCGAGTGCCGCCACGGCTGGCGGCGCGCTCGTCGCGAGTGCCCGGTGGACTCAAGTCCACCGCTCCACTGGAGGCCGGCCCTCTACCGGCTGGTGCGCAGATCGCGGAACAGTTCCTTTGTCGCGATCCGCAGGAGCGGCTGTTCTATCGCGGGCGCTGGTACGAGGGACTCTACCTGCACGCCGGCGCGTCGCACGAGGACCTTCGCCAACTGCGCGCCTTCGAAGCGGAGATCGCGCGCTGGACGACGTGGCGCGACGCACAGGGTCGCCGTGCGTTCGAGATTCCGATGGCCTACGGATCCGACGACGCGGAGGTCACGGCGCTCGACCGCATGTCGATGCAAACATGGATGAATGCGCACGGCTTCACCTCTCCGCGACTGCGCTGGCTCGTCGAATACGCCACGCGGGACGACTACGGCTCGCTGCTCGACGACACCAGTGCGTGGGCCGGCGTCTTCTACTTTGCGTCGCGCGAGGACCGGCCGGTGGTCACCTGGCCGGAAGGGAACGGGCGTCCGGTGGCGCATCTGGCCCGTTTCGCGCCGGCTCGCACGGGATGGCTCGTCTCCAGCCTCACGCCGGTGGACGGCGGCGTGGACGTGGTCGCCATCCGGGGAGAGGAGGCGGTGGGCGTACACGCGAAGCGGGTGATCTTCGCCGGGCCGCAGTTCGTGGCCTCGCGCGTCATTCCCTCGCGGGAAGCGTCGCCGGAGTTCACGTACGGCTCCTGGATGGTGGCCAACCTCACGCTGCACGACCGGCCGCAATCACAGGGATTCCCCCTGTCGTGGGACAACGTGTTGTACGAGAGTCCCTCCCTCGGCTACGTGGTTTCCACGCATCAGCAAGGCCTCGACCGCGGGCCGACCGTGCTCACGTACTACTACGCGCTCTGCGGACATGACGTTCGCGGCGAGCGCGAACGCCTCCTCTCGGCCGGACGCGATGCCTGGGCCGAGGTGGCGCTGGCGGATCTGACGCGCGCCCACCCCGAGCTCCGTGGGCTGACCGAGCGGATCGACGTCATGCGCTGGGGCCACGCCATGATCCGCCCCCGGCCCGGCTTCGTCCGGAGCGAAGCCCGCCGCCGCGCCGCCGAGCCCCACCGCGGCATCCACTTCGCCAATACGGACCTCAGCGGAGTGGCCCTCTTCGAGGAAGCG
>JBDTOZ010000393.1:0-8884 GCA_039932995.1 Acidobacteriota bacterium | reverse complement strand
GAGTGCGTTCTTACGCGCTCGCGGCGCACAGTTGTCTGGTGTTGCGGAGTCTGTAAGTGCGCCGCGAGGGAGACGCCGCGGCGAGACCCGCGGGGGCCAGCCGGCGAGGACGCCGGCGCTCCTTTGGCGCGCCGCTGAGCTTCGCGAGAGAACGTGGAACGCCGGCGTCTCGCCTGCGAGTGTCCCTCGGGGGAGCCTCAGCGTTGGCCGTTCACGCGGGCGACCATGGTCAGGACGTTTCGGTGTTGCTGGCGTGCGTAGTAAACGAGATCCATGATCCGGCGGATGAGGGCGATGCCCAGGCCGCTGCTCCCGTCGTGGGCCGCGTCGGGGCGGGACATGAAGTTGTTCAGGCCGTCCGGATCGTTGCGCAGGCCTTCGTCGACGACGACCATGCGCAGCCGGTCTCCCTGTGCATCGACGTGGAGGTCCACGGAGCTCCGAGGATCGCAGGATGCGTGCTCGATGATGTTGTTGAGTGACTCCGCCACTGCCAGCTCGAGCAGGGCGGCCTCGCGTGGGAGAACGGAGAGCGCATCGAGGAAGCCACGGACCGAGTGGGCGGCGTCGCGGGCTCCTTCGAAGGTGGCCGCGACACTGAGGCTGAGGTTGGCCGCTTGCATGAAGTTCTCCGATCAGCGATTCATCGCCGCCACGGCGATGGCCGCGGTGGGAAACAGGGCGAAGGAGCGATCGAGCTTGGTCATTCGGAAGAGGTCGAAGACCGGTTTCCGCGTGCCGGCCATGGAGAGGTAGCCGCTCCGTCCGATCTGCTTGAAAAGGAGGATCAGGGCGCGCAGTCCGCGACTGTCGACGAACTCCACGCGCGAGAGGTCGAGCGCGATGACCCTCGCTCCGCGCTCGACGGCCGCGCCCACCTGTCGCGTGAATTCGGGCGCCACGCGCGCGTCCAGCCGTGACTCCATGACCGCCAGTACCAGCACTCCGCGCTCCCGCTGTTCTTCGATTCTCATGATTCGCTTTCCTTCGTCTGTGGAGTCGTGACGCGAGGGAGAAAAATACGATCGAAGATCGTGTTTGCGGAGTGTTGCGCGCCGTGCGCGGCCCGTCGTCGCGTGGCGCGGGCCGGAGGTTCACGCCGCGCGCGTGCTGGCGGCGCGGTGGAGGACGGTCTCGAGGGCGGCCAGCTTGACCGGCTTGGCGAGGTAATCGTCCATGCCCGCGTCGAGGCAGCGCTGACGGTCGCTCTCGATGGCGTTCGCGGTCAAGGCGATGATCTGTGTGTGGCGGCCGAGTTGTTGCTGCTGCTCCAGAACGCGGATGGCGCGGCTGGCTTCGAACCCGTCCATCTCCGGCATCTGGCAGTCCATCAGGATCAGGTCGTAGCTGATTTTCTCCAGGGCCACCAGCGCCTCCAGACCGTTGGCGGCGAGGTCCGCCGTGAACCCGAGCTTGCGCAGTTGAGCCAGCACGACTTTCTGATTGACGACGTTGTCCTCGGCCACGAGGATGCGCAGCCGCACGGCGTCCTCGGCCGGTCGTGCGGCGCTCGGAGTCCGAGAGGACTCGATCCGCGCTTCGCCGGCGACATCGTCGCGCAACGACTGCAGGGCGTGGAAGAGGCGTGACTGCCTTACCGGCTTGAGCAGGCAGAGATGCAGGCGTTCGGCGCGAAGCTCGTCCTCCGGGAAAGCCACGGGCGAGGAGGAGAGGATGATCGCGCGGAGGGACTGCAGCGCGCTTTCTCCGCGGATGGTACGCCACAGCGTCAGGCCGTCCATCTCCGGCATCTGCAGATCCAGCAGCAGCACGTCGAACGGGCGACCGTCCAAGGCCGCCTGACGAGCCATCCGGATTCCGTCCCAGGGGCCGCTGGCGCTTTCATGGCTCACGCCCCATGACGAGAGCTGCTGCTCGACCACGAAGCGATTGGTGGCGTTGTCGTCGATGATCAGCGCGGTCAGGCCGGTGAGATCTCCCGCCGGAGTGGCCGCCAGCATCGCGCATTCCGGCAGTCGCACGGTGAACCAGAATCGTGAGCCCGATCCTTCCTCACTGGTCACGCCGATCGTGCCGCCCATCTGTTCGACGATCTGCCGGGCGATGACCAGGCCCAGACCCGTGCCGCCGTACTTGCGTGTGGTCGAGCCGTCGGCCTGGCTGAAGGTCTGGAAGAGTCGTTTCAGGCCCGCTTCGCTGATCCCGATTCCGCTGTCGGCGATCTCGAAGCGGAGTGTGACCTTCTGGTCCTGGCGCGTGGCCGCCAGCTCGACCCGCACCTCTCCTCGCTCGGTGAATTTGATGGCGTTTCCGATCAGATTGGTGAGCACCTGGCGAAGACGGCCGGGGTCGCCGCGGAAGAGGCCCGGGAGCTCGGGCGGCATGTTGACCACGAGCTCCAGGCCCTTGCGCCGGGCGGCAGGGGCGAGCAGTTCGATGGTGCCTTCGACCGCATCGCGCACGTCGAACTCCACTTCGTCGAAGGAGAGCTTGCCGGCCTCGATCTTCGAGAAGTCGAGGATGTCGTTGATGATGGTCAGGAGAGCGTCCGCGCTGGAGACCACGGTCTCGGCGTAGTCCCGCTGGAGCTTGTCCAGAGACGTGTCGAGCAGCAGGTGGCTCAGACCGATGATTCCGTTCATGGGCGTGCGGATCTCGTGACTCATGTTGGCCAGGAACTCGGACTTGAGCCGGGCCGCCTCGATGGCCGCGTCGCGCGCCCGAGCCAGCTCGGTCTCGTGCTCGATCCGCTCGGTCACGTCGAGGGCGTTGGCGCCGACGAAGCGCCGGCCGGCGCTGTCGGTGATGGGAAAACGGATGGTGGTGAAGTGACGAGGCCCGTCTTTGGTGACCTTGGTGGTGTGAGTTTCGAGGGTTGTGCCGTTGTTCAGGACGGTCAGATCGTTGAGTTGAATTTGTTCTGCCGACTCGCCGAACACTTCCGCGGCCGCCGCCCCCAGCCATTCCTCGGAGGACCTCCCGAAGACGTCTTCACCGGACTTGTTGATCCACACGCCACGACTCTCGGCGTCCACGACGAAGCTGATGGTGGGGGTGTGATTCATGAACGCATGGAACAGTTCCTGACTCGATTCCAGCTCGTGAGTGCGTTTCACGACGATCGACTCGATCTGCTCGGTGGCCTTCTCCAGTTGGTCGCGCTTGAGGGCGATGTCCCACATTTCGCGCGTGCTCTGCAGGCACGAGGTGATCAGGAAGACGTCGGCGAATACGACCCAGGACACATGCTCGACGGTGCGCCAGATCGTCACGGAGGCTTCGCCGTACATGGAGCGGGGAAAGAGATAGCCCCGTGCGAAGTGATCGATGGCCGTGACCAGCGAGGCCGTGACGATGACCCGCCAGTCGCGATAGAAACCGAGAAAGGCCAGCGACCCGAAGATGAGAAAGTGCGTCTCGATCCGTCCGCCGGTGACGTGAATGATGATGCCGGTCATGAGCAACTGGCCGATGGCGATGATGTGCCGGGTGGAGGCCCGTCCCGGCCGGAGGAGAGCCAGGGTGGCGGGAAGCGAGATCAGCCCCCCGCCCAGGAACAGCACCAGCCAGAGGTGAGGATGCACGCTGCTCTCTGCGCCATTCCAGGTACGCGGGGAGAGGAGAGCCACGACCACCGTGGCGGCGATCCACTCCAGGCCCATGAGCCAGGCGAACAGCCGGTCCGTACGGATGGCCACGCGCTGGTAGTGGGCATCGAACAAGGTTTGGACCCTTGCGTTGTCCGGGATGTCGGTCAGGACGCCGGGCATGACGCTCCCTTTCCCTGGACCGCGACGGGCTGCCGCAGTGCACAACCGAAGACGGCCGTGCGGGTGGCGGAAGTGGTCGTGCCGCCGAGGAGAGCGTGCAGGCGGTCCGCGGCGACACTATCCCCCTCCTGCCCACGTTCCGCGGTCAGGCCGCCGTCGAAGAGAAGGTGTCCCTCGTGGTCATAGAGCAGTGCGTGTCCCGACACTTGCGTTCCGAAGCGTGCGATCTCTTCTTCGTTCACGTCGTTCAGAAGGGTCGCATTGGGTGTGGCGGAGGCATCGGCCAGAAGGCTCTTCGCCCGCCAGTCGTTGGTGACCGCTTTGCGAATCACGAAGACGATGCGCGGCAGCGAGGACGGAGGCAGGCTGCCGGTGATGCGCTGGAGCGAGTGAACGCTGGCCCGGCTGCAGGGGCAGTTGGGATGGAGAAACACCAGCAGGGTGGCGCTGTCCGGGCTCCGGAGGATGCGGCTCTCCGCGGGCCAGGAGCGCGGAACCGCTCCCCGGGGACCCTGACGGTTCTGGTAGGCGTTGAAGATCATCAGGCCGCCGGCGACGGAGAGAGCCCAGACCAGTACGAAAGCCCACACGGACAGAGGGCGCCGTGTGTCTGCCGTTACGGTGATCGGGACCTGTCGGATTTCGGTCATGCACTCTCCTCGCCGGAGGGGGGTCGCGGAGAGAGCGAAAAAAATACGGCCCGATGAATGAGGGTGCCTCGTGGCGAGAGAGTGGATCGCTCTCCCCAGGCTCCCACTCGCACGAAAATCCCCTCTCCCCATCGCAGCTTTACCGCGATGGGGAGAGGGTAGGGTGAGGGGCCCTCGTCGCGAGCAGGAAACTTCCCGAACCTCCACACCGAGAGCGGCCGCGTTATGCTGGCCCGGATCTTTCTAAGATTCCTCCAGCGAATGCGTCTCCTTCCTCCCGTTCTCCTCTTTCTTCTTGCCACGACCGTGCGTGCGGACGTGCTCCCTGGGTTTCGCGTGGAGACCGTGGCGCCGTTGCCTGGGTTCGTCAGCTCCGTGGTCGTCGATTCGCACGGGACGGTGTATGCGACCACGACCGACGGTTGGATCCACCGGGTGCAGGGAAACCAGAGTGTGCCGGTGGCGGCTGTGCCGACGAAGGCGGGAGGCAATGGCGGCCTGCTGGGCATGGCGCTGCTCGACGACGTCACGGCGGTCGTGCATTACACGACCTGGAGCGGCACGAGAGTCCTCGACGACGTGATCTCGTCGGTCGATCTGATCACCGGGGCCGAGCACGTCCTGAAAGCCTTTCCCTGCGACATCGAGTTTCGCGAGCGGGGAGTGTCCGACGAGCATCACGGAGGCAATCTCACCGTGGCCCCCGACGGCTCGATCTTCGTGGGCATCGGGGAGTATGGCGGCCACGTGATCGCGCAGAGGCCGGAGTGGAACGGCGGCAAGATCTGGCGCCTGGACCGCGACGGCAACGCCACCCAGTTCGCGCGGGGCATGCGCAATCCATACGACCTGGCCTGGGATCCGGCGCAGCAGCGTCTGATCGTCGCCGACAATGGGCCGACCGACGGCGACGAGATCAATGTCGTCGAACCGGGTGACAACTGCGGGTGGCCCGAGACCTATGGCGCGAACACTCCGCTGGCCGGCTTCAACACGCCGGTCTATGTCTTCCCGCACACCGTCGCGCCGACCGGGGTGGTGCGGCTGGCCGGCGCCAACCCGATCCTTCCCCGGGGCCTGCTGGTGGGGGCGTTCGTGAGTCGGGCCCTCTATCACTTTCCGGACATGGCCTCACGGCCCGTGGCGCCGCCGGCGGCCATCGTCGAGGGGCTCGACGAATTCATCATCGACGTGACCGAGGGGGCAGACGGCCGGATCTACTTCGCCGCGGCGGGCTTTGCCGGGAGCAGCACCATCCGCGAGCTGATCACTCCACCGCGTGGCGACTGCAATGGCGACGGACGGACCGACTCGCGCGACATCATTCCCACTCTGCGCGAGATCGACGACGGCGACGGCCAGTCCACCTACACCGCGCAAGACGGCGCCTACGCCGGGTCGTGGGGATGCGACGCCAACGCCGACGGACTCATCGACCGGAGCGACCTCGAGACCCTGGTGAGGATGATCGCCTCACGGCGGAGAACGGTTCGGTCGTGAGAGGTGGATCGGTGGACCTCAAGTCTGTGGAGCGGTGGACTTTAGTCCACCGGGCACTCGCGAGGATTGAGCCGAGAGCCGAGTGAGTTTTCTCGCCACGCTCGCGCTTGCGCGCCGCGAAGGGCAGAGGGGCCGATCTCGCGAGAGCGACGGTGGACTCAAGTCCACCGCTCCACTGGAGTTTGGTCATTGGACGCCATGAGCGATGGGGCGCGGGCATCCTGCCCGGCGCACTTCGTACTTCCGCAAGCGAGCCGAGCTGGAAGAATTCCGGCACAGTGGATGCACTGGAAGCCAATGCAATCCGAAGGAGGAAGGCATGAAACAAACATCACAGTTCGTCACGCGGCCGGTCCTCGCCCTGATGCTGGCGGTTTCGCTGGTGGCGGGCGTGGCCGAAGCGCAGACGAAGATCAGTCCGGGCTGGAACATGTTCAGCCCGCAGCAGGATGTGGAGATCGGCGCCCAGTCGGCCGCGGAGGCCGATCGGCAGTTGCCCATCCTGAATGACTCCAACGTGCAGAACTACGTGAACCGGATCGGACAGAAGCTGGCCGCCAATGCCGGCGGTCCGCAGTTCCAGTATCGCTTCCGCGTCGTGAACGCCTCGGACATCAACGCGTTCGCGCTGCCCGGGGGCTTCGTCTACATCAACCGGGGCGTCCTCGAAAACGCACGCAATGAAGGCGAAGTGGCCGGCGTCGTTGCTCATGAGATCGCTCACGTTTCCCTTCGCCACGGTACGCACCAGGCGTCGAAGGCCTACGCCGCACAGGCCGGCTTGCAGATCCTGGGCGGCCTCCTGGGCGGACGGGTCGGCAACAACACCGCGCAGATCCTCAACACCGTGGGCGGCGTGGGACTGAACGCGCTCTTCCTCAAGTTCAGCCGCGAGCTGGAGACGCAGGCCGACGTCCGTGGGGCGCAGATCCTGGCCTCCAGCGGCTACACACCGGCGGACATGGTCAGCTTCTTCAACACCCTGGCCAAGGCGGACACCTCGAAGAAGACCACCTGGCTTTCCAATCACCCTGCGCCGCCGGACCGCATCGCGCGGCTGGAGAAAGAGCGGCAGCTCCTGAAGGAGCCGGCCACTCCCACGCAGAACACGCAGCAACTGGCGTCCATCAAGTCGGACCTGCGCCGTTACGGCAGCGCGCCGACCATGTCCCAGATCGCTCAGGGGGCGGCCAGCAGTCAGCAGCCTCCGATGACGTCCAGCGGCACGTCCAGCGGCTCCATCGGTCGCGTGCCGGCGCCGTCGAGCACGTGGCGGCAGTACTCGAACAACAGTGGGCAGTACGCGATCGCCTACCCGTCGAACTGGAAGGTCTACGAAAGCGGCGGCTTCGGCGTGACCATCGCCCCTGAAGGTGGCGTGGGCACCATCAACGGCCGTAGCGAAGTCGTGTACGGGGTCATCGTCAATCACTACGAGCCGTCGGGCAACGCCACGCGGAACTCGCTGCGCAGCACCGGCAGCGTCACTCTGCAGAGCGCCACCAACGACCTGGTCGCGCAGATCCAGCAGAGCAGCCCGCACTTGCGAGTGATCAGCGGATCGGGGCAGACGCTGCAGATGGACGGCAGGACCGCCCTCGCGGCCAGCCTGAACGGAACCAACCCGAATACGAGAATGGCCGAGCGAGTGACCCTCGTCACTCGTGCGCTCCCGGACGGACATCTCATCTACATGGTCTTCGTGACGCCGGAAGCCGAAGTCCGCAACTACAGCGGTGTGCTCAACAAGTTCGTGCAGTCGGTCAACGTGGCCGACGCCACGAGGCACTGACGCAGGCAACCCATGAGAGAGGCGCGGGTGTTCGCCCGCGCCTCTCCTGTCTCGAGGAGACGCCGGCGTCCGCTCACCGGGCTCCCCAGGAATGGCCTGGATGTCCCTGCGTTATGATCGAACGGGAGGACTCACCGATGTACGATGAAATGATGGTCGCACCCATGCGACAGGAGCTCACGCGGCTCGGAATTCAGGAGGCGCGTTCGGCGTCCGAAGTGGACGCGGTGCTCGGCGAGAAGCACGGCACCGTGCTCGTCGTGGTGAACTCGGTCTGCGGCTGTGCGGCCGGCATGGCCCGCCCGGCAGTGGCCATGGCTCTCGAGCATTCGACACTTCCGGACAAGATGATCACGGTGTTTGCGGGCAATGACCGCGAAGCGACGGCCCGGGCCCGCGAGTACTTTGTGGGATTCCGCCCCTCCTCTCCGGCGATCGCCCTGGTCAAGGACGGCCAGGTTGTGAAGATGCTGGAGCGGTGGAACATCGAAGGCCGGCAGGCGCATGACATCGCCACCGAGCTGACCAGCGCGTTCGACCAGTACTGTCAGGTCGCGGCAACCGTTCAGTAGGTTGCTGGTTGCTGGTTGCTGGTTGTCTGCGGGGTTTCGAGTAAGGTTGCTGGTTGCTTGTTGCTGGTTGTCTGCGGGGTTTCGCAGGAAAGAGGACAGGCTTTGGGGCCTGTCCCTTTTGTTTTCTGGTGAGTGTCATCGCCGGTGACTGTGATCCCGCGAACAACCGCAGACAACCAGCAACCAGCAACCAGTAACCAGCAACTAATCGAATGGCGCGTTTCTTGTGTTGCGGAAGACCATGACCGCTTTCGAAGACCGCATTCGCCGGATGGCCCGTGAGGCGATGACTGAGATTGGACGCGACGAGAGCGAGATCGACGACGTTCTCGAGCCCCCCGGTGCCGACTACTGCATCATCACCTTCACCGATCCAGAGCACAAACCGATCGAGGTCTCCAAGCCCCTCGGCGCGGGCGACAGCCAGGAGCTCGACGAGCTCCGGCGAGCCTTGCAATACCGCTTCGGGACGTGAGGGGATTGCCCGCGGCACTCGCGAATCTCGCTCAGGAGTGAATCCAGATCACGTTCCGCGCTTGCGCCGCGTCTTCGGCGCGGCTGGCTCCATCGGCATCGCGCCCGCCCCGGGGGCGTAGAAGGAGCGGCCGCGCACGTTCTCGTCGACCTTGAGTCCGTGCT
>JBDTOZ010000392.1:0-33501 GCA_039932995.1 Acidobacteriota bacterium | reverse complement strand
ACGGCGAACGCGCCGGCGTCGTGCGATCCCGGCACGGCGATGCGGCGCAGTGTTTTCTCGCCGAGGGCTTTGCGGTTGTCGCCCATCCAGTTGGCGCGGTCGAAAATCAGAGACGCGTTGGCGAACAGAGTGTTATTGCCGGTGGAGCGGTAGTGGACCTGCATGGCTACCTGGCCGTTGGTGGAGATGTCGGCTTCGAACCCGGAGTCGAAGGCATACGCCCTCCGGTTGGGTACGAGAAAGTCCGCGAACGTGATGGCGCCGTTGGCGAGAGTCCCGACCATCTGGAAGGCCGTGCTTCCGTCGTCGTGGACGGTGAAGACCTCGCCGGCGTCGGTGACGGCCACGCCCGGCCGCTGGCCGCCGGTCTGGTATTGGGTCGTGCCGGAGGTGAACGTGATCGTGTCGTTGACGCCGTTTTTGGCCGGGTCGAACGTGCCGGTCTTGTAGCGGAGACCATCGGCCGCCTCGCAGACCACGACCACGTCGCCCTTGTTGTTGATCGACACTGAGGGGCGCCGCCCCTTCACGATCAATGGCGCCACCGCCGACCACGTGAGCGTCGTGCCGCTGAGCTTTCCGCGGCGGTAGGCGATGCCGTCGCCGCCGGTCTGGTGCACTTCGATGACCGTCCCGTTCTTGTTCAGGGCCACGGAAGGGTCGGTCGAACTGTCCTGCGGGAAGTCGGTGAACCTGAAAGGGGGATTGGCGCGCGCGTTGATGTCGACCGTGGCCACGGCGTACCGGATCTTGCTGCTGTTGTCGGCCATGAGGATGGCCACGTTGTCGTCGTTGAAGGCCACGGTGGGGTTGTTGCCGTCACCCACCGACCCCATGTCCCGCTTGTCGGTGAAGATCAGGTCGAGCCGCTCCATGCGCCCCTGCCGGAAGTTCAGCGTGGAGCTCGTGCTGCCCTTATGCACGGCGATGAACCGCCCATTGTTGTTGATCGCGCAACTGGGCGCGTGCCCGAAGTCGTACCCCTTTGGATCGGGAAGGAACCCCTTGTTGCGTGGATTCTCAGGGTCATAAAGAATCGGACTGTTCCCGAAATACATACTCCGGACGTCAGGCATGGCCTCGCCTCCCTCGACGTATTGTTGGTTGTTTCCTGTTGAAAGCTGGAGAGGTGACCTTACCGTAGCCGGCGATACGCCACCGACGAAAATACGACCAGGAGGCCTCCGGCGGGCCGGCACGGCCGGCAGCGCTTGGTGAGCCCACTCTTCGCGCACGAGGAGTTGCAGTACGGGGCCGCAAAAAGCAGAACGCCGCGAGGCGTGGCGCATGAGTGCTTTAGATTGGCGGGGCCGATGGGTCGAATCCGTGCTGTGTCGAAGTGGCGATCGACGTCGATCCGATCAACATTCTGCAGGCCGACGGGTAGGGAATCAGGACTCCCCGGCCCCTCCCACAGGAGAGCGAAAGCTGAGGAGGCCCTGTGGCCGTGTTCTATCTTCCCCCCGCGGGATTTGATCGCGACTTTGCGCAGAGTGCACAGGCAGCGGACCTGCGCACGAACTGGGACGAGTTCATCGGTGGCGGGATTGCCGACCGTGACGATGGCGCGTTGTTCTACGACGCGAAAAGCGACCCTGCGCCGGGCGTCACGGCCGACCGTGTGCCGATTCCGTGGAATGGGTTTCCGCGGTCGCTGTCGATGTTCTTCAACGCCGCGACATCTCCGACCGGCGCGCGGGACGCGCTGCGGGTGGCGGAGATCCTCCGGCCTGTCACCGCAGTCATCATCGCCAGTCCGCAAGGCGACGTCACACGGTTCGTGTCGTGGACGCCGGGTCTTCCCACGCTCCGCGCGGTGAACGCGGACGGCACGCTCGGTGTCCCGATCGTCCCGATGCACCGGCAGCAGGACGAGTACTGCGAGTGGCATGTCGACCGGGATTCCAACGGCGGAATCCGCCGGATCTCGTTCACGGCCGAGGGACCGGAGTACTGGCGCGAGATGGCGAGTGTCGATCCCGACCTGGTCGTGAAGCTGTACCAGGAGCTCATCGATCCGAGCGTCGTGAAGGCGGACCTCTTCTGGCAGCACCACGTCGCGGCACGGGTACGGGGCACGAACACGTTCCGGATCGCGATGCGCAAAGACTCGTACAACCCGTACAACAAGTGGAACACCACGCACGGGGTGATGCATCTGACGCATCCGGCGAACACGCTGGGCGCGGAGATCAACCTCGCCGCCGACGCCACGGTGGTCTTCCCCTCGATCCCTCCGCAGCCAGCGTCGACGTTTCCGCGCCGTCTCATCTGCTGCGCGGAGTTCGGAGGCGTCAACCGGTCGAGCGATCCGCTCATCGGCGCCGGCGTAAACGGCGCGGCGCGCGCGGGAAAGATGGTCACGCTCGCGAATCCGGTCGGCCTCTACATGGGCACGATCGACATCGGCACGCTGCGCGGGCCGCAGAACCAGCCGATCGTGCAAGAGGCGCTGAAGATCGTCCGCGCCAGCGCGAACAACGAGATGATCCTGCGGGCCGAGGTTGTTGCGCCGCAGGGATTCACGCTCGATCAGTGCAGCCTTGGCGGGGCCAGACTCGCTTTCGGCGGACAGATTGCCCAGAAGATCACGATGCGCCTCTTCGGGCTCGTGAAGACCGCACCCGTGCCCGGACGCGCCGGAACGACGGACACGTGCGGCGCGAAGTGTTGCGCGAAGCCGCAGGCGCCGGACTTCCGCATCACGGTCGCGCCCAATCAGAACTGCGCACAGGTCCCGGCCGGGGATTTCGACGTCGAGGCGCCGTTCACGGAGAACTCGCCGACACCGGAGACGGCGATGCAGGAGGAAGCGGCGGTCCCGTCGGCCGCGGCCGAAAAGGAGTCACTCGACGTGTTGGCGGCGCCGCCGCCGATCTCGCGTCAGCGCAATCCATTGAAGGGGCTCTGATCGGATGCTCCATCCCGACAGTATCCTCGGTACGGGAGGTGACGCCTCGGGCGAGCCGCTGCTCGCGGTGGACGAGATCCAGGGCAACGTCCTGCCCGGCTTCGGTGCGAATTTCATGACCTTCGTCGGTCTGAAGATCGTGCCCGGCGCCGAGGATGGCGCGCGGCGCTGGCTGCGCGAGCTGGCGCCATGCCTGACGACGCTTCGCCAGATGACGGGGGTGCGCGAGGTGCGGCGGGCGGTGGCGCGTGCGACGGGCGTCCGTCCGCAAATGCCCGACCTGCTGCTGAACATCGTGCTCGCGCACTCGGCGCTCGCGGCGCTCGGCCTCGACGCCGGCGGCGTGGAGCCAATCTTCACCCGCAGCATGCGCGAGGCGAACTTCCACGATCCGGAGGGTGTGGAGTGGCAACTCGGCGACACTCCTGAAAAGTCGCCGGACGTCCTGCTGATCGTCGGCAGTGACGTGGAAACGATCGTGACCGATTTCGTCGCGTCGCTGCCGGGACGGCTGGACGGTCTTCGCGCCGTGTACGTCGAGCCCGGTGCGCTCCTCGGCGGAGACATCGAGCACTTCGGTTTTCGCGACGGCATCTCGCAGCCGGGTGTGCGCGGCAGGCTGTCCGAACGGCCCGACCACGTCCTGACGCGGCGCTATTTCGATTCCGGCGATCCGCGCGCCACCACCTACGCGCGGCCCGGTCAGCCATTGGTCTGGCCCGGGCAGTTCATCTTCGGCTACCCGGTGCAGGTGGAGGACGATCCGGAGATGCCCGGCCTCGTCGCCGAGCCGCCTGCGCCCTGGATGCGGAATGGCTCGTACATGGTCTACCGGCGGCTGAATCAGAACGTGGCCGCCTTCCGCCGCTTTGCCGCCGAGCACGCGCCGGCCGTCTCGCAGAAGCTGGGCCGTGCGGTGTCCGCGGAGGAGTTACAGGCGCTGATCGTCGGGCGCTGGCCGGACGGCACGCCGCTCGTCCGCTCACCGGAACGGCCCGACCCGGCGATGGCGGACGACGACGACGCGGTCAACTTCTTTTCGTACGCCGACGACGAGCCGGACGCGCGGATCGTGGTTGACGGGACGAGCGTAACGATCCCGGGCGCACCGGCCGATGACGCGGCGTCCCGGTGCCCGCATTTCGCGCACATTCGCAAGGTCAACCTGCGCGACAAGGGCACGGACAAGGGCTCGCCGCTCCTGTTCCGGCTCCTGCGGCGAGGAATCCCCTTCGGGCCGCCATTTGCGGAAGGCGAGGCGGATGGCATCGGTCGCGGCCTGCTGTTCGTCTCGTATCAGCGAAATCTCGAGCTGCAGTTCATGACTCACGTCGAGACGTGGATGAACGCGCCGGACGCGCCGGAAGGATTCGGTCACGATCTGGTGGTGGGACAGAGCGCGACGCCCCGGTTCGGCGATCTGCACAACGGAGAGCGCCTGCTCGACGCTCCCGCGGCAACGACGTGGATCGTGCCGACCGGCGGTGGGTTCTTCTTCAGCCCCGCGGTGTCGGTGCTGCGGGAGTTGTAAGTCCGTTCATCGGACGCCGGCGTCGCCACCGGGTGTCATCCGGGGTGTCATCCTGAGCCCCTTCACAGCGTGCACGCTGAACCTGAGGAAAGAAACCTGCGTGGAGTCCGTCGTCAGGGCGCCGGAGGCGCTACAGAAGGTAGCCGGTGGTCAGCCGCGGAGCGGCGCAGCCACCGGAGCATGCGCCCCCCATCGTTCGGCCCGGAAGGAGCACAAGAAGCTCTGGCGCCCGTCCGCGGCGCGGGTTCAACGACTCAGCGCCGTCTGTCGAATAGAACAGGCCACCAGTCGTCGAGCCGCATCGCATGCGGGCGGGAAAGAGCGGGTGGAACAGGAGAAACTCGACAGGACCGAAGCCGCCGACGACCTCGGGTCTGCGACCTCCGGCGTGACAGGCCGGAGGTCTAACCGATCTGGCAAGCCACCCGAAGCGTGTGCAACTCCTCTGCTGATCGTTGAACGGCGCGACTCTGGCCGAGCCGGTGATAAGCTGGATTCGATGAAGGTTCTCACCTACGAGGCAATCGTCGAGCGTGGCGAAGTCAAACTGCCGGAAACCGTGAGACTTCCGGAGCACGCCAAGGTATACGTCGTCGTCCCCGGCGTCGAAGATCTGCCGCCTTCCACGATTCAAACTCCTCGGCTCCTGCGACCCGAACAGGTATCCGATTTCGCAATGGAGACTCTGGAAGGCGAAAATGCCACCGTACGATGATCGGCTCTTTGCGCCGCCAGCGGCGGTTCTGAACGCGCGGCTCCGCAATCCTCAAAGCGGCGCGATCATTCCGGATGTCTTGCTCCTGATCGATACGGGCGCTGACGTGACGCTGCTCCCGCTCGGCGCGGTGAAGTCGGCGGAAATCCAGCAGACGGGTGCCTCGTACGAGTTGCTGGCATTCGACGGCAGGTCGAGCGCCGTTGGCGCGGTCCGCGCTGATCTGTTGATGCTTGGCCGCACGTTTCGCGGTCAGTTTCTCGTAATCGATCAAGAAGTGGGCATCCTGGGCCGCAACATTCTCAATGCTTTCGCTCTCCTGCTGGATGGGCCACAGCAGACGTGGAGCGAGCACAAAGGCGATCGAGCGGAACCCCGCTGACGACTGCCGTCAGAATTCGGCAGGCGTTGCCGGGAGGCGGGAGTCCGGCCGTCGATGTGAGCGGTCAGCGACTGCTTCGACAACGCCATGTGTGAGAGCCTCTTCGCCACGCTCGAGTGCGATCGGCGTGCTCATAGGCGCTCCTCGGCGACGCCGACAACGCCGTCGAATAGCTCTCGCGCGGTAGTGCCTCAATGGAATTCGACGTGCGCGTCGAACTCGATCGGCGAATACACGTGTCGAACACGGATCGGAGAGGTCGCGCGCTTCGTTTCCTTCGCGCCGCAAGTACCACGAGACTGTACGTTTCGAGCCTGACCTGATGCGCGCGTCGCGGAAGGGGCGCTTCGACGATCTTCGTGATCGTGCCGACGAGAAACCACTCGAGTCACTCGGGAACATGGCCGAGGCGAAGGGGGCGGAAGGCGAAGCCGCAATGGAACTGATTGCCCGTACCCGGATGGTGGCCATGTTCGCCAACCAGTTTCCTCTCTTCCGCCTGGCGAGAACGAAAGACCCGGAGTCGCTCCTGCGGGGGTTGCCCTTCCTGAGGGGAGATTTCGAGCGCCTCTTTGCAAAGCGCCCCGAGTCCGGACCGAAGCTGGCCGTCGTGGTCTTTTCGGACCCGAACGACTTGCTGTCGTTCCCTATCCCGGACGACTGGCAGACCGGCCTCCTCTCCCAGTTCCGGCCCTACGCTCGCTTCATCAACGTGGTCGTGAACAATAACCTATCCCTTCCTGGGAATCGTCGCGTATCCCGAATCTGCACACACGGGCTATTGGACAAACGACTGGATTCTCGATCTGCTCGTCGATGGATATCCGCCACGGAAGCGGTAGCTGGCGGACGCAAGAACGAATGCGCGCGCTGCGTCCGTGTTCCGGCAGGCCTGCTATGCCCTGAAACTGGCAGGGCCGGAGAGACATTCATCGGACCGTTTGGCATCACAGCAAGCCGCCACGCGTGCAGTCAAAGCTGGAACGGACCATTCGCGACGCGAGACATCCGATCGACCGCCGCACCGGCTCGGGAGCCATCGCCGTCGGAGCGTCGATCCACGTGAATCCTGAAATCCTGACGACAAGGAGTTTGGAGGTTCGCATGTTCGATGCCGCAGTGACCTATGTCGCTCATTACGCCGCGGGTGGCGGGGCGGTGGAGCGGGCGGGGGAAGTGGTGTTGAGTCAACTCGCCGACCCAGTGCCGCTCCGTGAACATTTGCGAATCGGTCTCGCGGTGCCCTGGTCGGGACTCTATTTGCGCCGCGGAAACGTGGCGCGTTGGCCAGCCGCCAGCGCTGCCGAGGAGCGGTTCTCAGGTGAAGGCGATTTCGAGGCCTGCTCCGCGTTCGAGCACCGTGCGTATGCGAACGACGATACGGCGACGTCCTGCAGGGCGGTGCCGGTGGAGTCGAACACGAAGGGTCGCCGCGACCGTCTCGATCCACGCGACGAGGTGGTCGCGCTTCACGCAGATCAGGCGTGGTGACAGGGTGGTGGTGCCGGTAGGCGAATCGTTCGAACGGTTGTGTCATGGGGGTCATCTCGACCTTCTGACTCATTCAACCGGGCGCCGGAACGGCAGTCGCTAAGGAACGCGAAAGCGTGACCGGCGCGGCGATGAAGCGGCAGGTTCTCGCGCGCCGCGCGGAAAATGTCGGCCACGGCATTGGCTCCCGTCGCGGCTTCTCCGCACTCACTTCGCTCGAAACTCCACCACCACCGCGTTTTCTCCTGGCTTCACATTGACGGCGATCAGGGCGGGGACATCCGAGGCCAGGATGGCTTCGGCTTCGGCGTCGCTCTTGTAGGGCCAGAACTGATACGAGCCGGCGGGGAGGTTGCGGAGGGTGAGGTGGCCGTTGGCGTCGGTGCGAAGAGAGCCGTGGGCGCGCTCGAAGCGGGATGCGGCTTCGAGGGGGAGGGTCTCGCCGCCGTAGGCGATCAGCAGGGCGATGTTGGGGAGCGGCTGGCCGAGGGTGGTGCTGGTGGTGATGCGGAGCGAGGACCCGGGAGCCGGGAGGGTGACATTCGTGACGTCGTCGCTGGTCGGGCGCAACGCGGCGAACGCGCCGTCGCGGCCGAGGATGAAGACCACGGTGGCGGCGTCGGCGACGGGGATGCGCACGCGTCCCTCCTGGTCGGCGTGGCTGGTGGAGCGGAGCACTCCGTTGCTGACGGCGATGACGTCGGCGCCGACCGGCGGATGGCCCTCGGCGTCGACGATGCGCAGGCTGCGCAGGATGCCGTCCGCGAGACGGACCGGCACCTCGCGTAGCGTGTCGGCCGGATGAAGGACGAATCGCTGCTCGTCAGGAATCAGGTATCCCTCGGCCAGAACCGAGAGGTACTGCTCGCCCGCGGCGACGGCCTCGAAGGCGAAACTGCCGTCGGGGGCGGTCTCCGCGCGCACGGTCGTTGAGGTTTCGTCGGTGTCCGTGCGCAGGAAGACGCGCGCGCCGGCGACGGGGAAGCCGTCGCTGTCGAGGAGCCGTCCGCGCACCTCCCGGCGGGCCACGTCGAGCTTCATGGAGACCGGGGCGGTGCGGCCGAGGGTGACCTGCTGGAGGAACGAGCCGGCGGCGCCGCTGCCGTGGTATTCGGCGACGTAGTCGCCCGGCTGCCACAGCGCGCCGGTCAGGCGTCCGGCCTCGTCGGTCTGGAGATCGTCATGCCACTGGAACGCGAGGTTGCGCATCGAGATCGCGGCGTGGGGCAGCGGCTTGCCGCCCATCGTCATGTGAGCGGTGAACGGAAGCGGCTCCACGGCGATCTCCTGGACCCGGTCGTCGCCGCTGCCGAGATTGACCTGCGTCGCCAACTGCTCCAGCGGCCCGTCGCCGCGAATGAGGAGGACGTACACTCCCGAGCCGAGGCCGTCGAGCTCCAACGATTTCTGCGGGGCGTCCAGCCGCGCACGGCGAACGACCGCGAGCTGGTCCGCGGCCGTCCTGACCTGCAGGACGGCATGGAGATCGCCGGCCGGCCGCTTCGTGAGAGTGACCCGCAGTTTCGCGGGACGGCCGAGCGCCGCCGGGGGGAGATCGACGTCGGCGGTGCTTTTCGGGACGTCGAGCACGCGCGTGCCGCGGGCGCGCGCGGCGACGGTCACGAACTCCGGCCACTGGCCCGGGAGCGGCTCCAGTTCGTAGCGGCCGTCTGCGTCCGTCTTCACTTCGAGCGGTCCGGCGCGCACGTCCGCGGCGGCCAGCGGCGTGCCATCGGCATCGCGGACCACGCCGCGGATCCGCGGCAGTGTTCCGAGCGCGAGCTCGCCGAGGTCGACGGACTGTTCCGGTCCGAGCGTCACGTCGCGAAAGACCGGCGCGAGGCGTGGCGCAGAGATGGTGATGCGGTACCGGCCCGGCGCCAGGATCAGCCCGCGCAGCGAGGCCGTCTCCTCGGCGGTCAACTGCCGCGTCTGCACGGCGGCGTCTCCGAGATCGATGATGCGGAGGTTCGCGGCAGCGGGCCAGTGGCGGGCGGCCGTGAGCGTCAGGCGGACGGTGGCGTCACCGGCCGACGGAGGGGCGAAGGACAGCAGACCGCCGAAGCCGAGGACCGCGGAGAGGACAAGCGTAGTGATGTGCATGCGGAGGTGGTGAGGACGAGCGGCGCCCGTCCCCACGACGGAGAAGGGTCAGCGCCCGGCGACGACTTTCTCGGCTTCCTGCGGCGCGGAAAGCGTCTTCGTGTCGAGCTGCGGAGCCTTCACGGTCTCCGTCTCGACGACGTGAACGGCCGCGACCGTATAGGTGGCCGCGAGCGGTGTCGCCTCACCGGTGAAGCCGTTACAGAATCCACCGATCCTGTGACACTCCCCATCGAAATAGCAATCGACCCAGCCCTGCGTGGCCCCGAAGCAACCGTCCGTTGTGTTGCATTTCGCGCAACCGGCGAAAGCGGAGGGGGCGAAGGCCATGACTGCGACGAGGGTTAGAAGAATTGCGGCATGTTTCATTCGAGAGCTCCTTTCTATTGAGCTGCCGGCGAAATAGCAGGCAGTATGCGTAAAGCGACACGGCTGTCATCAAGGCGGTCCCGGCATCATTGGACTGCGTTACGCCAGGGCGCGATCACAATCATCACAATGGAGCGATCGGCACGCCGCGGCTAGGGTCATTTTGTGCAGCGGCGGTCAAAAGCGCAGCCGCCGATGGCGCTCGCCCGTCGCAGTGAAGATCGCATTCAGCACCGCAGGGATGAGCGGCGTCACGGGCGGCTCGCCCATGCCGAAGGCTTTCGGGGCGTTTGCTGCCGAGGATGTGCGTTTCGACGCGGGGGCGTCGCGATGGTGGGGATGAGAGTAATTCGTAGTTGGTCTACGGGACGCCGCCGTTCAACGAGGGTCCAGCCAGCCGGCGAGACGCGCTCCAACACTGCGGAGGCGGCGCACTTTCGGAGCACAATGACGTGACCCTGCGTCACAGGAGGCGTTCATGACCAATTGGGTTTGGGGACCATGGTGCTGCTGGCGCGCTATGTCGGCGCGCCGCGCTGGCTCGTGCTCCTGCCGCTCGCGGCGGCGTGGGCGGGCTACGTCGAGAACCTGTCCGTCGTATCGATGATCGGCCGCCGCCTCGCCGGCCGCGAGCTCGGCCCGATCGCCGGCCTCGGATCGGTGGCGTCCCGTCTCAAACACTTTCTGCTTCTGATCACCGTGCTCGTGCTCCTCGGCCTCTCCGCGTGCGGTGTGTGGTGGCGCTTCTTCCACTGAACCAGGTACTCGTGCCGAGTGTTCGGCCTCGGCACCGCACCTCATGTGACTGACCACGAGAATCCGTAGCGATCTGACCAGTTGGTCGCGGATCGGGTCGGTCAGCATCATCCCGCGCGAAGCGCGGTGGCGGTGGGTGAGGTTGGATATGCTGCGGAGTGCGTAGGGAAAGAAAAACCCCGGACGACCGATCCGGGGTTTTTGATCAGGTGAGCCGCAACAAAGTGTTGGCCCGCAAGAAGCAGCAGAAGCCTCGCATAGGAAGCGGTCCTCTGTCCAGCGTGACGTGGAGGACGGGGCCGTTTGTGTGCGTGTGGGGTGACGCTTCATCCGCGCAGTTGCCGCGGATGCGAGCGACTGTTCTGGATCTGCTGCAGGTCTGATTCTGGCTGGGCCTACGGGTCGAAGCCCGGTCAGCAGGAGGCTCGGCGCATTCAGCGGCGTGAGGCTGCGCGTCGGTACCGGGCCACGTCCCATGGCCGCGACAACAACCGGCGTCACCAGCAGGATCATCGGGAACGCCGGCGTCAGACGTCCTTCTCCTCACGATCGCCGTCTTGCCAAGCAACTCTTCGACCGCGGCATCGCCCTGCAGCTCATTCGCGCCGCAATGCTCCTGGCTTTGACTCGCAGGCTCCAACGTCCAACATCGGCGCCACCACTAACGCCCATCCGCTCTCTCTACTACTTGACTCCCGTCGACGAACTGCTCACTTTGCCAGACCCCACATTCATCGACCACATCATCGACCGCTGGCAACACCTACTCGGTCGACACGATGGTCAATTCCCTACGCTTTCTGATGGTCGCTGACAGCGCTCGCCAACGAGGGAAAATTCGTCGCCGAGATGCGTGCTGTCGTGGCCCGATGTGGAGGCGTGCGCCGATCGCGCGTGTGGCCGTCAGGGGGTACTGCACGATCGTGCCGCCGAAGTTGTAGTCGTTGTCGACGATGGGACCGGAGCGGCCGTCGTGATCGGAGAGCATGTGGAAGGGGATCGGTATCCCTGCACCACGCTAGGTCGAAATCCTTAGCGGAGGCGTTCGAGTGCGGCAGTCTGTATCGGGATGGACGGCGAAACGGAGCTTCGCCATCACGATTGTCGTGAGACGTCTTCGCGTCCGCAGTGCTCGTGGTCTACTCCTATTTCACGGCAACGTGAACCGGCCGTTTCCGTGGAACCGCGTCGGCTCGGCGGAAAATGACCGGCGGCTGTTCGATCTGCAGGTCGACGCAGTTCGCCGGCGACGTTGCCCGAGGCATCGCCGCCGGGAGCGGAGTGTCCTCTGTGGCGGGGCTGGACTCGGCGGCCAGGCGCGTCGTGGTCATCGACGCGCTTGCCTTGGCCGTAGAACGGAACAGCTTCACCAGGAAGCCTTGGCGGCCGGGGACGTTCATGGGTGTGCGAACGGCCACGTCGACACCTGCACGAAAGTACGCCGCACCCCGCGGTCCCGCCGGGAGTCGCAGCATGGCAGTTTTTTCGATCGCCGGGCCGTTCGGATCACTGTCGTGCTCGACGATGAACACGAACTGGCCATTGGAGCCGCCAGACGCGAGCCAGCGCGTATTGAAATAGAACTTCAGGTCGAGCAAGTCAGCGGTCCGTCTCGAACGGCGCGGCCGGACGATCGTCGAGTAGAGTTCGATGCAGCCGGCGGCAGCGTACCGTCGGTCGCTCGCGATGGCCGAGAGCTCCGATACCGAGCCGCGGATGATGCGCACCCGCAATGGCCCCGTTGGCAACGATCCGCGAAACTTACAGCGATCGCCACAACTGAACACCGCGTTGTCGCTCAAATCGAGCGGGACCACACGGATGACTTCAGCCCCGGCGCTGGCAGTAAGCAGGGTGACAACGACAAGAAACACAACCGTCGTGATACGCATCGTCAGTTTTCTCCCAGCCGCCTGCCTCGGTCGTGAGGCACGAAGGTCGGCGACTTCACTTGATTCGTGAAAGCTACATCCAGGATGTCGCGCATACTCACCTGCGCGTTGGCCGGGACTGCCTGGGCAGCACCGATTTCGCCATCAGCCGGATAGAACGCGAAGGTCTTGTTGGCGTCCACGCGTATATGGAATTCGCACTCGGCCGTGCAGATATACGGATACTCCATTGAAGCGACCGTGCGCGCATACGTCCACGGCACCGGGAGCAGCGCGCCGAGCAAGGCCACGGCGATCACGACGATCAAGGCCAAGTTCAAGGCGCGGGGCAGGTTCCAGGCGCGTGTATGACTCGGCAGTGTCAGCTTGCGCAACGCTGCAATGCCGAGGACACAGATGGCGATGGTGAAAATGACGTCGAGCAGATAAACGCCGTAAAGATTCTGCATGTGCTCGACGGAGGTCGCTTTTCCGCAGAGCGATCGCGCCTCGGGAAAGTTCGCAATGCGCGAACAGACCACGCCTGACCAGATCTTTTCAGCCCGCGCCGAGAACATCGCCGGCGGGTCGAAGGTGCGCGCGTCGATCCCGAGTTTCGTGAGTACACCCGTGAATCCCAACACGGGGAGGTCGTAGTAGAGCGTTTTCACGATCGCACCAATGACGACGATCGGCAGCACGACCGCTGGGACGTACGCTCGCTCGATGAGCGGCCGGCGGCGTACGGCAAAGTAGAGGACCGTGCCTGCGAGGATGACCACCAGTACCGACCCGTACGGGTTGTAGGCGAAGTAGGTGGCCGCCACCACCAGCGACCGTCCGACGAAGCGCAGTCCGGCTGCTGCAGACTCACCGGGCGAGGTGAAGGCGTCGGCGAAACCGCTGTCCGGAAGATCGAACAAATGGTGCGTAGACTCGCGGGCAAGGACGCCCACGAACGCAAAGCATCCCACCGCAACCCCGAACCAGGCCACGATCACCAGCCGGGCACGCTCCAGGAATCCTGGCGCGCGCTGCGTGATCAACGCGGCCGCGATGCCCTGGGCGGAAACGTTCTGCTGCGCGGCCCACTGCGAGTATTCCTGAAGATACCGGGGGATTTCTGGAACGTTCGGCTGAAGATCGGCGGCGGCCACCGCCAGATCGTTCAGAGTGTTCTGCCGGATGGCTTCGTTGACGATGTTCGTCCAGTTTTCGATCGAGCGCGCACTGTACGCGACCATCCCGTCCGCCATCCCGGAGCGGCCGACCACCAGTCGAGAGAGCTGTTCGTCGGGAAAGAGCCGATCGAACGTGTCGATCAGCTTCGTGAGCGCGACGGGTCGGCGAACGCTGTCAGGCATGTAGAGTCACTCCTGCTGCTGTGATGTCGGCGAGTACAGTGGTGATGGCGATCCCCTCGTTCCGGAAAAAAGACTGCTTCGTTCCGGGCTCGCGGAGCATGCCGCCGCTATGGTGCAGGGCCACGACCTGCCATGTGTCATTGAACACCGGCGAGCCCGAGGAGCCGGGAAGCGTGTCGGTCAGATACTGAACGCGTCCGTCGCCTGCAAAGACGACTGTGTTGTGATACAGGCCGATCTGCTTCGGACCGCCGCCAGGATGCTGAATGATGTTCACGAAGGCGCTCACTTCAATGGCCACCGGCTTCAGCGGAATGAATCCCCACGTCTCCTCCACGGCGGGATCGATGCCGATGATCGTCCAGTCGTTGGCAACGCTGGTGTGGAAGCTTCCATGATCGAGGGCATAGTTGCTGATCGGTGCATCAGTTCCGGACGGCGTGGACTGGTAGTTGAACTCCGCAACGGCGCCGTTCGCTTCGTCGAGGCTCGGCAGCACGTGATTGTTCGTCAGCAGCCATCCGCGTCCGATCAGAAAGCCGGTGCCGCTGCTGCCGTCGGAGCGGACGACGCGGGCGACGGAGCGTGACACGCGCAGCCCGATCTCGAGGAACGCAATCGGGAGGAGAGTGCTCTGCGCCCCGGTGATCTTCTCGACCTGTTCGGCATCGACAGGCGTTTCCCATCGGATCGGCGGTGCTTTCCTGACCGGTGGCTCTCCCTTCTTCAATGCGACGAGGATGGGGTGATCGGGATGATCGCGAAGCGCGCAATCGAGAATCTGGCGGGAGTTGCTCTCGCCGCGTTCGGCATATTCGAGGATATTGAACCAGTTGATGAGCGAGGACGGGTCGAACCGCATCATGCGCGCCGACAGACCGGCGCAGGCGACGATCCTTCTCGACTCGTCGACGGTCGGATAGAGATCCGCCAGCGCATCATTCAGAGTGCTCAACCAGTCGTTCCAAGCCATGTTCAGCTCACGTTCTTCATCGCCGCGGAACCGGTGGTCGTCGCCGATCTCGCAGAGAGGCGCCGGCCGGCAGTCGCGCCGTTCGTGACGGCTTCGAGAATGCGGGCACCAATCGCAGTGCCATGCAGCGTCGGGACGATCGACATTCGACGGACTTCCTCTCATGTTGGTGTGACCGGACTGGGAAGTTTCCCTCCGTGATGGGGGGAACCGTCACATTACGAATGACGCCGCTCGTCCCAGACCGCGAGGTGACCGTCCTCTCAGCGCCTTCGCCTCCGAGGATGGTTTCGCTGACAACTCCCTGGCCTCTCGACACGGCCCGGCCACTCCGGGAATCCCGACCTCGTGTTTTCGCACTTCCACGAGGCCACGATCTGGAAACATGCGTGGCCGGGCCTTGGTCCGTCCCGAATCTGTCGGAAGACGCGGAGCCGCTGTTAGCCGTTTCGGTCGCGGCATCGGGTCGTCGAAGCTGCTCAATGACGTGAGGCATCGCGTTGAGGCATTTGGAGAACGCGTTCAGAACCGCGCTTTCCCAGGGAAGATGGAAGGGGATGCAGTGAGGCTCCCCGGTCGCCGGTGCGGTGCGGGCGGCGCCCATGCCGAAGGCGTTCTCTGCGTCGCTGCCGAGGATGTGAGTTTCTACGCGCGGGCGTCGGCGATAGGGGATGGAGAATTCGTAGTGGTCTACGGGACGCCGCCGTTCAACGAGGGTCCGGCCAGCCGGCGAGACGCGCTCCAACACTGCGGAGGCGGCGCACTTTCGGAGCACAATGACGCGACCCTCCGTCACAGGAGGCGTTCATGACCAATTGGGTTTGGGGACAGATCTCCGCATTCGCGAGCCTCGGAGTCTTCGCGGGCTTCTTCGTACTCTCGCTGATCTTCATCTTCGTGCTCTTCCCGCTCACGAGCCGGTACTACAAGGACATCACCACGCTGGACGGCAATGCCTGGGGCTTCACGGTGGCGAACGCAACGCTGGCGAGGATGAACGAGCAGCAGCTTCGCGTGTATCGAATACAGGAGCTGCTGACCGACCTGGTCTTTCCGCTCGTCTATGGGCTCGGCTTTGCCGTGGCCATGGTGCTGCTGGCGCGCTATGTCGGCGCGCCGCGCTGGCTCGTGCTCCTGCCGCTCGCGGCGGCGTTGGCGGACTACGTCGAGAACCTGTCCGTCGTATTGATGATCGGCCGCCGCCTCGCCGGCCGCGAGCTCGGCCCGATCGCCGGCGTCGGATCGGTGGCGTCGCGCCTCAAACACTCTCTGCTTCTGATCACCGTACTCGTGCTCGTCGGCCTCTCCGCGTGCGGTGTGTGGCGGCGTTTCTTCGACTGAACCAGGTGCTCGTGCCGAGTGTTCGTCCTCGGTGCCACACATCTCAATAAGCGTGGGCCGCTCACCCACCCGGGGGCAGGCGAGGGATTCTAGCTAGGTGGCATAGCGCAGCACCATCGACGCCCAATGAAAGCCTGCACCGAACGAAGTGAGGAGCACCGTGTCACCCGGTTGTATCCGGCCGGACCGCTCCGCTTCCCACAACGCCACCGGCACCGATGCGGAGCCCATGTTGCCGTACTCCTCGACGTTGCACGCAACCTTCTCCCACGGCATGGCCAGCGCGCGTGCGACGGCCTGCACGATGCGCAGGTTGGCCTGATGCGGAACGACGAGTGCGACCTCGGACGCCGACACGCCGGTCTGCTCGAGCACCTGGCGCGAGGCGGCGCTCATGTGGCGGACAGCCTCGCGGAAGACTTCTTTCCCGTTCATGACCACGGCCTTGTGCCCCTCGCGTTGCGCTTCTTCGAGTGAGAACGGACGGCGGCTGCCGCCGACTTCGATCCCGAGGATGCCGGTCTGACTGCCGTCCGTACCGGCGACCGCGCCGAGAATACGCGCGGTGCGCGGACCGCGGCTTACGACCGCCGCGCCCGCGCCGTCGCCGAAGAGCACTGCCGTGTTACGGTCGCTCCAGCTCACGCGGCGCGTGAGCAGTTCCACGCCGATGACGAGCACTGGATCGCGTCCGACCAACACGCGGGCGCGGGCGACATCCAGCGCCTGCACGAAACCGGCGCAGCCGCTGCCGCCAAGGTCATAGCTCGGGATCTCGCGCGCGCCGAGACGGTGCTGCACGAAGGCCGCAGTGTCGGGCGAGGAAACCTCGGGCGTGTCCGTGGCGACGATGATCTCCGCCAGTTCGTCCGCGCGCACCCCTGCCCGTTCGAGCGCGCAACGCGCGGCGTTCACGGCCAGATCGACCGTCGTCTCATCCTCCGCGGCGACACGGCGGCGGCGGATTCCGGTGCGGCTGACGATCCATTCATCGGTCGTGTCGACGTAGCGCGTCCATTCCTCGTTCTCCATGATGCGCGCCGGAAGATAGGCGCCGACGCCGAGGAGACCGACCGCGTCGCTCACGTGCGGTGCCACTCCGCCAGCGCCGCGGGCACGCCACTCAGCAGCAGTTCGCGCGACGCCGTACGGCGGATCTTTCCGCTCGACGTCTTCGGCAGCGTGCCGGGAGGAAAGGCGACCAGGTCGGAGACTGCCACACCATGCTCGGCAGCCACGGCCGCGCGCACCTTGCGGAGCACCGCCTGCGGATCTTCCGACGCGGCCTGCGTCTCCACGAGCAGCGCCACACGGTCATCGCCGGTGAGAAACGCGGCCGTGCAGCCGGGACGCACCGCCTCGTCCGCGCGCTCGGCGGTGAGCTCGAGGTCCTGCGGATAGTGATTGCGTCCGCGGATGATCAGCAGATCCTTGAGCCGGCCGGTGATGAACAGCTCCTCTCCGTCGTGGAGAAACCCGAGATCGCCGGTGCGGAGAAACGGTCCACGTCCGTCGCTCGTGTGCGCGCGAAAGGTCTTTTCCGTCTGCTCGGGACGACGCCAGTACCCTTGGGCGATGCTCGGGCTGGAGACCCACACCTCGCCCACTTCATTCGCGCCGCGGGGCGTGCAAGTCTCCGGGTCGACGATCGCGAGCTCCGCGCCGATGTTGCTCCAGCCGCAGCCGACGACGGGGCGTCCGCCCTCGGCGGGAACGACGCGTCCTTCCTCGAGCGCCTCGCCGTCGAGACGGAGAATGCGCGACGCCTTCCCCACGCACGTCGTCGTGATCTTCAGCGTCGCCTCCGCCATGCCGTACGACGGACAGAACGACGTGAACGTGAAGCCCGACGCGGCAAATGCGCTGGCGAACTCGGTGAGCGACGACTCGCGGATCGGCTCGGCGCCGTTCGACGCTACGCGCCACGAGCTCAGGTCCAGCGCTCTCCGCTCTTCGGCCGTCGTCCTGCGCACGCAGAGATCGTACGCGAAGTTCGGCGCGGCGCTGTGCGTGCCGCGGTACGTGGAGATCGCGCGCAGCCAGCGTATCGGCTTGCGCAGAAACGTCACCGGCGACATCACGTAACAGGGAAAACCGATCAGCAGCGGCAGCAGTACCCCGTAGATCAACCCCATGTCGTGGAACGTCGGCAGCCACGTCACCATCACGCTGTTCGCGTCGTGGAGAAACGCGCGGTCGATGTCGTGGCAGGTCAGGATCAGCGTGCCGTGGGCGACCATCACGCCCTTCGGGTCACCGGTCGAGCCGGAGGTGTACTGAAGGAACGCCAGATCGCCGGCGCCGAGCCGCGGATCGTTCCACGCATCCGCATCTGCGGGAACCTGGTCGGCCACGACGACTGGAATACCGCCCGCGGAGAGCGGTCCGGCCAGCGCGCTGGTCGTCAGCACGCCCGAAACCTGTGCGTCCGCAGCGGTCTTCTTCATCCGCGCGATCGCCGAGGCGTCCTGCGGCGGGAAGAGCGGCACCGGGACGATGCCGGCATAGAGCGCTCCGAAATAGCCGGCGATTCCGTCCAGCCCCGGCGGCACAATCAGGAGCACGCGGGCACGCGGCGGAAAGCGGCGCTGCAGCTCGGCGGCGATCTCACGCGCGCGGCGGTCGAGCTGTGCGCACATGAGTGAGTCGGTGACCGTCTCGCCATCGTCGAGGAAGCGGTAAATCTGGAAATCAGGCAGTTGCGAGGCCTTCGCGCGGAGGACATCGATCATGGTGACGCCGTCCGATCGACTCTCCATTTTTACCGCCTTCTTTCTTGACTTCTTCTGTTATGTGACTATAGTTTCAGGCACATCCAAAAGCAATCTGCGCATCCGTTCGTCACGCGGGCGATGCGCGGGGAGAGAACTGATGGCGTCCAGACCGGTCATCGTCGACTACGACTGTATTTCTCCTCTTGGCTCGGATTTCGAGACCACCTGGATTCGCCTGGCGGACAACCAGAGCGGCATCGGTCCGATCGATCGTTATCGGATTGACACCGAGCCGCTGCAGGGCGTCAGTAACGTTGCCTACGGCGGGCAGATCCCCCTCTCCTACGACGAGCTGGCTGGATCGGCGGCGCGGTTTCGTAAATGGAACGAGCCGGGATACCACGCCGTCGAGCGGCTGATGGAGCGGCTCATGACGCGCCTGCAGTTCGACATCAGCCGTCACGACCCGCAGCGCATCGCGTCCATCAGCGGAAGTGCGCTCTGCTCGCAGGTCTCCCGCGACGCGCTGGTCCGCACCGGCACGCCCGACTCGAAGTTCATCCTCAACCAGTGTCAGAACATCCCCCTGGCCGCTGCGGCCAGCCTGTACGGCATTCAGGGGCCCTGCTTCAACATCGGCAGCGCGTGCGCCTCGAGCGCCCACGCACTCCTCCTGGCTTCGCAGTTCATCGAGGCTGACATCGTGGACTGCGCCGTCGTCTTCGGCCACGAGTTCCCGCTGCTGCCGTCGAGCGTGGCCGGTCTCGATTGGGTCAACGCGCTCTATCGCCGCGACAACGACGGTGACCGCGGCTACGCCGATGCGGCGCAGGCCAGCCGGCCGATGTCGCGCGACCGGCGCGGTTTCGTGCTCTCCGAAGGCGCGGGGGTCGTGTTCATGGCGGGCCAGGACTACGCGCGCAAGCACAGTTGGCCCGTGCGGGCCATCGTGCGCGGCGGCTACTGCAACTCCGACGCGGACCACGTGACGCGCATCTCCAGCACCAACACCGCGCTCTGCATGCGCAACGCGATGAAGAACGCCGGCGTGAATGTGGACGAGATCGAGTGCGTGAACGCGCATGCCACCTCCACGCCGCTGGGCGACCGCTCCGAGCTCACCGCGCTCGGCGAGGTCTTCGGCGCCTACCTGGCCCGCCTGCCGGTCGTGGCCAACAAATCGCAGCTCGGACACTCCCTGGGCGCGGCAGCCATCCTGGAGACGGCCATCGCCGTGGAGAGCATGGCTCAGGGCATCCTGCCGCCGACGCTCAACCACGAGCCCGATCCCGAATTGCCACCGGCCTTCATCTCGCCGCGCGCGCTCGAATATCCGCACAAACTGACCCTGGCCAACTCGTTCGGATTCGGCGGGACGAACGTCTCGCTGGTCCTCGAGCGCGCCACGGCCTGACCGAAGTCTGACGCAGGGAAAGGAGATCGCCACATGTCCGAATCGCAGATCACCGACAGCAACGTCTTCAAGATCCTCTGGTCCGCTCTCGAAGGCGGCCAGTACGACCTGGAGAGCCTGCAGCGCTCCGTGGACCGCGACACGAACCTCGGCGAGATCCTGGACAGTCTGGACATGACCGACTTCGTCCTCCGTCTCGAGCACCACTACAAGATCAAGATCGCGCAGGCCGACTTCCCGCGGCTTTCGTCCATCGCCACCATCGAAGGCTATGTGCGCGACAAGCGTCCGGCCCTGACGGAGGCCTGAGCCGCGCCACCTGCGCCCGCATCGGAGGATCGACCCATGAGCTTCGTCGAATATCTCGAGAAACCGGAGCTGGCGGAGCGGTACAACAAAGTCCGCCGCCACTTTTACCTGCGCGAGTCGGCGTACGACGTGACGAGCGCCTGCCAGTTGCGCTGCGAGGGCTGCTACTACTTCCAGGGCGACAAGTACACGATGGCGGATCAGAAGGACCCGGAGGAGTGGCGCGCCTTCTTCCAGCGCGAGAAAGAGCGTGGCATCACGTACGTCGTCCTCGCCGGCGCCGAGCCCGCCCTCGTGCCGAAGATCCTGCAGGCCTGCTACGACGCCATCCCCCTCGGCTCGATCGCCAGCAACGGCCTGCGGCGCATCTCGCCGAACGTGGGCTACCGGCTGCACCTCTCAGTCTGGGGCGACAGCACGGGCGATCCGGTCTATCGCCGGTACGCCGGTGGACGTCCCGGCCCGAACTGCCTGCCGACGCAATTGCAGAACTACAAGGACGACAAGCGGGTGGTGTTCGTCTACACGTTCAACCACCACAACACGAACGAGCTCGACGAAGTGCTCGAGCGCGTGAGCGACGCGGGGCACCGCCTGAGCTTCAACGTCTTCAGCCAGCCGCGCGAGACCACCTCGCCGCTGAAGCTCCAGGAGATGCTCGACCGCACGCGCGACAAGATGGTGGAGGCCCTGGAGAAGTATCCGGACACGGTCATCTACTCCTACTACAACGCCGAAGTGCACACGGACGCGCGCAGCCTCCATCAACTATTCGGCTGCCCGTATCCGCGCGCGGCCATGGCGGAAGGGAGTGTCCCGACGGGCCTCAGCAAAAGCTTCCGCAGCTACCGGACCGACCTCTCGCACAAGGAGGAGTCGGATTGCTGCGTCCCCGACACCGACTGCGCCGACTGCCGCCATTACGCGGCCGGCAGCGCCATCGTCAGCTCGCGTTTCGCCCTGCACGTGGACTCGGAGCGGAAGTTCCGTGGCTGGCTCGATTACGTCGACGCGTACCTGGCCACGTGGCTGATCGACTACCGCCGCGGACCGAATCTCTACACGCGCGCCGACTACCTCGCGTCGCAGGCGGAGATTCGGGAGTCGGCGCGCATGGCGCCGGCACCGCCACCGCCGCGGCAGCCCGCACAGCCCGCACTCTGACGAGGAGGAGAGAGAGCCATGGCCACACCGGAATTGTTCCAGCAGATGGTCGTGCACATCGGTGAATACCTGGAGCAGGACGCGAGTCACCTCCATCCGCAGTCGCCGCTGCGCAGCGCGGTGGCCGGTCTCGATTCGCTGAAGACGCTGGAGATGATTCTCTATCTCGAGGAGTGCTTCGGCGTCGAGTTCGAGGATGACCTCATGTCCCGCATCGAAACGATGGGCGAGCTCGCCGACTACATCGAAACGAATCTCTCGGCCAAGGACGCGGTCCCGGTGTCGCAGTGATGTCCGGCTCTCCGGCCCAGACGCGGCACCGCGTGGTACTGACGGGGATCGGCCTGGTCTCCGGGCTGGGCGATCGTGCGGAAGAGTTCTGGCGCCGCCTGTCCGTCGGAGAGACCGCGGTCGGAGAGCTGACCCGCTTCGATCCGGCGCGCTCGGTCTGCCGCGTGGCGGCCGAGGTGCACGACAGCGACTTCGAGGTGCGCGGCGAGTATGCGCATGAGGTCAAGCGTGCCGGCCGCTTCGTGCAGTACGCAGTGGCCGCGGGCGAGCGCGCCACCGCCGATTCCGGACTGGAGATCAGCGACGACGTCGAAGGCGGCCTCTTTCTCGGCGTCAGCCTCGGTGGACTGGACAAGATGGAAGAGGGCGTGCTGCGGCAGGAAAGCCGCGGCCCCCGCAAAGTCAGCCCGTACCTGATCACCTCCATGCTCCCGAACATGGCCGCGAGCCTGATGTCGCTGCGGCTCGGCGTGTCGTGGTCGCAGATGACGATCGCCGGCGCCTGCGCCAGCGGCGCACAGGCTCTCGGCGAAGCGTTCCGCGCCATCCGCTCCGGGCGTCTGCATGTGGCGCTGGCCGGAGGCTGCGACGCCGTCCTCACCCCCATTGCGTTCTCCTCGTTCCACGCCATGCGCATGCTTTCGCGCGGTGAAGATCCCGACTGCTCCCCCCGCCCGTTCGACGTTCGCGGCGACGGCATGGTCGTCGGAGAAGGGGCGGCTGTGTTCGTGCTCGAGGAGCGTGACCACGCGCTCGCGCGGAGCGCGAAGATCTACGCGGAGATCACCGGCTACGGCACCTCCAGCAGCTCCGACTCGATGTCGCTGCCGAACGTGGAGGATTGCCTGCGCGCGATGCGGGCCGCCTTACGCGACGGCGCGATCGACCCTCACGACGTCGACTGCATCTTCGCGCAGGCCGCCGGCGTGCGCCTCGGCGACCAGAGCGAGCTCGCGGCCCTGAAGTCGCTCTTCTGCAGCAACGGCCGCCGTCCGGCCATGCTTTCGATCAAAGGGCACATCGGCCATACCTTCGCCGCCAGCGGACCGCTCAGCGTGCTCGCCGCAACCGGGGCGGTGAACGGCCGGCCGCTTCCACCGACCCGCAATCTCGAACAAGTCGATCCCGAATTCGAGTCCCTCAACCTCTTCCCCGGCCGCGACGCCGGCAGCGTGCGCCATTGTCTCGTCAACAGCTTCGGTCTGGGCGGCGTCAACGCCGGCCTCGTCGTGTCCTCCGTATCAGCCGTCCCATAGGAGTCAACCGTGGATCACGCCATCAAAGCGCGGATGCTGTTCATTCAACTCGGCTTCCATCCCGACTACCGCGACGCCGGCGCGCTGGCCAGCACTTACAACGACGGCATCTATTACGTCGCGTCGTTTCTGAAACGGCAGTTCCCAGACATCACCACCGATGTCTGCCAGATGTTCTGGGCTGAGGAGCCGCGCGACTTCGCCATCGAGTCGTACGACTACATCCTCATCTCCTCGCTGGCGACGACGTTCTACGCGAACAAGCCGGCCCTCGACGAGATCTCGCGGCGGCGAAAGAAATCGGCGAAGGTGATCTTCGGCGGCGCCCACGCCACGTTCGCGCCCCACGAGGTGCTCGACTACGCCGACTACGCCATCCTCGGCGAGGGAGAGATCGCGGTCGCGAAGCTGATCCACTGCCTCGAGACCGGCGGCGAGGTCACGGAGCTCGAGAATATCTGCTACGTCGGCGACGACGGGCTCATGGTCATCAACCGGAACAAGCACTACCAGGTTCCCGACAATCCACTGATGCCCGAGCTGCTGCGCTCCAGCCGCCGCGGCCGCATCCAGTGGGCGGCGGTGTCGTTCTCCCGCGGCTGCCCCTACTCCTGCTCGTTCTGCTATTCGATCCGCATTCTCGGACGGGAGTTCCGGCCGAAGGACGCGCAGAGCATTCCCCTCGAGCTGCAGGCCATCCACCGCGAGATCGACGCGCGGCGCTTCTACGTCTCCGACATCAACTTCGGCACGAACAAGCGCTTCTGCCATGAAGTGGCCGAGGCCGTGCGCCCGCTCGATTATCGATTCATCGCCATGACCCGCATCGAGATCGCCGACGACGTGGAGCTGCTGCGCGAGCTCAAGTCGGCCGGGTTCGAGGAGTACTACATCGGCGTCGAGTCTGAGTCGGCGGACGTGCTGAAGCTGTACAACAAGCGCTGTGACGCCTCGCAGCAGACGCAGCGCCTCCTGCGGCTGGCCGATGAAGACATCTACGTGCAGTCGGGGATCATGTTCGGCCTCGACTCGCAGGGGCCGGACGACATCCAGGCCAGCGCGCGCTGGTGCGCCGAGGCGCGGATCACCCATCCCATCTTCATGTGCCGTGCGGAGTACCCGTTCCAGAAGATCCTCTTCAACTCGCACCAGGACGTCGAAGACCACCGCATCATCATCGGCGGCCCCACCTACCAGCACTACTCGTACGTCGGGATCTTCCCGCGCAACATGCCGCCCAGCGTGCTGCAGCGGCGCATCCTCGACTGCTACGGCACATTCTTCGAGCGCGCGCACGAGATCGAAACGCGCCCCCAGCGCCGCATGCGTCTCAAGAACCACGCGCGCTGCGTGGCGCCCGGCAACAACGGCATGCTCAAGCACATCCAGTTTCTGGAGGAGATCGAGAAGCCGTACTACAACGCCGCGGGCGAGCTGCGCGAAGACCTGCTCGAGAGCGATTTCGAGAGTCGCTACGGCGCGCTGCGCGAACGGCTCCGGCTCACCGTGCGGCAGGGCAATCCGGAGAAGGTCTACGCCACATGAACGAGCCCCGGTTCCCGACGATCCTGCACGCGTTCCTGGACAGCCTCGCCGCCAATCCGGCCGCGGCGGTGCTGGAGATCGTCGAGGGGCCGGAGCAGTGCGAGACCGTCTCGTTCGCGAAACTTTTCGAGCTCGCCTCCGTGGCGGCGGCGGGCTATGACGCGCATGGACTGCGTCCCGGCGACCGCGTCACGCTCGCCCTGCCGACCTGCCGCGACTTCTTCGCGCTCTACATCGGCGCGCTCTTCCGCCGCATCATTCCGCTGGTGGTGCCGCTCCACCGCGGCGCACAGGCACGCGTGACCCTCGGTGACGGCATCGCGCTCGAGCCGGGCGAATTCTTCACGCACGGCTCGGGCGAGCTGTTGCCGCTCGTCGTCACCCCGGACGACGTCTGCCATCTGCAGGCGACCTCGGGGTCGACCGGCCAGCAGAAACTGGCCATCGTCAGTCACCGCAACATCGTGGCGAACGTGAGCGCCATCGGCGCGCGGCTCAAGCTCGAGCCGGACGACAAGCTCGCCATCTGGCTGCCGCTTTACCACGACATGGGACTCATCGCCGTGGCCTGCACGTTCTACTGGCAGCGGCCGATGGTACTCACCGATCCGGTCAAGTTCGCGGTGCATCCGATTCGCTACTGGCTGCAGATGATCGACGCCCACCGCGCGACGATCACCGCCGCGCCGAATTCCGCGTACGCGATCTGCGCGCGCCTCGCCAGACGCCGCCGCTTCGAGGGACTGGATCTCTCTCGCCTGCGCGCAGCGTTCTGGGGTGCCGAGCCGATTCATCCCGATACGGTGCACGCATTCGACGAGGCGTTCGCCCCCTACGGCTTCCGCCACGACGCGAACCTCCCCGTCTATGGACTCGCCGAGGCCACGCTGGCCGTGACGATGGCCGAAGTGGACGAGCCGCCGCGCGTGCAAACGGTCAGCACCGCCACGCCGCGCCCCTCGGTCGCCGTCGGCCGTCCCATCGATGGCCACCGCCTGCGCATCGTCGACGCCGCGCGCAACGAGCTCCCGTACGGCGCGAGCGGCGAGATCGAGGTGCAGGGACCGAGCATCATCCGCGGCTACTGGGACGGTACGCCGTGCACCGAGCCGGATGGATTCATGCGCACCGGCGACATCGGCATGTTCCTCGGCGAGCAACTGCACGTCGTCGGACGACTGAAGGAGATTCTCATCGTCGGCGGACGCAACTTCGTTCCCACCGAGATCGAGACGACGGTCGAGGCGCTGCTCGACAACGGGATCATCCAGGGCGTGGCCGCGTTCGGCCTCGCCAATCCGCGTTTCGGCACCGAGGAAGTGCATCTGCTCATCGAGAGCCGGGTACTCCCGGTGCCTGATCGCGCAGAGGTGGAGGACTCCATCCGCCGCCACCTCGACGAGCGCCTCGGGCTGGCCGGAGCCATCGTGCACTGGACCCCGCGCGGCACCATCCCCAAGACCACCAGCGGAAAAATTCAGCGCTTCCTCTGCGGCGAGATCGTGGCGATGGAGATCGAACATGAGCGAACGGCGAGACTGGCGGGTGGTGTGGGACCGCGGACTGAACAACCATCTGCAGGCTGAGAACGACCACGCGATGAACGCAATCCTCGATACCTTTGCCGGCAACGCCGTGATGGTGTTCGCCGGCCGTCAGTACACGGGCCGCGACACGATCGCCCGCCTGCACGAAGACCTCGGCTTCGGCGACCGCGGTGCGTTCTCGCAGATCGAAGTCGTAGAGGTGCGCCGCCACTACGGCGACGACGCGATCATCTCCGAGCAGCGCCTGCGCGGCCTCCACACCGGCACGTTCGAAGGAATCGAGGCCACCGGAAAAGCGGTCGACGTCCCGGTGTGCACCGTCTACGAATTCGACGACGAGGGACGGCTCCTCGCGGAGCGGCCGTACTTCGACCGCAGGATCCTCATCCGCCAGCTCCAGGAGTGACGACATGACTACGACGCGCAGTGCCGACGACAGGATCAACCCGATCACGTCCATCCCCTTTTTCGGGATTCACGTCGCCGCGATCGTGGGCGTGTTCGTCGTCGACTTCCATCCCTCATTGATCGTCTGGGCCGTCCTCGGCTACGTCGTGCGTATCTGGGCCGTCACCGCCGGGTACCATCGCTACTTTTCGCATCGCAGTTTCGAGACCAGCCGCGTCTTTCAGTTCCTCCTGGCCTTGCTCGGCACGCTCGCGCTGCAGAAAGGGCCGCTCTGGTGGGCCGCGCACCACCGTTGGCATCACCAGCATGCCGACACTGACGTCGACATCCATTCGCCCACTCTCAAGGGTCTGTTCTGGGCGCACATGGGATGGATCCTCTGCGACAAGTACAAGGACACGGACCTCGAGCGCGTGAGCGACTTCGCGCGTTTCCCCGAGCTGGTCTGGCTCGACAAGGGCGCGCTCGTGCCGCCCACGATCATGCTGGCCGCGCTGTACGTGTTGGGCGGACCGGGGGTCTTCGTCTGGGGCGGCCTCCTGGCCACGGTGTTGAGCTGGCACGGCCTCTTCTGCGCGAACTCGCTCACGCACCTCTACGGCACGAAGCGTTTCCCCACGACCGAGAACAGCCGCAACAACGCCTTCTTTGGCCTGCTCGTCCTCGGCGAGGGATGGCACAACAACCATCACTACTATCCCGGCGCCGCGCGGCAGGGTTTCGTCTGGTGGGAGATCGATCTCACGTACTACGGGATCAAGCTGCTCGAGGCGGTGGGCATCGTCTGGGACGTGCGCGGTGTGCCGGAGCGCGTGATGGCCGCGGCGATTACTCCATCACAATGACGTGCTTGCCGTAATTCGCGCGGTCCAGCACCGCGTCGAGCGCGTCGGGCAGCTCGCGGAACGGAAAGACCTTTCCGATCAGCGGCCGTGGCGCGAGTCTCTCCAGCTCCGCCTGCACGTCGCGATCAGCGCCGGCACGTGTTTCCAGTAGTCCGCCCATTAGCTTCCTACCACTGAGGTCGTCGCGCAGGGCGCGGTCGAACGCCTCGCTGCCGACGGGATCGAGGATGACGTCCGCACCGCGCGGATGGATGGCGCGCACCACCGCCGACTCGTCGATCTCTTCGCGAGGATGTCGGCTGCCAAGCCTACCGGTTCATTCACGGGAACCGCGCAAGCTACAGTAACGCGCTCCTTCTGTGAAGACTGATCCGTTACGTGCGACGCTCGTCCTCGTTCACGATACCTACGCTGCCGTTCACGATTGCTTGTGTGTCCAGCATCCGTGACAAGGTAACGCGCGTTTGCTTCACGCGTCGGTAGAACACGGGCCTGGCGTCGGCATGTGCGTGAACAGTACGCCTGGCCGCGCTCGCATGGCTCACAGACGCCGAAAAGTGCGTGACACGTTCGGCAATGGCGCTGTCGCACCCTCCGCTCGTTCGACTCGCCTTGCATCGCAACGCACTCTACGGCGCGCAATCCGCGCTTCGCGCGGGATGATGCTGATCACCTCTCGCCTCGACGGTCTGGTCAGATTGCTACGGATTCACGCGGTCACCCACAGGACACTCCTGTCAACTGTCAGGTGCATCGGGGCGGAATCTGCGAGGACCGTTCAATCGATCCCGCGCAGGATTTCTACCCGCGCAGTGCCATGAGGTTACCGTCGTTGAGCTCGCAGTTGGTCGCCGCATCCGCGCTGACGTGCGGGAAATCGGTGAGCACCTGCGTCAGGACCGTGCCATGCCACCTGGCTTGGTCTCGACGCCGTGAGCTTCGTTGCGCCTCCTTGACATAGTCCCTGCATGCCTGCGTCGGCGCGCCTCGCTCACGACGCCGATCCCGGCGCCATCTGCTCCCAATTCAGCGAATACACTCCAGGAGTATCCGCGGCGCGGAGCCATGATCTCCCCCGGAGCGCCTACTTCTTCCGCGCGTAGTCGATCTCCATCATCTTGAAGTTCTTGCCGTCCGGGCCCGGGCCCCACATCTGGAAGTTGTGATGGTCATGGTCGATGACCGTGATGCGCTCTTCCATCTGCGTGGCCTTTCCGCTCATCGGGTCATTCATCGTCGAGGCGAAGGTGAAGGTCTTGCCTCCGTCGGACGAGGAGCCGGTGGAGCTCATGACGCCCGTGCTCATGCTGTCGATCCACGTGCCCCAGTATTTTCCGGAGACGTTGTCATAGCCGGTATAGCCGAGGCCTTCGAACGGCTGGCCCATGAAGGAGCTGGTGAAGCGTTGCTCGACGTAGCGGCCGCCCATGATCCACTGGTTCACCGAAGTGCCGGTGCTCTCCATCGGCGGCGTGCCCGGGGCCATCCAGGACTTGACCGTCGTATCGAAGGTGCCGACCATCGCGTCGAGACTCTTGTGGCTGGCGCCGGGGGTCATGTTCTTCTGCCACTTCTCCATGCCGGCTTTCTCTTCCGCCGACATTTCCTTCTGCACGGGATCCTGAGCCGACGCGAGGGCGGCAAAAACGCTGAACAGGGCAACCGAGATCCAAACCTTGAACTTCATGCGGGTCTCCTCCTCGTTGTTGGCGGGCTGGCCAGGACGGCTGCCCGAACGTTCTCCGAGTCTATCGCGTTCGGTTTGGAAGGGTGACGCGTCCTACGTCCGGTATTGCAGGCGTTTCCGAAACAGCCGGATCTGCCGTTCTTTTCGCACTCTTTTTCGAGCTGCCGTCTACGCGGAGGAGATCCAGACCGCTGAGTCTTCTGCCAACGGCGAACTGCTCACTGGGACTTTGTAGGCAAGGCGCCCGGAGCCCCACGCATCACCGCGCGTCGAGGTGCCAGCCGGGATGCAGCCAGCGCCCGTTACGTTTGACGAAGACCTCGGTCAGGCGCCCGTGGACGGTCGTCTCTTGGTCGCCGGTGGCGATCGTCACCTCGTAGCTTCCATAGAAGACGATCGTGTCGCCGAGGCGTTGGGCCCGGGTCTCGGGGAACGAGAGCGATACCAGACGTCCCCCTGACTCCTTGAAGCCGCGCGAGGAGGCGAGGGTCTGGGCTCGGTCGGAGATCTCGGAACCTCCCCAGCCGATGGCCAGAAAGTCTTCCGGCAGGATGGAGCGCAGCTTGGCCTCGTCACCGGCGAACCACGCCCGCCAGGCTGTTTCCCGCAGCGCCAGGACATCCGGATCGATCGGCTCAGCGCCGCGGAGAGGAAAAGAGAGCATGGTCAACAAGACGAGTAAGGAGACGGAGATTCTCGAGTCGCGCATGAGCGTGCAGCCCCTTTCGCGGCGGAACAGGTTCGTCGCATTACGGACAAGAACACGTCCACCCTTCGTTCCGTTCGCCGCGGATTTGATTGCGCGGAACCGTCCTCGTTGCCGGCGCGAAACGACGCGATTCGGAAAAATCTACGTGCCGTGAGCCCGGAGACCGGCCTTTTGGACGGGAGCGCCGTCGGCGGGGCACAGAGAACAGGCCGTCGATGGGTCCTAATCGGCACGCCTTCACTGCCGTCGGGTCCTTCATCCCGCCATTCCCTGGCTTCATCCCAAAGGGGGACGCCACACCATCGTTCCGGCAAAGAGCATTGAACGCGTAGCTGTGTGGCCTGTCACGCCCATCCCACGGTTTACGAGGGACGCCGCGAACGTCCGAGAGCGGGCCGTCCGGCCGAGGGAGCCATGCGCGGAGATGGGACGGAAGTGAAGGACAGCCGTTCGATCGACCATGGCGACGCCGCGGGAACGAGTTGGACACTCCGATCTCCGGTCATGCTTTGAAGAATCAAACGTTCCAGTGGGGAGTGCCCTCTCTCCTCGGGAGTGCGCACGCCGTCCCATTCCAGAATCCAGGGATTGACCAGGGCGTCCACAGTGGAAAGGAGGAAGTAGGTGTCGTTGCCGAAGGGCGGCTGTGGGATGAGCGCGGCGTCCGGACGAAGGGAAATCTCGAGAGGGGAGGTATCGCGGAGGGGAAACCGGTTCTCGACGGAGCCGACCGGACCGCGCGGAAAGATGAGCACACTCTTGCCGTAGCTGTCGACCATGAACAAATAGACGAACCGCGGCGCGGTGCCGCTCTTCACCACGGACGCCGAGCGTAGAAAGAACCCGTACGTCTCTTCGCCGAACAGAGTGTTGTCGGTGATCGACATCTGATCACGCTGGCGGCGGACCCTCAGACGGTAGGGGAACGGCGTCTCCGGCGGCGAGGGGAGCGTCTGCCATGATTGGATTCGCTGGAGACGGCGTAAATCCTCGGCCAGCCAACGCGCTGTCTCGGCCGCGTTCTGTCCACTGTGCCAGGCGGTCCTCAATGGGAGCGTGCTTTGTGAATGGTCGCGAGAGCCGGCCGACGGCCGTATCCAGGCGTACTCGATGCGGTCGTGTGTGAGTCTCCCTGTGAGCATGTAATCCGCGTCCTGCGGTCTGTCCACCCGTTCCACAGTTCCGTTCCGCGGCGTAATGAGTCCGCTGACGTCGCGTGGAACCGGAACCTGGACGAAGAGCGACGCTCCGCGGGGCAGAGAACGGAGAAGCGCGCGCTGATCTGGCGCGGGACCCAATGTGGTGCGGTTTCTGTTCGGATCGAACGATTCCCAGTTCCGGCCATCCCAACGGATGACCCACTGAGGGTTCTGATCCGTTGGATCGACCAGCCAATGGAGTCCGGCACGTTTCGTTGCAGGCGCCAGCGCACGCGCGAACGCGAGGACACTCTCGCCGGCCTCCGGTACCCACACGCGAAGCAGTCGATCGGGCGGAGGAGCCCAGCCGACCATTTCCAGTAACGATCCAGAACGGATCGAGTCTGCCGAACCTCTGACGACCGTCGCCGAGCTCTCCATGACTCCCTCCAGGCCGACGACCCGGAGACGGACAGGTGAGGGAGGATTCGTCACCGGCCGAAGCTCGCTGTCGAGGGTCAGCCCGTTGGCCCAGCCGCCCGCAAGGATCACCACACCGTTGTTCCCTTCGACCGAGCGCACGGCGACGGCCACACGATCCGCCTGGCGATCCTCCCGGACGCCGAGGAAAGGGGCGAGGCGGGCTTCGGCATTGCCTGAGATGACCGGCACCTGCTCCGGTCGCTCCAGCGCCATGCGGGCAGCGGCACGCTGAAACGTGTCGATGGCCGGCTCGCCGGGCGCGGCGTCGCGGACGGCGCGCGCCCAGGCCCAGGTGAAGACGCCGTGACGTTTTCCGTCGAGGCCGGACGTCTCGACTGCGAGATCGGTGTCGCGCGCCGCGGCTAGAATCAACGTGCCTCCGTCTTCCAGGGACGGCCCGCGATCAGCATCCTTCGCGTCCTGCGGATCCGGCAGCACGAAGCGTGCTCTCGCATCGCGCGGTAGTCCCCGAACGCCCGACCCGCTGTGACAGCTGTCGAGAATCACCGTCAGGCGCACACCGCGATCGAGTAAGGGGCCGAAACGCCTTCGCAGCTCTTTGTCGCGGATGTCGTGCGCGCCGGCGAGAGTGTCCGCGGGCACGATCGACTCGTCCCTATGATCCACTTCGGCGGAGAGGGAGTTTTTCACCTGCGAGCCGTGGCCACTGAAATAGAAGAGACGGAGGTCTCCGCGCCGAGCGCCAGCGATCAACTGCTGATCGATTGCCTCGAGGATGGCCGCGCGGCCGGCCGCCTGGTTCGTCAACACGACGATCTCTTCGGCCCTGAACCGGTAGACGGACAGGAGAATGTCCCGCATCAACGCGACATCATTGGCCGCGCCATCGAGATTCCGGAAGCCGCGGCGAGTGCCGGTCCCCGACGCCTCGAGGCCATAGTCGTCGATCCCGACGAGCAGCGCGCGCCGTCGCGGCTCCGCAGTGGCGGCGAGCGCGAGGAAACAGAGGCTGGCGAAGAAAATTGTCTTTTTCTCGAACGACGGCATGGGTGATCTCCACTCCTGCGCAGAGGGATCAATCAATGGGAAACAGTCGCCCACCTTCCGGCAGGATCGCCGGTCAGCACAAACGCGGCCCAGTAATAGGGAGCTCGAAACCGTGGGTCACGCAGCGTCCCGAGTTGGGCTGCGCGTAATGCATCTGCTGCAGTGGCCCCGTGGAGCAGTGTCGAGTAGAACCTTTCCATTAGAGAGGTCGTGGCCTTGTCGTTGATGCTCCATAGCGTGGAGATCACGCCGGGACTGCCCGCATCGATGATTGCGGTGGTCAGGCCGGCCACGTCGTCGCCGCCGCTACGCTTTCCGAGACCGGACTGGCAGGCGGAAAGAACCACCAGGTTCACGCCGGAGAGGTCGAGATCCGAACGAATGGCGTCGACGGTCAGGGAGCCCTTGCGTGTTTCGCCTTCGGCGAGCTCGATGGCACTGAAAAGGGGATCGGCGGGATCGTACCTCCCATGTGCGGCGATGTGCAGGAGATCGACCTGGCCTGGGTCATAGAGCAGGTCCACGGAAGCCTCCTTCCCGATCTTCGCCCTGGTGCCAAGGAGTGCAGCCACGCGTTGAACCTCCAGGTTTGCTCCCGGCAGTTGCGTCGGGCCTGTCGCATCGGGATCGCCGAGCACGAGGCTGCCTCCCAGCACCGGCGACTCCCGTGCGCGCAGAAGCCGGAGGGAGCTCGCGCTCGGGAGTTGGATGAGCGTGAAGTCCTCGATCAGATAGTGCTTCCGTTGAGGATCGTACAGAGCCGCGAAAGGCACGTCATGCAGATCGCCGTGCGGAACGATCATCAGACGCGAATTGCGGATGAGGCCTCGCAGCGGAGCGAACAACGCCGTGTATACCTCCGCCGGGCTTGCCGTATCGGAGCCGCAGTCCCCTGGCACCCGTCCCCCGCGCTGCGTGCTCGACTGGGCGACCTCCTCGGCGAACTGGGCGGCCCAGCAGGCCACACGCTTCATCCGTCCGTCATCCAGATCGAGGCGGACGTGCTCGATTCCCTCCGCGTCGAGCACCCAGGCGTGAGCACCCATCGGCGAGATGTAGTAGCTGATCAAGGTCGTGCGCTCGGGGAGTTCCTGCCAGATCTCTGCAAGGGATAGCGGTTGGGGGCCGTTCAGCGAGGGTCCGGGTGGGGTCGTCGACTGGACGCGGGAGAGGAG
>JBDTOZ010000391.1:0-9350 GCA_039932995.1 Acidobacteriota bacterium | reverse complement strand
GCCCGCGGCGAGGACGCCGCACCGCCAGCCGGCGAGACGCCGGCGTTCCTTGGGTGCGGGCGAAGCCCGCGCTGTGGCCCGTCGACTCCATCATTGAGAAGGATTCGGTCAAGCTATTGAACGCACGCGCGTGTCGTCGATCAGGCCCAGGTGCGGGTGAGCAGGTAGATGGTGCTGATCAGGAACACCACGATGCCGGCGCCGGCGAAGCCCCAACGCATCCTGGTCTTGAAGACCAGTCCGAGGCCGGCGAAGAAGAGGGCGATCGTGTAGTAGAGGCCGGCCAGCTCGAACTCGTCGCCGTTGTCGTTGGCCTTGCGTCCTTCCGCGAACTTCTTGTCTGCGTCCGCGAAAAGCTGATTGCCTTCGGCGAACATGGCGGTTTCGTACGTGTCGTCATCGTGCAACTCGATGCCCAGCACTTTGATCAGGGCCGACTCCGGCAGGGGCTTGGCCATCTCCGACTCCACCTCTTCTTCGGTGTCGGCTTCGTCGTCCGAAGCGGCGGCCGGTTCGGACGCGGCAGCCGACTCGGTCGCGGCGGTTTCCGTGGAGGCGGTCTCGGTCGTCTCCGTCTCCTCGGCCTCATCGCCGGCGCTGTCCGTCGTCGCGGCCGGCGCTGCCGTGGCCGTGGCGGGCGCCGCGGCGGGATGCTCCTCTTCCTGCTTCGGAAGCTTCATGGCGTCGTACGCCGTCTGGTCCAACTGCTGGGTGAGGTAGTAGCTGGCCAGTTTGTACGAGCGCTGCTGGTCGGCCTCGGTGGAGGCATCGATTCCTTCGAGGATCAGCCGCTTGGCCTGACCGATGACCGCGTAATCGCTGTTCATGTCCGACACCGCTTCGCTGTAACTCTTCGAGGCCTTGGTGGTGATGGAGTTCGCCTCGGCGAACGCTTCTAACTGCTTGCCGCCCCACTGTCCGGACTGAATGCCGGCCATGGCGGCGCCGATGGCAGCCAGCCCCAGCAGGATGGCGATGACGAGCTCGAACATCTCGAACGGTGAGTCGGCGGGCTTTGCGTTTTCTTCGACCATCAGATCATTCCTCTTTTTACGAAACGGCGGACGCGCGCTCTCCAGCGGGGAGACCGCGGCGATGCGATGAATTGTCGGGGGATCGGGACCGGGAAACGGCGGGCATGATACGCGAGGTCGTCCGGACGGCAGGGTAGGATGAAGGGATGCGGCCCTTCGTCCTGACCCTCTCTCTGCTCCTCGTTTGCGGTGACGTTCTGGCCGGACCCGCGGCGCATCGTGCGAAGGCCGCCACCGTTCCCGATTTCCTGCAGACCGACCGCGAGGCGGGGTTTGCCAAGAGCGGCTTTCAGTTCTGTGCCCCGACCGCCGTCTCCAACTCCTTGATGTGGCTCGCCGACCACGGCTACGACGATCTCCGCCCTTCCGGAAGCGCGAAGAGAGCGCAGATCGAGATGATCCGCCAGCTCTCGGGCCCGCGGTTCATGAAGACCTCGCCCGCCATCGGAACGGACGTGGCTCAGGTCCTGGCAGGCGTGCAGGCCTACGTCGAGGACGCCGGCTACACGATCAGCGAGCTGACTTATGAGGGTTGGCGTCCGGTCCCCGAAGAGAGCTTCACCTCGGAGGTGCCCGACCTCGAGGACATCAAAACCACCGTGGCCGGAGACCAGGGCGCCGTGTGGTTGAACGTCGGCTGGTATGCGTACGACGAAGAGAACGACGCGTACGTGCGCAAGGGCGGGCATTGGGTGACCGTGGTCGGCTACGACCACGACGACCTGCTCATTCACGATCCGTCACCATCGGCCGGCCCGTCGTTCCGCACGCAACGCATCACGCTGGACGAGCTCGCCGAAGGAACGCTCACCGGCAATCAGCGCAACCTGCCCCGCGCCGCGGAGGGCTACTACGAAGTGGGCGGCGAGATGGCCGTCGGCGCGGGTTGGACCTGCATCCTGGATGGAGTGGTACTGCTCACGTTGGAATAGCAAGGCGCGCCGCGCAATCGCCTCCCAACTCGCCTCGCCGGTTGAAGGATCGGTGCGGTCGCGCTCGTCATTGTTGGCGAGCCCCGTGCAACCACGACGCATAGCGCAGCCTCGAAGCAGTGCATCCGAGGCGCGACGCGGGCACGCCGCCGGGTCTTTCCGGCGAGGAATCAAGCGATGCATTCGCACGAATCGTCGAGAAGGAGAATTGAATTATGAGAAACGCCATGAAGTTCGCTGTCGTGAGCGCATTTGCGCTTTTGATTTCCCTCACTGCATTCGCACAATCCCCCGAGGTCTCCACTCTTCCGGTGACCGAGCCGCTCGAAGTCGGCGGCGTCATTCTTCAACCCGGGACGTACATGATCCGCGTCCTGCCCAGCCCGGCCGATCGCAACAAGGTCCAGATCACCAGCCCGGACCGCGACAAGGTCTATGCGACCCTGCTCACCGTTCCGCACGCGCTGGATCCGAATGAAGAAGTGACCAACACCACGTTCGTCTATTTCCCGGCGGGCGAAGGCATGCCGAGGGCACTGCGCACGTGGTTCGCTCCGAATACCAGCGCGAGCTTCGGTGGACACGACATCGTCTATGAGCAGACGCGCGCAGAGCAGCTCGCACGAGTCAGCAAGTCCAACGTCGTTTCTTACACCGGCACCACGCAGGTGGCCGACTTCGACAACACCGAACTGCATGTCATCACGCCGGAAGCGAAGGTCGAGACCTATACGTACGTGGCCCCGGCCCCCACCCCGGCGCCGATGATCTCCAGCGAGCGGGAGACGACCGTCCAGGTCGCCGACGCCACTCCGATGGAGATGCCGGGCACCGCCAGCAATGTTCCGCTCATCGCGTTGCTGGGTCTTGCATCGCTCGCCGGCGCGTTCGCCGTCCGCATGGCCCGGAACTAACGAGTCGATGCTTCGAAAGTCTCCAGTGAAGAAGGCGTCCCCCTGGCTTCGCCGGATCGAGCTGGCCCTCTGCTTTGTCGGGGTCGTGCTCCTGGCCGGGGCCTCGGGGGAGACCTTCACTCGCTGGAACTATCAGGCGCAACAGGAGCGGGCCCTCGAGAGAGGGCCCGCTGTTTCATCTTCTCCCCGCACGCAACAGCAGTCCATCGGTGTCGCGGGCAATGTGACCGTGTCCACGCCGATCGTCGCTCCGGTCATCGTCAGTCCGGCGGCCCCTCTGGTCTCCAACCCGATCGAGAAGTCCGTCGCCGAACCGCCGGTCGAGCTTCCGGAGCAGCCGGTCGAGCGGATCGTGGCCTCCGCGCGCCGCGTTGTGAAAGAGCCGGACGAGGTCGAGGCCTCGGCCGACCGCGAGTCTCCTGCCTTCGGACGGATCGAGATTCCCCGGCTGGGTATGACCGCCATCGTCGATGAGGGCTCTGACGAAGAGACCCTGGCGCGCGCGGTCGGTCTGGTCCGCGGCTCGGCCCACCCCGGTGAGGTCGGCAACATGGTCCTGGCCGGGCATCGCGACACGTTCTTCCGCCCATTGCGCAAGATCCGCGTGAACGATCGCATCCGCATGATCGTGCCGCCCCATACGTACGAATACGAAGTGCAGTCGACACGCGTGGTCGCGCCCGAGGAAACGAGCGTGCTCGATTCCCGCGGTGTCGAGGAGCTGACCCTCGTGACCTGCTATCCCTTCCGCTTCATCGGCTCCGCCCCCGAGCGGTTCATCGTCAGCGCGCGCCGCGTCCATTAGCGGCACGTCGCGAGACACACCCTTTCACGTGCGGAACGCCGGCGTCTCGCCGGCTGGCGAGGGGGCGTCTCGCCCCCGCGGCGGGGGAGCGCGCATCGTGCGAGAGCGCCTGGTTCGGATGCCACGAACGTCGCTGAGACTGCCGAGGATGCTTCGTCTTCGACTCGGAGTCCCCCCGTCCGCAGCGTTCTTGACAGGCTGACCACGAATATCTCGGGCGCTTTTGTATTTTTTGCGCCACTCGTTACGACTCCCTCACCGAAGTTCAATTCTCGAGGAGAGTCCAAATGAAAAGAATCATCCTGGTAGCCGCACTGACCCTGGTAACCGCATCTGTCGCATCCGCTGCGACGAACACCGGCACGCTCACCGTGACCGGCCTCATCGAAAGCTCGATCAGCCTGACCATCGAATCGGCTGGCGGGACGACCAGTGGCACGGGGACCGCCGCGGCGACTTCGGCTCTGGGCAACATCAGCAAGTACGGTTTGCCGCCGACCGCCTTCACGCTGGCGCGGGGAGCCTCCGACTGGACGCTCTCGTCCACGGTCGGCATCAAAGTCGAGAAAGCGAATCTCACCAGCACGGACTACCAACTCGACGCCCAGCTCGGCTCCGCGCCGGCGTCCGGCGTGGTCTGGAAGCTCAACGGCTCGACCCTCAGTGACTCCGCCGCCACCGTGCTCACCTCCACCGGCACGTATGCCTCCACCGGCTCGTTCTCGTGGGACATCGTCATTGCCGACAGCGCTGCCGCCGCGGCCGTCGACAACGCCATCAACTTCACCGCGAACTCCAACTGAGGAGCATGCACGTGACCGAACGGAATGCCGGCGGACCGGACGTACGCCCGGCATTCGTTCGGAATGGGGTCTCCTTTCGCGAGGCGTTTCGCGCACAACGTCTGGCCATCTTCACCCTCAGTTTCTTCCTGATCCTCCCCCTCTCCCTTCATGCGGGAGGCCGGCGTCGCGCGGCGCCGGCCTCCGCCCCGGCCGAGGAGTTGACGATCGTGTTCATCGACACGCCGGCCGGAGTCCTCGACGCCGGAATTCTCACGGCCGGCAGTCATGGAGCGAAAGCCACACGAGCCATCGCCACGACGACCCGGACGTTCGGTCTGCGTATTGGACGCCCATTGAAGGAAGCCTCCGGAAGGGCCACGCTCCGGGCCTTTCTCGAGCTCTCCGACCCTCGCTGCATCGTGCGCCTGGACGGGGTCGTCCTCGGCACGCAACCACGCATCATCGACCGTTTCGCTCCCATCGGAATCACGACCCGGCATCGCCTGGAGATCGAAGTCCCGGCCCAGGCCGCCGAAGGCGCTTTAGTCATGAACATCGGGTGGGACGTCACCACGGACTGATATGAACCGACGAGCTCTTCTCCTGATCCTTCTTCCCGCGTTCTTCGTGCGCGCGGGAGATGACGGCGCGCTCTCCCTCAGCCCGGCCGTGGTGATGCTGCGCGGCGAGCAGGGACAAAGCACCACGCAGACGCTGCGTCTGACCAACGGCACCTCACGAGCGTTCTCCTTCGACCTGGTGGCGGAAGACGTCGTGGCTCGCGCCGGTCGCCGCGCGTACGTCGCGGCCGGCCTGCTGCCGGGAAGCATCGCCGCCACGGCCGTCTTCTCGCAGAAGCACGTCGACGTTCCGCCGGGAGAGACGGCGGCCGTGACCGTCACCATGACCCTCCCCGCGAACACGCCTCTGCGCGCGGTGCGTGCGCTCTTCCGAGGAACCAACCGGATCATGAGCGGCAACGTGCCGATGAAGGCCTCGCTGGGAGTCTTGCTCACTTTCGCCGAATCCGAAGATGTGGCCATGTCGGCCAGCCCGCTCGTGCTTCGCGCGCAGACGGCCACGGCGAACCTCGGCGCCTCGCACTCCTGCACGAACTCGGGCCGCGAGCCTCTCGTGGCCAAAGGCGTGATGGCCATCATCGACGCGCGCGGCGCCCTGGTCGGACGCACTGCGCTGCAGCCCCACCGGCTGCTCCCCGGCGAGTCGGCCATCCTCGGGGCCGAGTACAAGGGCGAGCTCGTCCCCGGCAATTACCGTGTCTTCCTCACCTACGACTACGAAGGTCGCACGCTCACGAGCTCCACGGAGCTGGTGGTCCGGTGAGCTCTCGCTGGCTGGCGCTCCTGACGGTGGCGCTTCTCGCCCCACGCCTCTTCGCAACGACGTCCACCGTCACGCTGGAGGTCCGCGAGACGCGCCATCTGCAGATCCTCGGTCTCACCGCCGCGTGGGCCATCGACGCGAACATCGTCGACGCGGTCGCGGTCGAGGGCGGGGTGACCCTCTTCGCGCGAAACGTCGGGCGGACCCGCGTCATGGTCATCGGCGTCACCGGCGAGAACTCGCTGGATGTCCTCGTCGAAGCGAAGCAGAGCACCGCCAGAGCGAATGAGCACGCCGGCGGCGCGCAGACGTTTGCGGATGTGCGCTACTCCAGCGCCAATCGGGAACTGCAGACCGGCGTGACCCTGACCGCCGAAGAGACGAAGCGCCGCACCGTGGCCGAAGTGCGTGTCGTGCAGCAGACCTCGGACGATCACGGCGGACGTCCCTCCACCAGCCTGCCGGTCGTTTCGTACTCCGTCTTCACTCCAGGTCGCGAGCTGACGCTGTTCGATCGCGACGTCGTTCACTCGCCGCTGACGCTCTCCGGCACGCCCGTGCGCGGGGTGCACTACCTCGATGATCACTGGCGCCTGCACGCCGGCTACACGGCATACGCGGCCTATCAATCGTTCCTCGTGCCCGTGCAGCGCGAGCTGGTCGTGGGTGCCGCGTATGCGTTTCGTACCGGCGCGCGTTCGACGTGGACGCCGGGCCTCTTTGCGTACCCCGGGCAGGGCACGGTGTTGTCCCTGCTCTACGACCACCGGTTCGAAGCCAGTGCTCTGCGGGCGGAGGCCGGATTCAGCGATGGCCTCGGTGGGGCGTTGCAGTACACCCTGGACACGGAGAGGGATCAGGCCCGGGTCGACCTTCGCTACCGCCCGCGGCACTTCGCCGTCCTCGGCTCCGGCGAGTCGCGCGGACTGCGGGCCGATGCGAACTGGAATCACGCCTATGGACGCGGCTCGAACGCGGCGTTCTCCATGGCCGCGTCCGAGCTGGGGCGCAGCGGCGATCGCGTCGCGGCCGCATCGGCAGACTTCAATCAGCGGGTGACGGATAGGTTGTCGATCCTGGGCGGCGCATCGTGGGGCTCATTCGAGCGCGAGGGCAGCACGACCCGGAGCCTGACCCTTCCGGCCGGACTCGATCTCCATTTCGCGCGTGGTGGCGTCACGGCGCTCTACCGCTACGCGCGGTCGGGCACCAACCGCGGAGGTCACGGCGGCCGCGTTGCCGGGCGCGCAGCGCTGGGACGGTTCCATGTCAGCGCCTATGCGGACCGCCAACAGAACGCGCCGACGCTGGAGGTCATCTTCAGCGAACAACCCGAGCTGGCTCTCGCATTGAGCGAGCTCGGAATCTCCGTGAATTCTCCGTCCGACCTGGCCCGCGTGCTGCGCGAGAACGCGGCCCTCCTCGACCTCGGTTTCATCGAAGGCGTCAACATCGACTTCGCTCCGATGCGCACGCAAGTGGGATTCGAAGCCTCGTGGCTCGGGGCGTCGGCCGCACGCCAGCAAGTGCGGACACGCCTGCTCTACAACGTCGTCGAAGGCGTGGCCTCGCGCCGTGCCACGGCGCTGGCCAGCCTCACGTACTCGCGCCGGATGACCTCCGCCATCGACCTGTTTGCAGGGGTCACCTATTGGCGCACCGAGCGTCGTGGCGTCGACGCGGACGTACGCCGATATTTCGAAGCGGGAGTGCGCGGTCGTTTCGATGGCGCGCCGCTGCTCGGCGGAGGCAGGGGCACGATCTCCGGCGTGGTCTTCGCCGACGAAGACCTGGACGGCGTCAGCGACGGCACGGGCGTCGTCGCGGAAGTGGAACTGGACGGCACGACCCGGCAGCAGACGGCCGGCGATGGGACGTTCGCGTTCCGCCAGGTGCCCCGCGGAGCGCACCGCGTCACCGCGCGCGTCGACAAGCCGGGCGCGTACTTCACGACGCCATCGCGAGCGTCCGTGCAGCCGGGAGAACAGGTCGCGTTCGGCGTGGCCACGACTCCGGCGCACGTGATCGTCAGCGTCACCAGCGATGCGGGCCGCGGCCTGGCCGGCGTGCGGCTCCTGCTTGCAAGTGGGCCACGACAGATCGAGGCCAGCACCGACAGCGCCGGAGCCTTCACTGCCGCGGTTGCGCCGGGCCAGTGGGCGATCACCATGGTCCTCGATTCGATTCCCGCCGATCACTCGTTGGTGGGCAGCGAAGCGCGCACGGTCACTCTCGACCGCGGGGAACCGGGCAGAGTCGAATGGCAATTGCTGGCCTTGCGCAGCGTGAGCGGCACCGGCGCGCCGCCGTATGCAGAGATCGCCATCGAGCCGATGGGGAAACGGGTGCACGCCGATGCCCGCGGCAATTTCGCGGTCCGTCTGCTGCCTGCCGGAGAGTTGACGGTGATCGTGGGAAATGAAAAACGGACGGTCGTGCTCCCGCCGGAGCCCATCTCGCTGACGCTCGATTTCGCCGGAGCGATTTCGCTTCCCGCCCTGCCGGCCCTGACGCGCGTGGCCCGTGGGACCCCCGTGCGCACCCTTGCCAAGGCTGGCGCGTTCGTGCAGATCGGTGCCTATCGCATCCGCGCCAATGCCGAGGAAACGCTGCAGCGCGCACGCCGCAGCGGAGTCGACGCCAGCCTCCGCGTCCGCGGCGTGCTGACGATCGTGAGCGCCGGACCCTACCGCACGCGCGCGGAGGCGGACAGAGACGCCGCGCGCTTGACGGACGCGGGCCTGGACGCTGTCGTGACCATTTCCCGCTGACCCTGCCAACGGATCGGTGTTTGCGATCGGCGCACTCCTATAATCGCGACACGGGTGGAGATCAGGAGGGTGTCATGAGCATGAGCAAGAACGAATCACGCCGGACCCGCACGACCAAGCTGGTGTTGCTCGGCGCCGGCGTGGCCTCGGTGGCGGCGCTGGTGGCCACGGCCTGCTCCAGCGGACGAAAAATCGACCTCGTCGGAAAGGGACGGGAGGCGCTGGCCGAGACCGAGAGCAACGGACGCGCGGCCATGGCCGGACCGCCGGAGACGGTCGACGCGTCGGTCACGCGCTTCCGCGCGCTCTTCGCCGACTTCCATCCGCAGGCCGTCGCCTCCCATGCGACGGCGCTTTATGCGCCGGACGCCTACTTCAACGACGGATTCGTGGAGCTGAAAGGCTCGCGCGCCATCGCGGACTATTTCGCACGCTCGGCCAAAGCCACCGAGTCCATCGACGTGCAGGTCGAACAGACCACCCGCACCGAGGACGGCGTCTACCTGCGCTGGATCATGACCTACACGATCCACCATCGCAAAACGACCATCGTGGCGCCCGGAATCTCCCACCTGAGGTTCACCCCGGACGGGCACATCTCCTATCACCGCGACTACTGGGACGGCTCCGGCGCCCTCGCGGAAATCGTCCCCCTCACAGGACCCATCCTGCGCGCGGTCAAGAGCCGCCTGTAAGCGCAGGCGGCCCGCCGGGTGCGTAGCCGCGAAAGAACGCCTTCAACGACAGGTGTCCCGAGGAACGCCG
>JBDTOZ010000390.1:0-1866 GCA_039932995.1 Acidobacteriota bacterium | reverse complement strand
TGCGGATCTCGTCCTGGATGTTGCGGTTCATCCGCTCGATCTCGCCCTCTTCGATGGACTTGGCGCGAGTGTCCTTGTCGACACCCTTGCGCGAGAAGATCTTCACGTCGACGACGGTGCCTTCGATGCCCGGGGGCGTCTTGAGCGAGGCGTCGCGGACGTCGCCGGCCTTCTCACCGAAGATGGCCCGGAGGAGCTTCTCTTCCGGCGTGAGCTGGGTCTCGCCCTTCGGCGTGACTTTGCCGACCAGGATGTCGCCCTGCTTGACCGTTGCTCCAATCCGAATGATGCCGCTCTCGTCGAGGTCGCGCAGCGCGGACTCGGAGACGTTCGGGATGTCGCGGGTGATCTCCTCGGGACCGAGCTTGGTGTCGCGGGCTTCGATCTCGAACTCCTCGATGTGGATGGAGGTGTAGTAGTCCTCTTTGACCAGCTTCTCGGAGACCAGAATGGCGTCCTCGAAGTTGTTGCCGCGCCACGGCATGAAGGCCACCAGGACGTTGCGTCCGAGGGCCAGCTCACCGGCATCGGTGCAGGGCCCGTCGGCCAGGACCTGGCCCTTCCGGACCCTTTGCCCTTCTCTGACGATCGGCTTCTGCGCGATGCAGGTGTTCTGGTTGGAGCGCTTGAACTTGATGAGCTGATAGATGTCGGCGCCGAATTCCTTGGTCTCGCCGGTGTCCTGATCCTCGGCTTCGACGCGGACGATGATGCGGTTGGAGTCGACCAGATCGACCACACCGCCGCGCTTGCACTGCACGACCGCGCCGGAATCCTTGGCCACGACGTTTTCCATGCCGGTGCCGACCAGAGGCGACTCGGTACGGAGCAGGGGCACGGACTGACGCTGCATGTTGGCGCCCATGAGTGCGCGGTTGGCGTCGTCGTTCTCGAGGAACGGGACGAGCGAGGCCGCGACGCTGACGAGCTGTTTCGGGGAGACGTCGATGAAGTCGACTTTCTCCTTCTCGATGGAGACGAAGTCGCCGGACTGGCGGGCGATGACGCGGTCGTGGATCAGGTTGCCGTCGTCGTCGAGCATGACGTTGGCCTGGGCGATCGTGTAGCGCTCTTCATCCCACGCGGAGAGGTAGAACGCGTACGGCTCGGCCTCGGCGGACTGCGCCAGCCCCTTCTTGCTCTTGCCGCTGGACGCCGCGTTTTCCTTGGCGATGCGGTTGTTTTCCTTCTGGAGCTCTTTCTTCTCGACGATCTGGCCGAGGGTGAAGCCTGCGTCGCCGGCCTTGATCACGCGGTAGTGATCGAGGACCCGCCCGTCGCTCACCTTCTTGTACGGGCTCTCGATGAAGCCGTACTCGTTGATGCGCGCGTAGCAGGCCAGCGAGGAGATGAGGCCGATGTTCGGACCTTCAGGCGTCTCGATGGGGCAGATGCGGCCGTAGTGCGTCGGGTGCACGTCGCGCACTTCGAAGCCGGCGCGCTCGCGGGAGAGACCACCCGGTCCAAGGGCCGACAGGCGGCGCTTGTGGGTGACCTCCGAGAGCGGGTTCGTCTGATCCATGAACTGCGAGAGCTGCGAGGAGCCGAAGAACTCCTTGATGGCCGCGATGACCGGCTTGGAGTTGATCAGGTCGTGGGGCATGGCCGAGTCGATGTCCTGATGGACCGACATCTTCTCTTTGATGGCCCGCTCCATGCGCACCAGGCCGATGCGGAACTGGTTCTCGAGCAGCTCGCCCACTGCGCGGACGCGGCGGTTGCCGAGGTTGTCGATGTCGTCGACCCGGCCGACGTCCTTGCGGAGGCGGAGCAGGTAGTTGATGACGACATAGAAGTCTTCCGGAGTCATGGTCTTCTGCGTGACCGGCGACTCGAGGTCGAGCTTGATGTTGAACTTGAAGCGGC
>JBDTOZ010000389.1:0-1840 GCA_039932995.1 Acidobacteriota bacterium | reverse complement strand
GCGGAGAATCTCTTCGGCACGTTGCGACTCACCGCGGGGATCGGTCTGCAGGGCCACGCGGAGCGCGGCCTCACCCGCGGGCGCGGCGTCCAGCTCGACCTTTTGCAGCAGGAACTTCTGCAGCAAAGCCGGCAGCGATTCCACCGCCTCGTCGCTGGCCGCGTCGGCGCGGCGTGCCGAGCGCGCCCACACCACTTCCTCCCCCTCGGTCACTGCCTCGTAGCGAACGTGGCTGATCCGCAGGTGCTCCACTTCGGCCCGAGCCAGGTACTCCTCCGCACCGCCCGCGGTCCGGAGCTGTTCCGGACGCAGGGTGAGCATGCGCGCCAGGTCGAGCAACTCGCGCCGCTGCACTCCGGCCATGAGAATCAGCCCGCCGATCTGCCGGCGCTCCAGTTCCGCGGCCAGCGTGCGGACGTGAACCGTGGTGGTGTCGAGTGGCTCCCCGTCCACGAGCAGCGAGCCTTTGGCCGCCGTCAGCGAGACCCGGCTCCGCTGCGCCAGCAACGCCGCGCAGGCCTGCTCGAGGAGCGCCATCGCCTCCACCACGCGCGGATGGTCCGGCGTGTAGAACTGCAGGGCTTTCATGCCGAGCTGCAGCGCGGTGGCGACGGCGGTCGCTTCTTGCATGGTGTCAGGACAAGCTTACCCGACCACGATCCCCCGGCATTCCCCGAACCCGATTCGTGCGAAGCCTTCCTTCTCGCAATAGGCCGTCAGGATCACTTCGTCGCCGTCCTGCAGGAAGGTCCGCGTCTCGCCCGACGGCAAGGAGATCGGCTCGGCGCCGCGCCAGGTCAACTCGAGGAGGCAGCCGCGCTGGTCCTTGGCCGGTCCGGAGATGGTGCCGCTCGCCAGCAGGTCGCCGGGCCTGAGGTTGCAGCCGTTGGAGGTGTGATGCGCGACGAGCTGAGCTACGGTCCAATACATGTCGCGGAAGTTGCCGCGGCTGAGGCGCACAGGCTCGGGCATCTTCGAGGTGCGCAGCCAGACTTCCACGGTGATGTCGAAGGCCACGTCGTCCCGGAGGTAGGACAGCGGCTCGGGATCGCCCTGGGGGCGAGGAGCGGCCTTCGTGCGGAACGGCTCCAGCGCGTCGACGGTGACGATCCAGGGAGCGATGGACGTGGCGAAGTTCTTGGCCAGAAACGGTCCCAGTGGCTGGTACTCCCAGGCCTGCAGATCGCGCGCGGACCAGTCGTTCACGAGACAGAAGCCGAAGACGTGCTCCAGAGCCTGATGGACGGGCACCGGCTCGCCGAGGGCGTTGCCGCGGCCGATGAACATCCCCATCTCCATCTCATAGTCGAGACGCTTGGACGGACCGAAGAGAGGCGGCGCGCTCTCATCGTTGCGCGTCTGTCCGTGGGGACGCTGCACCGGCGTGCCGCTGACGACGATGGACGAGGAGCGTCCGTGATAGCCGATGGGGATCCATTTGTAGTTGGGGAGCAGCGGATTGTCGGGACGGAACATCGAGCCGACGTTGGTGGCGTGGTGCACGCTGGCGTAGAAGTCGGTGTAATCGCCGATGTGCGCGGGCAGCAGCATCTTCGCGTCCCTCATGGGGACGAAGTGCGCCTCGGCCTCGCCTCGCGACACCAGCTCGCGGACGCGCTGCTTGACCGCCAGAGTGGTGCCACTGGCCATGAACGCGTTGAGCAGCGGCTCGAGCAACGCCGGCTCCTCGATGAGTCCCCCGCGTACGCAGGCGTGCAGGTCGAGGATGCGTTCGCCGACCGCGGTGCAGATGTGCGCCTCGCCCCCGCGCTCGAAGACACCGAAGGGAAGGTTGGAGAGGGGAAAGTCCGTCATGCGGGGAGTGTAGGAGGTTGGCCGG
>JBDTOZ010000388.1:0-2614 GCA_039932995.1 Acidobacteriota bacterium | reverse complement strand
CCAGCAAATGCTTCTACCGCGCAGACTCCTGGGTTGAAACGGCTGCTGCTTCGGCGGGGGCTTCCGCTGGGGGGATGGTCAGCAGGCGGTCGAAGCGGAGGACCATCACCGTGCGGTCGTCGTCGGCGGGACGCGTCCCGGAGTGACGTGCCACAGCGTCGAGGATGACATCGCGCAGGGCGCTCGGGGAGCGGTCCTGCTGGAGGCCCAGCAGCGATTCGAGCTGGTCGAAACCGAGCGGGTCCCCGTGCTGATCCTGTGCTTCGACGATGCCGTCCGAGAGATAGACGATGGCGTCCCCTTCCTGGAGAGCGACTTCGACCGTGCGTGTGCTCATCGTCTCGCGGACACCCAACGGCAGCGAGGGACACTCGATGGAGATCGGTGCGGTTCCGCCGTTGCGGAGCAGGTACGGGTAGAGGTGCCCTGCGTTCGTGTGGCGAATCGTTCCCCGCTCCAGGTCGAAGATCGTGAAGGCCAGAGTCATGAAGGCGCGCCGCTCCGTGGAGCGGTAGACGAGCTGATTGAGGCGCTCGAAGAGGGACGTCTCGTCGGCCCCTTCCTCGACCAGCGTGGTGATGGCGGCCTTGACCATGGCCATCACCAGGCCGGTGGAGAGCCCATGACCGGAGACGTCGCCGATGGCCACGGCCAGCCGGGTCTTGTCGAGATTGAAGACATCGTAGTAATCGCCGCCGATGGACGTCGTGGGCTCGAAGTGCGCGGAGAACGAGACCCCTCCGAACTTCGGCCCTTCCTTCGGCAGGAGGTTGCGTTGGATGGTCGCGGCGATGGCGATCTCGCTCTGCAGCCGCTCCTTCTCCGCCACCGTCGTCAGCAGGGAGGCGATGGACGCGGTCATGCTGTCGAACGACTGGGCCATAGCCCCCAGTTGATTGTGGCGTTTCATCCGGATGCGGTAGGAGAAGTCTCCCCGCTCCACGGCCTTGGTCCCTTTCTCGATGCGGTTCACGGCGCGGGAGATCGAGAAGATCAGCACGCTCGCGAACAGCGCGGCCACGAAGTACATCATCATCAGCATCCCGGCCATGCTCAGGATGATGGTCGTCAGAATCTCGAAGTACCGCCTTCCGGAGGGGCCGAAATAGTAGGAGAGCAGGTTGCGGGGAGGGTTGATGATCAGCATGAAGAGGCGCCGGTCTTCGATGGGCTTGCCGGCGCCCCAGTCGGTGATCTCGATGAGATCACCCCAGATGATGTTGCTGCCGAAGTTCTTGGTCAGGACGGAACGGAACTCCTCGTCGCTGTGGATGTTGAAGTTCTCACCCTTGGCGTCGGCGCGTGCGGTGCGCACGGTCATGTGCGACTTCTCGAAGAGTTGATCTTCCCAGGCCCGGTCCAGCGGCTGGACCAGCACGACCGCGCGCGTCTGGTCGTTGTCGAGGGGGAACTGACGCGCGGCCACCAGCAGCGGTTTGCCCTCGCGGTCGACCACTCCGCTGAAGGCGCGGGTGCGCAGCCAGGCCGGGAGTCGCGCGCCGCTGGGTGAGGCCGAGTCGTAGATCTCCAGGGCCGGCGGGGCTCCCGCGATCCGCCGTCCGGTGGTGGCGTGCTCGAGGGCCCACGCTTCCATCTGGCCCAGCGTCGCTTGCCGGTCCGCCCGCAACGCCGCCTGCGTCATCACGGACGCGAACATGTAGACCACCGTCAGCAGCAGGATGGTCATCAGGAAGAAGGGCATCACTCCCACGAGGAGATAGCTGAGGAACAGACGCCGTCCCACCGTCCAGAAGAGTTGGCGCAGGATCCAGCGCGCAACGACCGCGAGTCCATAGACCGTCAGGCCGACGACGAGCAACCAGGCAAAGAAGGAGAGGAGTCCCAGCATCGGGAGGCTCACGTCGAAGCGATCCAGGACGGCCCGGAAATAGCGGAGAACGATGAGCGTCGCCACTCCCGCCACCCAGACCAGAAAGGCGGGCGAGATGCGACGTCTCTTCGGAACCGTCTCCACGTCCATCGGATTCATGATGACACACGCCGTGCGGGGCAGCGGCCTGTCGTCTATGTACGACCGGGGGGAGCCAGGGTTGCGGAATTCGTGACGTGACCGGCTTGTCTATGCGCGAAGTCGCCCATGACCACCACACGTACGTTGTCGCTGCTGTTCCTCCTCGCCATCGGTGCGAGCAACGCATCCGCTGCCTGCATGAACCGTTTCGTGACCCGTACGGAACGCCCCCGCCAGATCGTGACTCTGCTCACCGGCAAGCTCACCTTCCAGGAAGCGCAGACCCTCGCGGAGGCGATCAACAGGAAGCAGGCGCCGGCCCTGGAGTGGGTGACACCGGAAGGCAAGACGATCGCCAAGCAGTATGGAGAGCTGAAGATCGTCCGTCCCATGCCGGTCGGTTGCGACGGCAAGACGTCCGGAGTGGTCCTGGTGGCCATCTTCGCCGCCCAACTCCCGCCGGAGAAGAAGATGTACGTGAAGCTCAACGCCGACACGACCGTCGTCTTCGACCAGCAGGGCCAGTAGCTCCTCAGCTCTCGTCGTCTCGTCTAGTCGTCGAGTCGTCAGGTGGTCGAGTCTTGACGCCAAGAAGGCTCATAGGCTCACAGACGCACAGCCGCACGTGCGTACTCCTATGAG
>JBDTOZ010000387.1:0-4942 GCA_039932995.1 Acidobacteriota bacterium | reverse complement strand
GCTTGTCGGTGCGATGCGCACAGGAGTGGGAGGTCATGCGGCTCTCGAAGACGTCTCTCCTGGGCACCCGCTTGAGGGCTTTATCGCCACAGTCGTCGACAAAGGCTGGGCAACCGGGCAAGGTCGCCGATTCAGACCCGACACGCCGATCTCGCGGATTGAGGCGGCTACGATGATCGCTCGTGCGAAGAAGCTCAGCGGAACGAAGGCGCAATTCACCGATATCTCTGACCCGTTTCAGCACCAGTATGCCAGCGCGGTTGCCGACGCAGGCATAGCCAACGGGCAAGGCGGGCGTTTCGAGCCTTCTCGCGCTTTGAGCCGGGCCGAGGCTGCGAAGATGCTAGCGATGATCCTTTAGTCAGCGGACTTACTTCGCCAGCGCCGCTTCCATCTCCCTGATCGCAACTTCGCGCCCTTTGTCTTTAGCAGTTCGCGCGAAATCGGCCTTGCGCTTCCCGCTGAACTTGTTGAGGAGAGGGAGGTAGCGCCCTTGAAGCGCGCGGGAGGCCAAAACCTTGGGTGTAACAGTGAACTTCCGCTTCGGGCGGGTGGTCGAGGGCGTGCTGTCGCGCTTGGGTACCGTCGGCGGCGTTGCGCGTCCGGTGCGCGCTACAGAAGACTTCGCGTTGCGTCGTCTAACCAGCGTTGGGATTTGGCCGCCGCCTCGCGTCGAAGAATGTGCAGCATCCCCTCCCGCGGCGTCACGGAGCCGGCGCAGCCGGTCCTCCAGCTCCCGGATCTCGCGCCCCATGTCGGCGACGTACTCTCGGATTTGCGCGGCGGTCACCTGTCGAGCGCTGCGAAGCCGTTCTAGAACGTAACTCGCTTGTCCGGGGGAGAGGGTCGGGAGCGTGCGCGGTCGTGCCAAGTGAACCTCCGTCTGCGGCGTTGAACGATTGTAGCCGACTCCGAGGTTACCGGCACGGCGCACGAGCGCGGCGTCCGGGCCGCTTGATCGGAAGGAAAGAGCGAGCGTGGGATCGCAGTGGAACTCGCTCTCGGGCCGCTAGGCGGCTGCGGCTTCTCCGTCCGGCGGGGTAAGCGTCACCTTCGTAACGCCCTCCCTTTTCTTCCAGGTGAGCATGTTCACCTCATCTGCGCGGACCTCGGTGACGTATCTCCGCTGTCCGTCTTTCTCATACGCGCGGTTCAGAAGCATGCCCTCAACGTACACGCCCTGACCTTTCGCGAGATATGTGGCGCAGATTTCCCCGAGCTTTCCCCAGGTAACGACCCGGTGGTAGTCGGTCACTTCCTTCCTCGCACCTTCAGACGTAGTGTCTCGGTGAGTCGCGAGAGGGAAGGTGACGCGGGCTTTTCCCGACTTCGTCACGGTCTGCTCGGGATCGGCGGCGAGGTAGCCGACGATGATGACTCTGTTGACGCTTTGCATGGTTCGTTGGGTTAAAAAATGCCGGCACGAGCCGGGCTGAAACGACTGTGAAACTGCGATCCCACGGTCGCACGAACAGGCTAGCGGTGCGGGAAGAGCGCCCGCCCGAAGACTGTCGAAGAGCACGGCATGAGAATCCGTCTGCATCGCCGAGTCCAGCGGCCAAGCGTAGCCTATCCTCCGATCTTCCCCACTTGAATGACGGCATCAGTTGTCCTGCTCGTGACGCTCGTGATCGTCGCGTCGATCGTTGCCGGAGTGAATGCGCGCAAGCGCAGGAAGCTGCGGCAGTCGCCGCCGGGCTTTGTCTGTGCCGGATTGCGGCTCGACAACGTACGGCGATGCAACGCCTGGATTCGGCCTCCGCTTCGTGGTGTCCGTGCTTGTCGCTGCGGCCCTCTGGCTCTTGGTTCCCGCGTGGTCAGCCGCGTTCCTCACCGCTGCGTTCCTCGCGGCGGCTGCACCTCCTGAACGAGACCGCCGTGATGTTTGCTGGCCGCCCCTGCGAGCGCTGCCGGAGCCGCCGGGTTATCCCCTTGGATACACCGATAGGCCGTGAGCTCGCCCGTGACTACCACGGCCTGCCTGCGGACACGACTACCTAGAGGACCAAAGGGCCAGATCATCCGCGACCTATTCCCGGAGAACTCGCCGGTCGGTACTCGTTCGGCAGAGCCGAAACGAAAACCGCTCCCGTCGCGAAAGCCTTGTCCTCGCTCACTGAGGGAGTAGCCTAGTGGCATAGGGGAACCGTTGAGGTTCCTCTGTACGATTTCCTCCCTCGCTCGACGATACGTCACCCATGCGGCTCCTCGAAGACAACGCGGTCGTCCTGACGCCAACAGACCTGGTGGGCTTTGCCGAGTGCCGACACCTCACGACTCTCGACCTCGGCGTGACTCGCGGAGTGTCCGAGCGCCCCTTCCGTCACGATCCCACGCTCGAGCTCATACGCCGAAAAGGACTTGAGCTTGAAGCGGAGGTCCTCTCGGATTACGTGAACCAAGGGAAGACGGTGGCACAGCTCGAACGGCCGGCGGGGGCGCTTCTGTCGGACCTCCGTGCGGCACAAGACGCAACGATCACTGCGATGCAGTCTGGCCCGGATGTTATCTACCAGGGGACGCTCTTCGACGGCCGGTGGCTCGGGCACCCCGACTTTCTGCTTCGTACCGAGCGTCCGAGCTTGCTCGGAGCGTGGAGCTATGAACCTGCGGAATCGAAGCTCGCGCGGCATGCGAAACCGAGCGCGCTGCTTCAACTCTGCGCCTACTCCGAGGGAGTCGCTCGCGTCCAAGGTTTGGAGCCCGAGTCCATGCACCTCATGCTGGGTGACCGCCAGATCGAGCGACATCGAATATCGGACTACGCGGCCTACTACCGTGCGATCAAGCGCGCACTCGAGCAGCGGGTGGACAGTGGCGACGCCACATCGACCTACCCCGAGCCTGTGCCGCACTGCCGGGTCTGCCCGTGGAGCCCGACGTGCGCGAAACAATGGCGGGAAGATGACCACCTCTGCCGCGTCGCGAATATCCGGCGAACGGATACGCGCCGGCTGCGAGACGCGGCGATTCCCACGCTGACCACGCTCGGAACCGCTTCAGCCGACATGCGACCGCGAGACCTCGGTGCTCGCCCGTTCGATCGCCTCCGGAACCAAGCCCGGCTCCAGCTCGAACAGTATCGCGACGGTGAAGTTCGGTACGAGCTGATTCCGCCGGACCCGGAGGAGGCGGGACGTGGTCTCGCATGTCTTCCGGCGCCGTCGCTCGGCGACGTGTTCTTCGACATCGAGGCCGATCCGTGGATCGTGGACGGCGGCATCGAGTATTTGCTCGGGGTAGTCGTTGGCGATGGCGAGACCCCTCGGTACACCCCGTTCTGGGCTCATACGCGCGACGAGGAGAAGGCGGCCTTCGAGCGGCTTATGGACTTCATCGTGGAGCGGCTCGATCGCGACCCCGCGATGCACGTCTACCACTACAACGACTACGAGCCGGCGGCCCTCAAGCGGCTCATGGGGAGGTTCGCCACTCGGGTGGATGAGCTCGACCGGCTGCTCCGCGGTGGCGTCTTCGTGGACCTCTACGACGTCGTGCGGCAGGGCGTTCGGATCTCCCAGGAGTCCTACTCGCTGAAGAAGGTCGAGAAGCTCTACATGCCGAAACGTGAGGGTCCCGTAACGACTGCTGGATACAGCACGGTGGCCTACGAGAAGTATCTAAAGACCGGCGACCCCGAGGAGCTGCAGGGCATCGAGGCCTACAACCGCGACGACTGCGTCTCGACGTTCCTCCTCCGCCGCTGGTTGGAAGAGCGGCGCATCGAAGCCGAGCAACAGTTCGGCGGAGCGCTCCCGCGGCCGCAGCCCCACGACGGCGAGGCGAGCGATGCGGCGCAAAAGATGGCTGATGAAACGCGGCGGCGAGTTGAGGCCTTGACCCCCGGCATTCCAGCTGACCCTCTAGCTCGATCGGCGAAGCAGCAGGCGCAATGGCTCCTCGCGCAGCTTCTCGACTGGCATCGGCGTGAAGACAAGCCGCAGTGGTGGACCTACTTCCATTTGAAAGACAAGTCTCCGGAGGATCTCGTTTCGTCGCGTGAAGCGCTAGGAGACCTGACGTTCGATCGGGTCGTCGCTCATGAGGCTCGATCAGCAATCTACCGGTACGACTACGATCCGACGCAGGAGCACCGAATCGTCGAGGGCGACAAGCCGCTCGACCCAGCCACCGACAAGAGCGCCGGGACGGTCGTCGCGGTAGACCCCGCAGCGGGAACGATCGACCTGAAGCGTGGTCTCGCAAACGACGCGCCCCACCCCCGCGCGCTCATCGGCGAGAAGCCGTTCGACGCATCCGCTCTCCGGGACGCCTTACGACGAGTCGCCGACTACGTCATTGCGAACGGAATTGATGGGCCGGGCTCCTACCGCGCGACGCGTGACCTGCTGCTGCGCCACTCGCCTCGCGTTCGGGGAGTAGGCGCAGGTGAGGTGCTTCGCGGTGATTCGGAGGGGTACGTCGAGGCGGCCCGCCGGCTCGCGTTGGTGCTCGATGACACCTGTCTGCCGTTGCAGGGTCCCCCCGGATCGGGGAAGACCTACACCGGCGCCCGCATGATCCTTGACCTTGTACGTGCCGGGAAGAAAGTCGGGATCACCGCCACTTCCCACAAGGCGATCACGAATCTAATCGACGCCGTCTGCGAAGCAGGACGAGAGGAGGGCGTTCGCGTTTGCATTGTCCAGAAAGCCGACGAAGGGGATGCATCGACCTCGCCGGAGGTCGTGGCGGTCGCGTCAAACAAGGAAGTTGATGTGCGGCTTGACGACCCTTCCATCTCGATCGTCGCAGGGACCCAGTGGCTGATGGCGCGCGAGGAACTGGAAGGCAAGCTCGATGTGCTCTTCGTCGATGAAGCGGGCCAGATGTCTCTCGCCAACGTCGTTGCGATGGGCGGTGCCGCCGGTTCCATCGTGCTCCTCGGCGATCCGAATCAACTCCCGCAGGTCACGCAGGGGACGCACCCGGATGGGGCGGA
>JBDTOZ010000386.1:0-52375 GCA_039932995.1 Acidobacteriota bacterium | reverse complement strand
GTCGTGAGGACCGCATACTCCCAGAAACAGATCCCCGTGCCCACGAAGACGAGCACAAGAAACACAAGAGCCAGGAACAGCGAAACCGGAAGAAAGGCCGGCCAAAGAATCCCGAGGAGCGGAGCAAACTCAATGAGCAGGACCACGGTGTTGATGAGACGCTCATGGCGCCGGCCCACGCTCCAGAGGAGGCGGGCCATCTTCAGTCCGGGCATTCTCCATCCCCACACCCAGGCGTTCGCGATGATGCAGGAGGTGCGGTTCACGATCACCCACTCGAGCCCGTGGGCGGCACGGCCGCCAGCGCTGGTTGGCCCAGCCTTGGGCACGTGCGGTCGCTCCGTCGGTGCGTCCTCGCGAGAATGTTCTGCCGCGCGCACTCCTAACTGAACCTTGCTGATCGCCGGCACGACGAAATGGCTGGCGTACAGTGAGAGGGATAGCGCCCAGCGAACAGCGGTCCAGTCGAAGACCGCCATCCCAAGCGTCATCAAGACCAGTTCCGCACAATGGACGGCGGCATGAAGGCCCACGAAGCGAAACGGGAGGCTCGTGTGATGCGTCCAGCCGTGCAGTGGCCCCAGGCAGACGGCCAGCCACGGAATCCACAAACCGGGCAGAAAGGAGGCTCCCACTGCGAGCACGAGGGCGGCAATTCTCCAATCTGCGCCGAAGAGCGTGCCTTCCGGCTGCGCGCGAGTAACCACCTTCCACGTGAGAATCCAGCTCAGGAGGAGCGCCAGGCGGCCAGGCAGGTCGAGAGTGCCGGCGCGCAGAAAATAATCGCCCGCGGCAGCGATGCATCCTGCAATGGCCGCCGCGAGGAGGAGAGCTGTTCTGGTGGATGACCGAATGGCATCCATCATCAGGGCCAGGAGCCAATAGAGGGTCAACCCGCCAAAGACGAGCGCCAGGAACCCCCAGCTACCGGTCAGGATAGAGGCTGTAGGCACCCTCGACCCCTCCGCGCTGATGAAGAACCACCTCGAGAGCGCCGGGCCGCTTCAAGGGCGCGAACGACTCTCGCGCCGAGAGCAGACGTTTTCTGATGGCGGTGCCGAGCTCACGCGCGGGGATGGACTCAGGAAGGCTCGATTCCAGCAACAGTCTGATGACGGCGCCGCGCGGTCCCTCGGACCGTTCCAGGCGGAAGTGAGGGTACAAGTGCTGTGGAATCGCGGCCAGACCCGAGACGGCGTCACCGACGTGAAGCGGCCCGAGAAAGGTCCGCGTTCCGACGAGGGGCGTCAGGTCGACGCAGTGCTGCGTTCGTCCGACGATGCGAAACGACAGCCGGGCCGACCTGCATGAACAGCTTTTGTCCAGTCGCTCCGCGACGTCTCCTGTCCAGTAACGGACCAGCGGGGTCACCTCCTGGAACGGCGTATAGGAGGTCAGCAGAACACTGCCGCACTCTCCGTGGCCGACCGCTCTCTGGTCGTCGCCCACGATCTCGAGCCAGCTCGTGAGCGCATCGTGATAGACGCCCGCCTGGGTGGGACACTCCTCACACCAGCCATTGATCTCCGTGCAACTGTAAGAAGAGGTCGAACGCGCGCGCCAGTGCTCGGTGACGATCCGGCGGTGACGCTCGAATACGGGCCCGCCTGAATGCGCGATGACCTGAACTCCGGACCCGGCCGGGTCGATGCCCCGCTCGAGCATTCGTTCCGTGACATAGGCGAGCAGCGGCGGTGGGGTCACGTGGATGGCCGAAATGCGCACCGAGCGTCCCCAGAGCGCATACTCCTGCCACAGCGTTTCCACGAAATGCTCGGCGCCGTCGAACCATTTACCGGGGTTATCGTGCGCGGCGTAAGTGAAGAGCAGCGTGGAATTGCTGCCGCCTCCGTCCGATTCCAGGGTGCGGCGCATGGCCGGAATCAATCTCATGTGCAGGAACGGCTGCTTGGACCTACCTCGCAGTTGTTCGTGCAGGCGCGTCGCGGCGACGCCTTCCTCGCGGCGGCCATACAGCATCAGCCGCCGCGCGGTGGTGCCGCTGGTGGAGCGGAAGGAAGTGGCAGGAACGGACCGCACCCGAAAATCCTCGCCACTGTCTTGCAGCTCTCTCTTGTAGGTCAGCGGAAATCCCTCGAGGTCGGGGGCGGTCCGCAAATCGCGCGGGGCGATTCTCTCCGCGGCCCAGCGACGCGCGTACCACGCGGACTCGGTCCCTGCATAGGCGAGGGAACGCGACAGATGGGTCAGGTGCCAGACGTCCAATTCACGACTCATGAAGGTCTCCTTCGAGGAGTGCTCGCAGTGTGGGCCGCCGCCGATAGAGGAGGATGAGCTCGCGCAACCGGTCTGCCCCCTCGAACGCCTTCCCACGCCAGGACAAGCCCGGATGTACGACGAATCGATGCGCACCGGGAATTGCAGTCATCCGCGCGAGGACGCGGTCGAGAGCCTTCAGGCTACGCAGGTGACCATAAGTCGTTCCGTGATAGAGCTCAGTGTCCGCCGCGGGAAGACGCTCGATGCATCGCTCATACAATCGATAGTCGGCGATGGGACACGTGCGCATTGCGCGGACGAGGATGGCCAGGTCGTCGCGCTCATGACCGGCCACTGAAGTGCCCCTACTGTCGCTGACGGCCGGAACACATCGACACACAATGAGCGGGTCAAGCTCGGTCGGCGACTCATAGGGGACGCGCACGGTCCCAGGTGAGTGAGCGGCCGACAGGTCACACGTCACGGCAAACAGGTCCGGATGGGAGATGTGAATGTGATTGTGACCGCTGACGTGAGTAGGCCACCGTCCAAACGTCTCCCGAAATCGCGCGAACTGCGAACGAATCTCTTCGCCGGCGAGAGAAAGAGGAAGCTCACCGGCCACTCCCGCGAGCCAGACGTCTCGCTTGTCGCCGTGTAGCCTGCGCGATTGCACCCAGCGTGCAAACGCTTCCGTGGTGAACGGGCCGTCGGTCAGATCGAGATGGATCCCCGCGCTTGTGCGACGCAGCGTTGCCAGGACGCGCTCCGGAAGCTTCCGGTCACCTCGCCAACGAGAGACGGCGAACGCACTGACGGCGTTGATCAGACCGAAGGAGATTGCGAGGAGGATTCCGCGATCGCGTGCGGCGCTGGCGCCGAAATCGTCGGCCTCGATGGTGACACCGATGCTCGACGCCGCCATCATGCGCACTCCGCCGCCTGCCGCTCGACCTCCCGAGTGATGCAGGCCAGGGAATCGCCTTGCGGCAGGCAGTTTTGCGCGTAATCGCGAATTCGCCTGCGATAGGCGTCGGCATTCTCGAGCAGCGTGCCGAGTGAGGTCACGGACGGGGCCTCGCTGACGAGCCCGAGGCTGGCACTCTGGACCCGTGACGCGCAGAGATGTTGGTCGAAGGTGGGGAGGGGGATCAGGTACATCGGGATCTGGGCAGCGATGGCCTCGGAGATCAGGTTGTGGCCTGCATTGCTGATCAGGACCAGGGCGTTCGGGAGGTCGGCCAGAAATTTCGCTCGGGAAAAGCGGGAACGGGTCACGTTCGGAGCTGAGGTGGCGCCGGAGTTCGAGGCCAGCTTCTCTGACGACGTATAGAGGCGAAACTCCAGATGAGGAAAGGCCGTGGCCAGCAGGTCAATGTGACCCAGACTGCTGACCATCCCGAGATGTTCCGACAGATAGACCAGAACGAGAGACTTTGGTCCCTGTTGGATGGAGCGCTGTGCGATCAGTTCCTGCGGAACGAGTGGAGCCAGCACTGTGATCGAGGGTATGGCATGGGAGGGAAGTGGGAAAAACGACAGAATGAAATTGTGCGCAAAGCGCGGGAAGAACAGTCGCAGCCGCTCCCGTTCACCGGCCTGATCGAGCTCGCCGATTGGCGGAAAGTCGAAATGACGGTATTTACTCTGCTGGTCGACGAGGATCAGGGGTTTGTCGAGCGCATAGGCCAGCCGCGCCGTGGCCGGCTCATAGTCACTGATGAAAACGCGAGCGTTCCTTCGCTGCAGTTCGCGCCGGACCTGCCGGAATCTGTGCAACATGCGCGGGAGTGAGGGCAAGGTTCCGGCGAATGATCGCCATAATGCCAGTCCTCCCGGCCGCGCATAGACGATGGGGAGATCCATCGCCAGAACCGGAAACTCCATTGCGGAGAAGAAAGGCTCACGCTGCGGTGTGGTGATGATGCAGACGTCATGGCCGCGGGACCGCAGATGAGACGCTAATGCAGCCTCGCGCACGGAGTGCCCGAATCCAATTCCGCAGACTCCGATCACGACGGTCGTCACGCGCGGTGGAGCCCCGGCGAAGCCGATCGGATCGCGGCGTCCGAACGCAGCTCATGCTTCCATGATGGAAAGAGGGGCATGGGACCGCGGGCGAGGATATGCGAGTGTGGAGGGAGATTCAACCCTACGTCCTGCAGTATCATGTGGCCATGCTGTCCATCGTGCTGTTGCGCCATGGCACCACCGTGGAGAACGAGCAGGGCGTGCACCAGGGTCGTTATCTGGGTGGCAGCCTCAGCGATCGCGGCCTGCTCGAAGCTGAGGCGATTGCGCCGCTGCTGGCCACGCTTCGGCCGCAGGTGGTCCTTTCCAGTCCGATGGCGAGATGTAGAGAGACGCTGGACGTGGTTCACGGGCAGTCCTCCGAGGCGCTCTCCGTCCGTTTCGCCACCGAGCTGCTCCCGGGCGACAATCGCCTGCTGGCAGGAAGGGGTCGCGATCGGTTCCGTCGCGATGCCGCACGCGCGCGCGTGCCCTCGTTTCGCTATGCGCCTCCCGGAGGCGAAACTGCCGAGCACCTCGGCCGCCGTGCCCGCGCGTACCTGCGCCAGATTGCTTCGAGGGCCCGGGACGCACGGCCGATCGTGCTGCTGACCCACGGCGACTGGATCGCCTCGCTGGTCGGGTCGTTTTCTGCGTTCGCGCTTCCCTACGAGGCGGGCGTCCCACGTGGGGCGGAAGCGGTCGTGGTGCGGATGATGCAATCCGGCATGGGGCTTACGCCGACTCTTGAAGGACGTCTTCCCTTTTCAGTATTCTCTCGACAGGAGGTCGTGAATGGCCACGAAAAGTAAGGCGAAGGTCAGCACCGCGAAGGTCCGCAAAACCGGCGAGGTCCGCAAAGCCAGTGACGTGTCGATGGAGACACTCACCGCGGACGCAGCCGAGACGATCTTCAACAAGAAGGGTTATGAACGCATCGTCTCCGTTCTGCGCGATCCTGAGGACGCCAACGAACTGAGAGTGATCGTCATGCTGGAAGCCGGCCGGCAGGCCTGAGCTCCCGGGCAGTGAGGAAGGACGGCCTGGTGACGGGCCGTCCAATCGGCGTCGCGTTTTCACGACTCCTGAGCGGCGCTCCGGTTTGCATGGAACGGCGGGCAGCGAGACAGCTCTCTACGCGAGGGCGTCCACGTCGCGGCCGCAGTGCTTGCAGACTTTGGCTTTCTTCAGGATCGGCTCCGCGCAGAAAGGGCAGTCGCGCTCTTCGCGCACGGGCGGAATGGCCGGAGTCTCGAGGACCGGCGCCGGGGCGGCTTTCGCCGCGGCCTCATCCGCGGCCTTCTTCTTCCGGGCCGTCGCCAGTTGAATCTGCGCCATGGCGCGGAGCCTGGCGTCGTGGGCGGCGCGATGCTCGGCCGCACGCTTCGAATAGGTGCGGATCGCCGCGATCAGGAGCACGACGAGCAGCACGGCGATGATGACGGGACCGGCGATCAGGACTGGCTCCTCATGACTGCGGCGTATGTTACAGGCTCGCCGTTTCCGCGGGGAGTGGAGACGGCTGTCGCGAGAAGCACGACCGCGACTCTCGCGAGGGGAGGCGGTCTCGAATGCGCTCGCGGGTAGGGAACTGCCGACTCGAGTCTCTCCTCTTCGGAGGGATACGCAATGGCGACTCGTTTGTTCGTGAAGTCGAACGGGAGTGGGAGGCCGCGGTACAAGATCTGGATCGATCGCGATGGGGCGCAGCGGGAGGTCAGGCTTGCCGGGTTCAGTTTCTACGGGGAGGTCGGCGGGCTGCTCACGCGACCGCCCGCGAAGTTCGTGGAGCTGATGCCCGACACCGATCCTCCGAACGAGAATTGGAGGTCGGCGCTGTCGCACGACGCCAGTGAGAACATCGTCATGACGTATGGCCAGTGGATGGCCTTCCTGGCGGAGCACTCCATCAGCCATTCGCGCATCTTCTGTTTCCCCGAAGTGTTCTGCCGGCAGTATCCGGTCTTCCGATACGGCCCGACGGCGCCCGCGGACCGGAGGGGAAGGTACGACCTCACGCTCCGGAGTGGCGTGTACATGGCCCGGCTGACGCGTTACCTGGAGCTGGCGCGGCGAAAGGGGATCGTCGTGCAGATCTCGTTCGCCAGCATCCAGATGCTGCGTGACAACCCCGGCGGGGGTGACTGGGATGCGAATCCGTTTAATTTTAGTGCCAAGCCCGACATGGGAGGCTTCAGGAACAACATCAATGGTTTCATCGACGAGGCGAACGGCGTCGGTACGTTCTGCAAGCTGGGGGCTTCCCCGGCCCTGGCCGCCGCCGAGAAGCTGGTGGTGGACTCGGTCGTCAACGCGGCCAAGCCGTACTGGAACGTCATGTTCGAGCTCTTCAACGAGCCGAACCCGAACCTCGGCGAACTGCAGGTGGCGAACTGGTTCACCACCGTGGCGAATTGGGTCGACGCGAAGATCCGGGATCCGAGGACGAATGTGCGCTCGCACCTGGTGACGATCAATGCGCCCGAGGAACTGCTGTCGCACACCCGCTCCGGCGGCAGCATCCTCAAGCCGCTACTGCTCGACGGCGCGGGCCGGGTTCGCAGCTCTCCGCTCATCGACGCGTACCAGTTCCACGGGAGCCTGTGGGGCGGAGATTCCGGGGTGAGTGGCATGGCCTCGCGGCCTCAGCCCGCCCTCGATCGGACCACCGTCCGCGAGAAGACGCAGGAGGCCATCGACGCGTTCTACAACCGCCCCATCGACGCGGCGGGAGCTCATACCGTCGGCGAGGCACCGGTTGCCGTCATTTGTGATTCGGACGCGCACTACAGGGCGCAGGACCATCCCGAGATGTATGGCCTGGTCGCTCTCAACAACGGCGTTTCCTACATTCACCGCTGGTCCAACGTTTATCTGACGCAGGGGAAGGTCAAGGCCCAGATCGCGGCGTTGAAGCCCGTGATTCTGACGGATTTCATGCCCGGCCCGGACCCCACGCCCGGACCTCCTCCGCCTCCCGCACCGCGAGAGGACGAAGACCTTTGACGCGGCCGCGCCGGAGTCTCGACTGCCGGCGCGACCCGTCCTCTTCCCCTCGCGGGACCGGTCGCGGAGAGGTCCTCCGTGCCCGGTCCTCGCAGATCGATTCGGTGCTCATGATCTCGCTCACTCTCAGAGTGTTATCAGAAAGGGTGCCGGCGAGTTGGAACGGGAGGATTCATCACGCATATACTCGCCGCGATGCCGATCCTGCGAAAAGAGAGCGACATCTTCCCGGCCGAGCTGTTCGACCTGCCCACGGTGGATGCGCCGTGGGAGATCGCGCACCTGCGTAGCCGGCAGGAGAAGGCCGTCGCCCGCCTGCTCCTCGACGGCGAAAAGCCGTTCTATCTCCCGCAGATCGAGCAGAAGAGCCGTCGTTCCGGCCGGACGTTCGTCTCTCACTTGCCTCTTTTTCCCGGCTACATCTTCCTCCGCCGTGTGGAGGGACTCCGGCAGACGCTGTGGCGGACCAGCGCCGTGGTCAGCATGATCCAGGTTCCGGATCAGGCACAGCTCGCGGGCGAGCTGCTGCAGATTCGGCAGCTCCAGGTCAGCGGCGCCGTGCTCACTCCGCGCATCGAGCTGGCACCCGGCGACGCGGTGCTCATCACCGAGGGAGCATTCAGCGGCTACTCCGGAATCGTCATCAAGGAGCGGGGCGCGATGCGCCTGATCGTCTCGGTGTCGATTCTGCGAAAGTCGGTGGCCGTGGAGTTTCCGCGCGAGCTTTTAGCGCAGGTGAAATCGAGCGAGGCCGGGTCCGGACCTCGCAAGGTCTGAGCCGATTCCTCCGCGGACGGGGCGCGTCGCGACGACAGCGCCCGGCATTTCCTCTTCCCCCGGGATCGCCCCAAAAAGTGCGATTTGCCGCCTTCACCGTTTGACGAAGCGACGTTTCCATCACGCGTAACTTCCGTCACGCACTGTTTCCATCTCATGACGAATCCATATTGACATACTGCCGGGATTCTGTGAAAGTGCCGTCGATCCAATTTTCGGTTACCCAACGAAGTCCGAACGGCGTGGCATCGCTTTTCCTGTCCGTGGTTTGCCCTGACGGTTCCCTGTAACCGACGGGGCGAAGCGCTACCGAAAGCAACCAAGTCTCTCCGCAACGGGATGGTCGTGAGGCGAAATCGCCACACGAGAGGGGCGGGGCCTTGCTCAGAACCCCGCGAAGAACGGGGAGCGGGCCTCGCTGCTCCGTCACCCTTCCATTTCGTGGCCCATCCTGAAACCCCCGTGAGCGTGCCAGTGCTGCACGCTGTCGTCGTCCAATCAACGAACAGAACCCACCGGTAACCGCCCATGGATCGCACGATTCCAAAATCCAAAACTGTCCGCATCAAGCGTGTCGTTCTCATCTCCGCCGTGGTCATTGCCCTGATCGGTGGAGGGGTGGTGCTGGCCAGCATCGACTTCAGCACGCAACGGGTCGATCGCTCGACGCTGAGCATCGAGACCGTCCAGCAGGGCGCGATGGAGATCAAGGTCGGAGCCAATGGTCAATTGCTCTCCCGACACATCGAGCAACTGGCGGCCCGGGTGCCGGGGCGGGTAGCCCGGGCCGACATCAAGCCGGGAGCGCTCGTGGAGCCCGGGCAAGTGCTGGTGGAGCTGGCCAATCCTCAGCTCATCGCCAGCGCGGAGGAAGCCCAGTCGGCCTGGGAAGGGGCGGTGGCCGAACTGCAGGCCTCCGAGGCGGAGCTGCAAACCAATGTGTTGAACCAGGAAGTCGTACTCACACAGGTTCAATTCAATGGTGAGAAAGCGAAAGCGAAGGCCGAGGCCGATGAGGCCCTTTCCCGGGCCGGTTTGATCTCAGGAATCGAATTGAAGCGCTCGCAGATCGATTTGAGCTCATTGACGCAGACGTACGCCATTGAAGCGAGCCGCCTCAAGAAACTCCGCGACAACATTCAGGTGCAATTGGCCGTCAGAAGGTCGCGGGTGACCCAGCTCGCGCGTGCACTGGATCGGGCCCGCGCCCAGGCAGGCGACTTGAAAGTGATCGCGGACATCCGCGGCGTGGTGCAGGCCATCAACGTCGAGGTGGGACAACAACTGCAACCGGGCAGTCCGATCGGCCGCATTGCGCAGCAGGACGCGCTCTATGCGGAGCTGAAGGTGCCGGCGCGCGAGGCCACCCAGGTACAGGCCGGGCAATCGGCGATCATCGACACTCGTAATGGAATCGTGAACGGGATCGTGACCCGGGTCGATCCCGGCGTCACGGACGGCACTGTGGTCGTGGATGTGGCGCTGCAAGGCGCGCTGCCCGCGGGCGCCCGTCCGCAACTGCCTGTCGAGGGAACGATCTACATCAGCCAACTGAAGAACACCCTGTATGTGGGCAAGCCCGCGTACGTCAAGAACGACGCTTCCATGACCGTGTACAAGCTCGATCCGAGCGGCAACTATGCGACGAAAGTCCCCGTCCGCACCGGCAAGGTATCGCTGAACTATCTGCAGGTCCTCGAGGGGCTGCGTGCCGGCGACCGCATCATCACCTCGGAGATCGGCGAATGGCAGGATCAGGAACGCATCCTCTTGAAGTAGCCGTCATCGAAGTTTATCCAAATCATTGTGACGTGAGGAATCTCATGAAGCAGACCATGCTCAATCCCGGCCCTGATGCGGTCGGATGCCACGCCGGTCCAGAGAGCGGGGCACGCCCATGAAGGCGCTCGTTTGCAGGAATGCACAGTTCGCGGTCGACGACCGGCCCGATCCCGTTCCCGGTCCCGGACAGGTGCGCATCAAGGTTCTTCGATGCGGGATCTGTGGCGGCGACGTCAGCGCGCGGAAGGGGCTCGACACCTGGGCCGACATGGCCGCCAGGGTTGGCTATCACCGCTTCGGTCGCGCGAACGAGCCCATCGTCTTCGGCCACGAGTTCAGCGGCGAGGTCATGGACTATGGTCCGGGTTGCCGGCGGCGCACTCCGTCGGGGAAGCACGTGGTGGCGTTGCCGCTGCTGCGCGGGAGCGAGGGCGTGGACACGCTCGGCTACTCCCTGCACGCTCCCGGTGCCTATGCCGAGCAGATGCTGGTGTCCGAACCGTTGATGATGCCGGTGCCCAATGGCCTCGCACCCGAGGTGGCGGCGATGACCGAGCCGCTGACGGTTTCATGGCACGCCGTTCGGCGGGGAGAAGTCGACAAGGGGGCCGTGGCGTTCGTCATTGGCTGCGGGCCCATCGGACTGGGCGTCATCCTGATGCTGAAAGCGAGAGGCGTGAAAATGGTCGTGGCCAGCGACTACTCACCCGGTCGCCGCGCCAAGGCCACGGCCTGCGGGGCGGACGTCGTCGTCGATCCCTCGCAGGGCTCACTGTTCACCGCGGTGGACCGCAAGAGCCACCTCAAAGACATTCCGGCGGCACTCAATCTCGCCGTCGGCGCACTGGAGAAGCTCGGCCGTCTGCCGGTGGGATGGTGGCACGCCTGGCGTCTCGCGGAGACGCTCGGGGCGGCGCCCAAACCTCCGGTGATCTTCGAATGCGTGGGAGCGCCGGGGTTGCTGCAGAGTGTGATCGAGACCGCCCCGCTGTTCTCACGGGTGGTCGTGGTCGGGTTCACCATGGGCGCGGACCAGTTCATGCCGGCCATGGCCATCCGCAAGGAGATCGACCTGCGCTTCGTGGGCGCCTACACGCCGTTGGAGTTCCGCGACATGCTGCACATGCTGGCCAACGGCAAGGTCGATCCCCGGCCGATGCTCACGGCCACCGTCGGACTGGAAGGCGTGGACGCCGCGTTCGCGGCGCTCGGGGATCCCGAGGTGCACGCAAAGATCCTGATCGACCCCTCTGCCCTCGGTTCCGGTCTGGCCACCGTCGGACCCCTGCCCGCGTAATCCACATCTTTCCGACCCGGTCACAAAGAGGATGTCATGACCACACACGATCCGGCCGTCTTCCACAAGCTGTACGGCGTGCATAAACCAAGAGTCACCTACTATGGGAAGGACCTCATCGACTACACGCTGATGATCCTGGTGACGGGAGCCGTCATCGTGCCTTCGTATGGCTTCGGACATGTCCTGGCGTGGGTGGGGATGGCTCTCTGCGCCTTCATGCTGGTCATGTTTCCGGTGAGGCACGGGGTGGAGCTGAAGGTTCCCCTGTTTCTGCGGCGGCCGCAGGACGTGCTCTACATGTTCGTCTACAAGCTCCAGAACCTTCCCCCGCTCTATCTGGTCGCGATTGCGGTGCTGTTGCTGGAGAACGTGCTGATTGCGGCCACGCCGAACCTTCCTCATCACGTCGACTGGATGCGTAACCTGGCGCTGGTGCTCTTCTACACGCATATCCTGATCATCACTGCGTACAGAACGACCATTCTCATCAAGCACCTGGCCAAGAGAGAGCTGGCGCGCGAAGTCCTGATGCAGACGCCCTGGAAGAGGGTCATCAACGCGAAGACCAACATCACGCTGGAGATCCTGCACGCCTACGCGACCGGCCTGTTGACGCACCTGGTGCTGATCACTCCGTGGTATGTGGTGATGACTCACGTCAAGTACTCCCTCGTCTTCATGCCGTTCGCCTGCCTGATCAATCTGGTCGTACACCTGCGATGGTTGAAGGCTACGAACGCCTGGTTCTATCGGGATCACTGGGTGGGTCATAACTCGGAGTTCGAGTTCATCTTTCTCCATGGCACCCATCACGACGCCATTCCGTGCGCCTTGATTGGGGTGGCTGGGAACGGCTTCCTGGAAGGGTTCTTCCGCGGCACGCTGGCGTTCCCGATCCCGTTCTACAACCCGATCATCCCCTTCCTCCTCTACTCTTACGAGATCAAGCAGGACATGGACCTGCACCAGTACATCCCGGGCATCTACCCGAAGATGCCGAAAGCGGCCGTCGCCATCGGTCAGCACTCGACGCATCACTACGGACGGCTGGAGCCCTACAGCATCGCCATCAAGCTCGACCAGCCGGACGTTCCGGAAGCGCAGAAGGCGTTCTACGGCTCCCCGAAAGTGAGAGCGCTGTTCCCGGACGAGTTGATGAATTCGCTCAAGCTGGACGAAGAGCTGAATGGCTTCAAGTGGGATAACCCGACTCACAAGAACACGCTCGATCTTTGGGACAAGTACCAGCACTGACGGGCCAGTCTCTCCCGGCCGTCCTCGTCACAATCGCTTCGGCCAATCTCTCCCTCGCGAGGTATCGATCATGAGTTCGTTGCTCGATTTGAAGTATTCCTGGCGTCTGCTGAACAAGTCGTGGGGCTATACGCTGCTCTGCGCGAGTGTGGTGGCTCTCAGTGTGGGCCTGGCACTCTGGACGTGGTGCGCGGTGGCCTATCCGCAGCTTCTGAAGCCGATGGGACTTCCGCATTCGGAGCGCTGGTATACCGTCCAGATGGCCGCCGACGCGAAGGCGCGGCCGCGGCCGTCCTCCGTCGATGCCTACACCTACCAGGAAATCGTCAAGCGCACCCGGTCCGTCGAACATCTCGGCGCGTTCGTGAACGGCGCGACCGTACTCAGTGAGGGACAGGCCAGTACCACGTTGCGCACGGCCACCATCAGCCCGCGTCTGCTCGCGCAGGTGGTGCCGCTCATGGGCCGTACGCTCCAGCCGGGCGACGCTCAGCTCGGCGCTCCCGCTGTGGCGATTCTCAGCTACGACGCCTGGCAGAGCTACTTCGCGGCGGATCCCGCCATCATCGGCAGGACCATTCGAGTCGACGCGGTGCCGGTGCAGATCGTCGGCGTGATGCGCAAGGAGTTCTTCGTTCTCTGGGACTTCGAGCTCTTCGTTCCACTGCGTCTGGCCGGTCTGGCGCGCCCGGGCGACTCGAAGGCGATGCTGAACCCCATCATCGTCCTGGGCCCAAAGCAGAACCTGAGCGCGGTCTTGAACGAGATGACCCCCGCCGTGGCGGGCGTCAACAAGAACTATCCGGATGTGTTCAATGCGGCCCGGCATCCAACGCTGATTCCCTCGCATCGCACGTACTTCTATGGCGCAACGCCGGTCGTTGCCATTCTGATCTTCATGGCCGCGTCCGTGCTTCTGCTCGGCGCTCTGAACATCAGTCTGGTGTTTCTGGCGCGCCTGCTGGAAAGGAGCCGGGAACTGGCCTTGCGAACCGCGCTCGGCGCCTCACGCGCGCGACTCCTGCGCCAGTCCCTGCTCGAGACGGCGCCGCTGGTGTTGCTGGGCCTCGTGGTTGCGTACGCGCTGGCGGTCATGGGTTTCCGATGGACCGACGCCTGGCAGGACTATTTGAACCGCTTCCTGGCCATTGGACGCCTGAACGGGCTCCCTGTGCTGCGGACGATCGATCTGACGGTGGCCATCTGCGCCGCCATTGCCATCTGGTTGCTCAGTACTCTCGTGCCGGCCTGGCGGATCACGCGTCATGACGCGGCCACGGTGCTGGCAGGGAGCGGAAAGGGCGTGGCCATCCGTGGCAGCAACAAGAGTGCCGGCCTGCTCGTCGGTCTGCAGGTGGTCATTTCCTCCCTGGTGATGGTGATCTGCGTGAGCATGGTGCTTGCGCTCAACAAGGAGACCAGCAAACCGACCCGCCTCGAGAGCGCAAACATCGTCATGCCCACCTCGGCCACGGTGTTCGATGCCCGGTATTCCGATCCGGTTCGGCGTCTCCGGTACTGGGAGGATTTGAAGGCTGCAATCGAGAACAAGATCTCCGGCTCCGAGGTGGCCTTCGCCTCCGACCAGCCCAGCACGCCCGGACGGGTGCCCGCGGCGATCGAAGGCCGGCAGGGAACCGAGAGACAGGGACAGGCCACGTTGCCGTTCTCGGCGGTGTCCGACAATTACTTCGAGATGCTGGGTGTGACGCTTCGTACGGGTCGTCTATTCGATAGTACGGACAACGGCACCTCCTTGAACGTGGCCATCGTCGATGAAGAGCTGGCCACGCGCTACTGGCCGGGGCAGAACGTCATCGGCAAGCGGGTGCAGTTGAACCCGACGGACAACGGGCCCTGGCTCACCATCGTCGGGGTGGTCTCCTCCGTGACGGGTGGCCGCCCTTATACGAAGGATGACATTGGTGCGCTGTATCGCCCACTACGTCAGGCGGTGCCGGCGGAGTTTCATACCCTCACACGATTGCCGGGCACGGCACCCGACAGCCGGGTGGCGATCCGCGCCGCTGCGTTTGGCGTCGATCGCGATCTGCCCTTCCGGAATCTGCAGACGCTGGATGACTATCTCGCGGCAATGAGGTTCAACCTCAAGGCCCTGATGCCGATCGTCATCGCCATCGCCCTCATCACGGCCCTGGTCACGGCGTCGGGTCTGTTCGGCCTCATCAGTCGCTCGGTGGCGCAGCGCACCCATGAAGTGGGGATCCGCCGGGCGCTGGGAGCCACGCCGTGGCGCTCCACCTCGATGTTCCATCGTCAGGGCGCCCGCTATCTGCTGGTGGCACTGGTCGGTGTCGCACTGGGGACCATGCTCATGGCGCCCATGAGCAGGGTATACACGAACATTTTCGACTACGCCCTGCTGTCGACGGTCAGTGTCGTGCTTCTGATGGCTGCCGTGATCTTTGCCGCAACGTATCTTCCGGGCCGCCGCGCGGTGGCGCTGGAGCCCGGAGATGCGCTCCGTTACGAGTAATCGCCAGTCCAAATTTGAACGAGTGGAGTCATTCAAATGAGCATTCAGCCCTTAATCAGCCTTCAAGGCATTACGAAAAAGTTCTATACCGAGGAGATGGAAACCTCGGCGTTGGACAATGTGCACCTGAGTATCGATCAGGGTGAGTACGTGTCGATCAGTGGACCATCCGGATGTGGGAAATCCACGCTGTTGTCCGTCATGGGCCTCCTGCACTCGGCCACCGAGGGGAAGTATTACCTCAATGGCGCCGAGGTGACGCGACTGCATTCAGCCGAGCAGGCGCGGGTGCGGAGCCGGGAGATTGGTTTCATCTTCCAGGCCTTCAACCTCATTGCCGACATGAGCGCGTTCGAGAATGTGGAGCTGCCGCTCACCTATCGGAGCGAGCTCACACGGAAGCAGCGCCGCGAGCTGGTCCTGGCCGCACTGGACAAGGTGAACATCTCCGACCGCCAGAAACACTTTCCCGCGCAGTTGTCGGGCGGCCAGCAACAGAGAGTGGCCATTGCCCGGGCGCTGGTGGGTGAGCCTAAGGTTCTCCTCGCGGACGAGCCGACCGGAAACCTGGACTCGAAGAATGCGGAGCTCATCATGGACTTGCTGGCCGCACTCCATCAGCAGGGCAGCAGCATCGTCATGGTCACCCATGACTCGCGCTTCGCCGAGCGTGCCGAGCGGCAGGTGTCGTTCTTCGACGGAAAGCTGATCGATGATCGTCGCATTCGCCCGCGGGCCGCGGCCATCACCGTAGCCTAGCCGGCACGGCCAGCAGCGCTGGTTGGCATAGGGCGGCACGGCCGCCAGCGCTGGTTGGCTTAGCCTTGGGCACGTGCGGTCGCTCCGTCGGTGCGTCCTCGCGAAAACATTCTGCCGCGCAGGCTCCTCGGCACCGCAAGCGGACCTGTCAAACACGCACTGGAGACGTGCCTTCGTTCCAAGGCACGTACTTCCCCTGCCCGGTTTCGAAGCCCTCAATACCCGCGTGAAATCCTTTGTCAGCCTTCTAGAGGAGAGCGAACCATCATGACCAGAACGGACATCCTCGATCTGATCGCGCAACACACCCGCGAGATTCTGCCGGGTCTCGATACTCATCCGTTCGTCCCTTCCGACCGGCTGGTCGACTTGGGCGCGAATTCCGTCGATCGAGCAGAGATCGCCATGCTGGTGCAGGAGTCGCTGGCGTTGTCCGTTCCTCGCGTCGAGCTCTTCGGACCCAAGAACATCGGTGAGCTCGCGGACCTGTTTCTCCAGAGAATGAACGCCGCGTAAGCCGGCCGTCCGTCGTTCGCCTTCTACCGCTTCCCACCGTCAGCCGGACTCCTCCGGTCGTCACCAACATGAACGTGCGATCACTCAAGAACAGCCTCCCTGCAGCCCCGGCTCCGCGAGCGGTGGTCACGGGGATGGGTGTGATTTCCGCCATCGGTCAGGGCAAAGCGGCGTTTGCGCGGGCACTGTTCGCCGGAGAGACGGCCTTCGGCGTCATGCAGCGTCCCGGTCGCCAGCGCGAGTCCTCCTACCTCGGCGCCGAGATCGGCGCGATCGAGTTTCCCGCCGGAATCGCCCCTCAAACGCTGCGTGCGGCCTCGTTGTCGGCGCAGGTGGCGTTGGCCGTACTGGACGAAGCATGGACCGAGGCCCGGTTGGGTGAGGTCGATCCCCGCCGCATCGGGCTGATCGTGGGGGGATCGAACGTTCAGCAAAGAGAGCTGTCCCGGACGCACGAGACGCACCGCGACTCCGCGGCGTTCCTGCGGCCGACGTATGCGCTGTCCTTCATGGATTCGGACATCTGCGGGTTCTGCACGGCGCACTTCGGGATTCGCGGGCTCGCCTATACCGTCGGCGGCGCTTCCGCGAGCGGGCAATTGGCGATCGTGCAGGCGGCGCAAGCAATTCTGACGGGCCAGGTGGACGTCTGCATTGCGGTCGGAGCGCTCATGGATCTGTCGCATTGGGAATGCCGCGGGCTGCGTGCACTGGGAGCCATGGGCTCGGACCGTTTCGCGGACCAACCCTCTCTGGCCTGCCGGCCGTTCGATCGCGATCACGACGGCTTCATTTTCGGCGAATCCTGTGGCGCGGTCGTTCTGGAATCGCAGGAATCGAGCGCGCGTCGTGGTGTGACGTCCTCCGCGGGTCTGCACGGATGGGGACTGGTCATGGATGGCAATCGCAATCCCGACCCTTCGCTGGAAGGAGAGGTCGAAGCCATTCGTGAAGCTCTCTGCGCAGCCGGCTGGGCGCCGGAGCAGATCGACTATGTCAATCCGCATGGCACCGGCTCGATCGTGGGCGACGAGACGGAGCTGAACGCAATTCGCGCCAGTGGCCTGGCGGGGGCCGCTCTGAACGCCACCAAATCGCTGATCGGGCATGGACTGAGTGCCGCAGGCACAGTGGAAGTGATCGCAACCCTGCTGCAGATGGAGGCCGGTCGCCTCCACCCCACGCGCAATCTCGATCACCCGCTCGACGGACAGCTTCAGTGGGTGGGCGCGGAGGCCGTGGATCATTCCGTGGAGCACGCCCTCACCCTGAGCATGGGATTCGGCGGAATCAATACGGCGCTCTGCTGGCAGCGGACTCATTGACAGAGGACCCACCCCCAGTGTTTCTCGGCCGGCATTCATCGGTGACTCGTGACCTATAAGACCATTAAGGTGCAGTTTCAGGAATCGACCTGCTACCTGCAGCTCGATCGCGCTGAAGCGAACAATACGATCAGCGGCCAGCTGGTGACCGAGTGTCATCAGGTGCTGGATGAATGCGAGGACCGCGCAACCGTGGTCGTGCTGAGCGGCTCGCCGGAAGTGTTCTGCTTCGGAGCCGATTTCAAGAGCATTGCAGCGGCGCCGCTGGCAGGGGAGGATGCGGACGAGGGCCCGGGTCCGCTTTACGACCTCTGGACGCGCATGGCCACCGGTCCGTATGTGACGATTGCGCACGTGCGGGGGAAGGCCAATGCCGGTGGAATCGGCTTCGTCGCCTCGAGTGACATCGTGCTCGCCGACGAGACCGCACAATTCAGTTTATCCGAGCTTCTTTTCGGCCTTTACCCGGCGTGCGTGCTCCCGTTTCTCGTGCGGCGGATTGGCTTCCAGAAAGCGCACTACCTCACGCTGATGACCCAGCCCATCGCTGCGAAGCAAGCCAGTGAGATCGGCCTGGTCGACGCATGGGAGGCGACCAGCGAAGGGCTCTTGCGGCGGCACCTGCAACGGTTGCGACGCCTGTCGAAGGTAGGCATCCGGCGCTACAAGAGCTACGTGAGCCAGTTGGGTGTGCCTCTGCACGAGCAGAGAGCGGCGGCCATTGCCGGGAATCAGGAGGTCTTCTCCGACGCCGGCAACTTGAAGGCCATCACCCGCTATGTCGAGCATGGAGTGTTTCCGTGGGAGCAATCGTGATCGACGGCCCGGCCCAGATGAACGCGGTGAGGCAGCCAGGCACCGTATTCATGTTCTCCGGGCAGGGCTCCCAGTACTTCCACATGGGCAGGGCTCTTTACGATGCCAACGGGACATTTCGTGACTGGATGAACCGATTGGACGACGTCGTCCGGCAGACATCGGGTCAGTCGGTGCTGGCCGCTCTCTATTCCGAAGGCAAGAGTAAAGGCGATTCGTTCGATCGCACTTCGCTGACCCATCCGGCAATCTTCATGGTCGAAGTGGCGCTGGCGCGGGCGTTGATGCAGGCAGGTGTGACCCCGAGCCTGGTGCTGGGCGTCAGCATGGGGTCGTTCGCAGCTGCCGCGGTGAGTGGATTCCTCGACGTGGAAGACGCGCTGCGCGCCGTGGTTCATCAGGCGTTGGCGCTCGAGGAATGGGCCGAGCCGGGAGGCATGACCGCGGTACTGGCGGATCCGGCACTGTTTGCGAAGAGCTTCCTCAGCGCGCGCAGTGAGCTGGCCGCGGTGAATTTCGCCTCTCACTTCGTGGTGACCGCCCGGCAGACCGAGCTGGCCGGGATCGGGGCCGACCTGAGGAGATACGAGGTCAACCATCAGCAACTCCCGGTGACGTTCCCCTTTCACTCGCAATGGATCGACGGCGCGCGGGCTCCTTTCCAGACGTTCATGCGGTCCATTGGCACACGGCCGGGACACGTTCCCATGGTGTGCAGCGATCAGGGAACCGTCGTGTCCCAGCTTTCCGAGAGTTACTTCTGGGACGTGGTGCGGAAGCCGATCCGCTTCCGGGAGACCATCGCCGGGCTCGAGCGGCAGGGTCCCTGGCGGTATATCGACGTCGGCCCGGCCGGCACGCTGGCCACGTTTCTCAAGTACGGGCTTCCATCAGGCACGGCCTCGACGGTCAGTGCCATCCTCACGCCGTTCGGAACAGACCTCAAGAATTTGGCCACCGTCTCCGCCGGTCACTGAAGCGGAAGACCACGAAACGACCCATGCGAATCTTTGCCGTCTCGGACATCCATATCGACTACGACGCGAACGCGAAGTGGGTGGCACAGCTCTCGACCAGTGACTATCGAGAGGATGTGCTCATCCTGGCCGGCGACGTGACCGATACCCTGCGTCTGCTGGAGTGGGGCCTCACCACCCTGGCGAAGCGCTTCAAGAAGGTGCTCTTCGTGCCGGGGAACCACGACCTGTGGGTCATCCGCGATGGACGCCACAAGACTTCGCTGGAGAAATTCGACGACGTCTGTACGGTGGTGGAGGCGAGCGGCGCGTCCATGCAGGCATTTCGCGGGAAGGGCGTGACCATCATCCCTTTGCTGGCCTGGTATGACTACTCCTTCGGCGCGCCCAGTGAGGAGCTGCGTGCGATGTGGATGGACTACCGCGCCTGCCGGTGGCCCAGCGGCTATTCGGAAGACGATGTGGCCGCCCATTTCTCTGCCTTGAACGACCGGCCCGTGGCAGCGACGACGGATCAAATCATCACCTACTCGCACTTCCTTCCGCGCATCGATGTCATGCCCGCATTCATGCCCTGCGCAAGCAAGGTTCTCTACCCAATTCTCGGCTCGTCGAGGCTGGAGCGAGAGTTGCGCGGGCTCGACGCCGACATCCATGTCTACGGGCACAGTCACGTGAACCGCAACGTGAAGATCGACGGCGTCTCCTATGTCAACAACGCGTTCGGCTATCCGAGCGAGACCTGGATCACCTCCAAGGACCTGCTGTGCATTCATGAGTGCTGAGGAAAGAGCCATCGCGCAGTCGACGCCTGGAGAGCTTCCCCTAACGCCTGGGGAGATTCATCTGTGGCTGACCTCCTACGACGAGATCGAGGACCCACTTCTGCACGCACATTACCGCGGTCTCCTCAACGCGGAGGAGGCGGCGCAGGAGCCGCGGTTCCATTTCGCCAGAGATCGTCGCCGCTACCTGGTGACGAGAGCCCTCGTGCGGACGGTGCTGTCACGCTACGCGTCCATCGCGCCGGCGGATTGGATCTTCAAGACGAACGCCTATGGGCGGCCCGAGATTGCCAACGTCGCCGCACAGCGTGACCTGCTGACCTTCAACATCTCCCACACTCACAGTCTGATCGTGTTGGCGGTGACGCGGCAGAGGGAGCTGGGAGTGGATGTCGAGAACGTCGAGGCGAGGAATGTGCCGATGGACATTGCCGACCGTTACTTCGCGCCGGGTGAGGTGACGACGCTGATGGCGGCGCCCGCTCACGAGCAGCAGTATCGCTTCTTCGAGTACTGGACCTTCAAAGAGGCATACATCAAGGCACGGGGAATGGGTTTGTCCCTGCCCCTCGACAAGTTCAGCTTTCAATATCCCGGCGCGCGCGCCGTGGAGATTGCCATCGATCCGGAGTTGGCCGACGTGCCCGATCGCTGGCAGTTCTGGCAGTTCCGGCCCGAGGCGAGCTATCTCGTGGCGCTTTGCGCCGAACGTCTCGAAGGAAGCGCGCCGGCCGTGGTCGTCCGGCGGACGGTTCCCTTGATGAGCGAACAACATTGGGCTCCGGTGTTCCTGAGGACTTCAGAGCAACACTGCGAGCGCTCCCATCATCATTTCGACAGGAGAGTTGGATGATTGCCTTCGTATTTCCAGGACAAGGCTCACAGAAGCGTGGCATGGGGCAAGGCCTCTTCGACGAAGTGCCTGAGTACGCGGCGGTCGAGAAGGACGTTGATGCCGTTGTCGGCTACTCGATGCGCCGATTGTGCCTCGAGGACCCCGAGAACCGGTTGAAGGAGACCCAGTTCACTCAGCCCAGTCTGTATGTCGTGAATGCACTGCACTATTACAAGGCGGTGGCTCAGGGCGTGCGGCCCGCTTATCTCGCCGGCCACAGTCTGGGTGAGTACAACGCGCTGCTGGCAGCCGGTGCGTTCGACCTGCTCACGGGGCTGCGGATGGTCCAGAAGCGGGGTGAGCTGATGGCCCAGGCGAAGAACGGCGGGATGGGGGCGGTAATCGGTCTCGACCCGGAGAAGATCGCTACGGTGATCCGCGAGAACGGCCTGACGACGCTCGATGTGGCCAACTTCAATACGCCTGCGCAGACGGTCGTCTCCGGCCCGGTGGAGGATATTCGGCGCGCCGGTCCGCTGTTCGACCAGGCCGGTGCGCAGATGTACGTTCCCCTGCAGGTCAGCGCGGCGTTTCACTCGCGCTACATGGCGGAGGCGGCGAAGGCTTTCAGGGAGTTTCTCGCACCGATGTCCTTCGCCGCGCCGCAGACGCCGGTCATTGCCAATGCGACCGCACAGCCGTATCCGAGCGACGCCGCATCGGAATCGGTCAAGTCGCTCCTCGTGGACCAGATTACCCATTCCGTGCAGTGGACCCGAAGCATCCGCTTCCTGATCGGCCAGGGCGTCACGCAATTCACCGAGATCGGGCCGGGCAACGTTCTGACGCGGATGACGCAGCAGATCCAGCAACAGACCGACCGCTGAGAAGCGAGAGCTCCGGCGTCCTCTCCTCGACGTCCCCCCTCATTCGACTGCACCATCTTCGCCCGCCGACCCGCGTAATTGCACACCTCAATAAGTGACAAATGTTACCGCCCAACCATAGCTCGCTGACACCCTCACCGCGCCAGACCACCATGATCGACCAGGACTTGTTGCGTGACTTGACTGAGTCCTACCTGAAATCGCTGATCGCCGAGGTCTCCGGATCTCTGAGCGCCGATTTCGACTCGCTGGCCCAATTCGCCGAGCTGGGTCTCGATTCCTTTTACGTATTGAAGATCATCCGGCGACTGGAGACCGACTTTGGCACGTTGCCGAAGAGCCTGCTCTTCGAGAATTTCAATATCAATGATCTGGCTAAATACTTCGTAGCCAAGCACGAGAAGACGCTCGTCGGGAGATTCAACGGTCAACTGCAGGCCGTGCCCACACATGGCGTTCGCGAGAGCAGCGCCCCGAAGCTCGTGACCTCTTCCGTGAAGGTGGCCGTTCCCGCAGCGAGCAAACCGCAGCCCCGCGAAGAGCAGGCGGAGGCCATCCGCATTCTCGAGAAGGACGCAATCGTCCATCCCCAACTCGGGGAGCTCGTGCGGACATTGTTTGAACTCCATAAGGCTGAGGGGTCGGTCTCGCGGGGAACCCGCAAGATTGCGCCGAATTTGTTCATTGGCCGCGAGCGCCGCGGATATTTTCACTACGGGCGCAGCAAGAAGCTGATCCTCGTGTACGGGTATACGGGTCCAAAGGATCATCTCCCGCAACTTCTGGAGGAGATGGCCCGTTATTGCGAAGCCCGCGGATTCGAGATCAGCATCATGGGCGGAGGAGACAGCCCTTCAATCGGCTCGATCCGGCTCACGGCGACGCCCTTCGGCGCGATGCAACGCATCGGGAATCTCCGCGAGTTCACGCTCGACGGCGGGCCGATGCGCCGGCTGCGTTATCAGGTGAGCAAGTTTCAGAAGTCGGGGGCATGCCGGACCGAAGAGTACCGTTGCGGGACCGATCAAACCATGGATGGGAAGATCGCGGGAGTGATCGACCGTTGGTGCGAAGCGCGGGCGATGGTCAACCCGCTGGTCCATGAGGTCAAGGGCGAGATTCTGGCCGGCACACTGCCGAGCGAACATCGGCTCTTCCTCACGTTCCTCGACGGAACCCTTCAGAACGTCATCATCATCACGGCCATGTCTGCGGCGGAGAACGGCTACTTGATGGACATGGAGTTCTATCCGCCGGACATGCCGCTGGGCGGGTTGGAATTCGCGATCGTGCAGATCATCGACGTGCTCGTCAAGGAAGGCCGTGACGTGCTCAGTCTCGGCGGCACCTATGGTTGCAAACTGGAAGCATCGCCCAACGCTGACCCGGCCATCGACAAGCTCCTCGATGATTTGCGCGCTCAGAACATCTTCAATGACGAAGGCAATCTCCAGTTCAAGAACAAGTTCCGGCCCGAGAACACACCCATTTATCTCTGCCGGCCCGAAGGCAGCGGCAATCCGGACAGTGCCATCGACATCATCATGATGATCGCCGATCCGGACAAGATGCAGACGTCCGACGCCGAGAATCACAATTTTGGCGTCGCCGCGCAAAGGGAGACCTCGACCAGCGATGTAGAGGACGCACCTCGTTCGGCAACGCCTCGCTTCGCGGCGGTCGGCCTCGACCGGTTCTCGGACGGCGGGAAGGACCGAGCGGAACTGCTGGCGGCGTATGGCTTCAATCCCCTCGCCATTCCTCAGGAGCACGTCGACTTCGACTTGAAGACCGACTCCTGGGCGCAACTGACGTTGCCGGCCATCGAGACACAGATGAGTGAGCTGCAGGCACGACTGCAGCAGCCGGTGCGCATGGAAGACGCACTCGGAGCGATCTTTCCGTTCTCTCACTTCGTCTTGACCGCTTCCGGTCAGGCGGCGGAGCGCCTCTTCTTCAAGGCCTGGGGAAAGAAGGGGCTCGTGCCCCAGAATCTCCTGTTCCCGAGCACCATCCTTCATCAGCTCGACCAGGGGTTTGAGCCGCGAGAAATCCCTCATGGCGAGGTCTTTCACCTCGGCTCGGAGGAACTCTTCCGAGGAAATCTGGAAGTCGACGCACTGAAGGCGCTGGTGGCGGAGGATCATGGCGCCATTGCCTGCGTCTGCATCGAGGTGGGGAACAACGCTGCCGGCGGCTATCCCGTTTCTCTCCAGCATCTGGCGGAGGTGAGGGCTGTCCTGGCGCCGCATTCGATTCCCCTCGTCATGGACGCCACCCGCGTCGTGGAGAATGCCCGGCAGCTCATTGAGCGCCAGCGGGAACATGCCGGCAGGAGTGTGTGGGCGGTCGTTCGTGAAACGCTCAGCCTCGCGGACATGGTCATCGGAAGCCTGACCAAGGACTTCTGTGTCGACAAGGGCGGGATCATCGCCATCAACGACGCCAAGCTCCACAAGAGACTGCAGGAGGTCGTGCACGAAGAGGGCTCCGGCGTCGATCTCGTCGACGAGAAGCTGATCGCCCTGGCTCTTCGGAATCGCAAGCACATCGAGGCCAGCGTGACGGAGAGGATGGAGAACGTCCGGCTCCTTTGGCAGGCCGCAACCGAGCATGGCCTTCCCCTCGCCAGTCCCGCCGGCGGGCATTGCGTCCTGATCGACGTCAAGCAGATCCCGGAGTTCATGCGGCTGAAGGAACCAGTGGCGTCGTTTGTGGCCTGGCTGTATCGCAGCACGGGCATCCGCGCGGGCGCCCACAGTGTGGGAATGCAGAAGCGCACGTCGCTGAACGATCTGGTCCGACTGGCCATCCCTGTGGGGTTGCCGCGCCATCAGATGGAACGAGTGATCGAGCGGCTCGTGCAGGCCTTCGAGGAGAAGGCCAACATTCCCGAGCTTGGCGTGGATGGCCGTAGTGCATCCGCCTCGGGACTCGGACTCGCCCGCTACCGGCTGCTCGAGATGCACAACGTGACCGAGAACGACGCGGCGATTGCCGCGCCCGCTTCCGCCATGCAGCCATTCATGGCCGGCGCTCCCTCCGCTCAGCGGTCTTCAGCAGAATCGACGTCGAAGGGTGAGGAGAAGGAGACGTCCGAAGACTCGTTCCCTACGGCCACGCGCGTGAAACCGTGGGGTGGTGTGCAAGACATCGCCATTGTGGGCATGTCCGGCCGCTATCCGAAGGCGAAGAATCCCGGGGAGCTCTGGCAAAACCTGGCCGCGGGCCGGGATTGCATTGAAGACCTCCCGGCGGAGCGGCACGAGCAGCGCCGGCAGCATGGGAATGCGGAACGGTATCGCGGCGGCTTCATCGACGACGTCGACAAATTCGATTCGCTGTTCTTCAACATCTCTCCCAGAGAGGCGGAGATGCTCGACCCTCAGGAGAGGCTCTTTCTCGAAGTGGCGTGGGAGGCGATCGAGGACGCGGGCTATTACCCTGAGATCCTGGCCGAGGAAGGGGCTCTGCGAAACATTGGCGTGTATGTCGGCGCCGTGTGGTCCATGTATCAGATCGTCGGTGTGGAACAACGACATGCCGGCAATCACTTTGCGCCCAACTCGTTTCTCTGGAGCATTGCCAACCGTGTTTCGTACTGGATGAATCTCTCCGGTCCCAGTCTGACGGTCGACACCGCCTGCTCTTCCAGTCTCACGGCGCTCTATCTGGCCTGCGAGTCCATCCGGTCCGGGGAGTGTCCGTCGGCCCTCGTCGGCGGTGTGAATCTGGATCTGCATCAGGCGAAACTGAACATCAATCAGGTGGGCGGGGCCCTGTCGGCGGACGGAGTCTGTCGCAGTTTCGGTAAGGGCGCCAACGGCTATGTGGCGGGTGAAGGCGTCGGTGCGCTGTTCCTCAAGCCGCTCCAACAGGCGCTCGCGGACCGCGATCATGTCTACGGAGTGATCAAGAGCGCCGTCGTCAACCATGGCGGACGGACCAGTGGCTATTTTGTTCCGAACCCTGCGGCGCAGAGCAACGTCATTGTGGCGGCACTCCGGAAGGCCAACATCGGGGCCGGCACGATCGGCTACGTCGAGGCCCACGGGACGGGCACGGAGCTGGGCGACCCCATTGAGATCGCCGGTGTCAGTCGCGCGTTCAGCGAGGACAACGTCGCGGACCAGAGCTGTGCGATCGGCTCGATCAAGAGCAACATCGGGCATCTCGAAGCCGCCGCCGGAATCGTGAGCGTGGCCAAGGTCCTGCTCCAGATGGAGCACCGTCAGCTCGCGCCCTCGCTCCATTCCTCCGAACTGAACGAGTTCATCGACTTCGAGCATTCTCCCTTCTACGTCCCGCAGAAGCTGGAGGAGTGGAAGGCAAAAGAAGTGGATGGTGTCGCGCTTCCGCTCCGTGCCGGGATCAGCTCGTTCGGGGCCGGAGGGGCGAACGCACACATCATCCTGGAGAGTTTCGAGCCGGCCCAGCCCGTGAGCGAAGAGGCCGCCCAGTCCCTCCAGCGGATCTTCCCCCTCTCGGCCAGAACCGAAGATCAGTTGCGTGAGACGGCCATTCGGCTGGCGCGCTTCCTCGCGGATCGCCGTGTCGATCTGGACGATGTCGCGTACACGCTGCAGCACGGCCGGAAGTCGTTTGAACATCGCCTGGCGATGATCGCCAGCACCCAGGAAGAGCTGGTCGGAAAGCTGGTGGCCTTCATCGACGGGAGAAAGTTCGAAGACGGTTTCGTCGGTCACGTGAAGCAGGCCGAAGGCGTGACCCGGCTCTTGAGTCGCAAGGAAAAGCAGGAATTCATCCGGTTGCTGTCGCAGAGTCGCGATCCGCTCAAGATCGCCGGACTGTGGGCAGAGGGCCTCCTGGCCGACTGGCAGGGCTCTCCGATGACGGCCGCCGGAAGGACGATTCCGCTGCCCACTTATCCCTTCGCCGGCAAGCGTCATTGGATCGGTGCTCCCGCGTCCGTTCAACGCACCTCATCGACAGTGGCCGGCCTTCATCCGATGGTCGACAGCAACGAGTCCACCTTCGAGCGGCAGCTCTTCAAGAAGACATTTCACGATCGCGACTTCTTCATCTATGACCATCACGTGGCCGGCATTCCCACGCTGCCGGGTGTGGCCTACCTGGAGCTGGCGCGCAAAGCGGGGGAGATCGCGGCCGGCAGGCCCGTGCGGAGAATTCAGAACATTCTCTGGGTCAGCCCCATCGCGATCTCGGACTCCCTGCCGAAGGATGTCTTCATCGAGCTCAAGCCCAATGGCGAGGCGGTGCAGTTCGAGGTCTTCAGCGAATGGGAAGGCAAGAAGACGCTGCACTCGCAGGGAAAGCTTCTCTATACGACTGCGAAGGAAGCGGCTGCCGAGCCGGAGTACGTCGATCTGGCCGCGATTCGTGCGCGGTGCTCGCAGGAAGTGGACGGCCGGAGTGCCTATCCGCTCTTCAACTCCGTCGGTCTGAACCTCGGGCCGAGTTTTCAGGTGCTTCAAGAGATCTATAAGAGCGACAGCGAGGTGCTGGGCGTCTTGAAGCTGCCAGAGGCCCGGCAGGGCGAGTTGCAGAGTCTCCTCCTTCATCCCTCTCTCATTGACGGATCGCTTCAGGCCGGCATGGCCGCACGGCTCGGAGAGAACGTGGGGGAGATGATGGTCCCCTACTCGATCGGCGAGGTGGAGATTCTTCATCCGCTGCAGGAGCTCTGTTATAGCCATACGACGGAGGCGAAGGAAGGGAAGAAGGCCTCCCGCGTCCTCAAGTCGAACGTCCTCATTCTGGATCCCACAGGGAAAGTCCTGGCCAGAATTCGGGAATCCACGGGCGTTCCCCTCGGCGATGTGCATAAGAAGGAAACCGCCACGGATGAGGAGTTTGCACGGCTCTCCTACGGGTACGATTGGGAGAGAGCCCCACTTCCTGCAAATGAATCGAGCGCCGTCGCCGCGAAGACGCTGTTGCTCTTCGACACCGGCGAGACCCTTCGTGAGCTCTATCTGGCAAGGCTGAAGGCGAGTGGAGCGGACGACGCAGAGGTCGTCCTGGTACGGCCGGGCTCTGAGTTCCAGGAGCTGGACGCACGCACGTACGAGATCAACCCGCAGACCGCGAATGATTTCAAGCGCGTTCTGGAACGCCTCGCCGACAGAGCCTGCCCCGTTGAGGAGATCTGCTTTGCCTGGCCCGTTCACCATCCCCATTTCCGCGAGGAAGGCAGCCTGCGGGAGTCGATGGAGGCAGGGGTTTCGTCGTTCCTGTTTCTCTGCCAGGCGATGGTGCAGTGCAAACTCGAGAATCGAGCTCAGCTCGTTTACCTGTACGCCACCGCAGAGGACGAAGTGCAACCGCACCACGAGGCCATGGGTGGTTTCGTCAAGACGCTTCGCGGCGAGTATCCAAAGCTGGTCTGCAAGACCATGGAAGTACGGCGGTCGAATGACGGATACGAAGAAATCTTTGACGCTCTCTGGGCCGAGCTCCGGGGACGGTCGCAGGATGCGATCGTCGTGCGCTACGAGGCCGGAGAGCGGTCGGTCAGAAAGCTGAAAGCGTTCGACCTCGAGGCGAAGAGAGAATTGGCACCGTCCGATCGAACGGAGTTGCGCGAGGGCGGCACCTACCTCATTACCGGAGGGGCCGGTGGGCTGGGGTTGATCTTCGCGGAGTTCCTCGGAAAGCAATACAAGGCCAAACTGATCCTCACCGGGCGATCGAAGCTGTCCTCCCTGCAGCAGCTCAGGGTGGACGACATCGAGAGACGCGGCGCCGAGGTTCTCTATCGGATCACCGATGTCTCCGACGGCCAGGAAGTGCGGGAGCTCCTTCGCGAGGGCGAGGCGCGGTTCGGGCAGATCCACGGGATCATTCACTCGGCGGGTGTGGTCCGGGATTCGTATGTCCGGAATAAGACCCCCGAGGAAATGGCGGCGGTGTTCGCGTCCAAAGTGCATGGCACTCTGCATCTGGACGAGGCGACGCGTGACCGCGCGTTGGACTTCCTGGTCCTATTTTCTTCGCTCGCGGCAATCACGGGCAATGTAGGCCAGTGTGATTACAGCTTTGCCAACCATTTCATGGACTCGTTCGCCGCCGACCGCGAGCGACTTCGTGCGAAAGGCGAGCGCTCAGGGAAAACGCTGAGTCTCAACTGGGCTCTCTGGGCGGACGGCGGGATGAAGCCGGACGAACAGACCGAGCTGCTGCTCAGGAAAGCCATGGGGATGAAACCCCTGAGCACCGCCACCGGTCTCGAGGCCTTCGTGCGGGGCCTCGCCTCCGAACGATCGCAGTTTGCGGTCGTGGAAGGCATCCAGGAAAAACTGGAGTTGGCGTGGAGCGGCAAGAAGCCGCCGGCACCGGCCACGACCGCCGCGCCCGTGCATTCGGACGTCGCCAGCGCGACGACCGAGACGGAGGACGGTGCGCTGCCTCTGCGATTCCAGAACGATCTCGCGAAGATCGTGATGGAGCTGTTGAAGCTGGAGGCCGCCGATCTGTCGGCGGACAAGATTCTGCTGGACCTCGGCTTCGACTCCATCGGCTTGACCACCTTCGCCAATGCGGTGAACGAGCGTTTCCTTTTGGACATTACGCCGATTCTGTTCTTCGACTACCCGTCGATCGGTGAGATTGCAAAGCATCTGGCCGTGGAGCGGCGGACCGAGCTCCTGGCCTTCTATCGCGATTCCATGCCCGCGTCCGCGGCCGCTGCTGTGCCTTCCGGGCCGCCGGTCGCTCCTCTCTCCGGCGCTCAGGTGGAGCTCGTGCCGAGTGTCGGCATCAACAAGGGCTGGAACCCAGCCGCTTTGAATCGACAGACGGAAGCGGCCGTCGCGCCGGCATCCCTGTCCCCCCACCTCCGATTCGTGCAGGAGCCGATCGCCATCGTCGGGATGAGTGGCGTCATGCCGCAATCCGATGACCTGCATGAATTCTGGGAGAACCTCCGAAACTCGAAGGACTTGATCACCGTCATCCCTCCCGACCGCTGGGACTGGGAGGAGTATTACGGAGATCCTCTCAAGGAGGCGAACAAGTCGAACTCGAAGTGGGGTGGGTTCATGAGGGAGGTCGACAAGTTCGATCCCCTCTTCTTCGGCATCTCGCCCAGAGAAGCGGAGATGATGGATCCGCAGCAGCGGATCTTCCTCGAGCATGTCTGGAAAGCCATTGAGGACTCCGGCCACAAGGTGTCGGATCTGTCGGGCACCAAAACGGGCCTCTTCCTCGGCGTCGGCACCACCGACTACGCCGGTCTGCTCGGCAGCCGCGGTGTGGCGCTGGACGGCTATACGGCCTCCGGCAACTCGCACTCCGTGACCGCCAACCGCGTCTCATTCCTGCTGAACCTGCGCGGGCCGAGCGCTCCGATCGATACCGCGTGCTCCAGCTCGCTGGTGGCGTTTCACCGGGCCTTGGAGTCGATTCACTCCGGCAGTTGTGAGATGGCCATCGTCGGTGGCGTTCAGGTCATGCTCAGCCCGGCCGCCTACATCTCGTTCGGCATGGCCGGAATGTTGAGCGGAGACGGGAAGTGCAAGACGTTCGACAAAGGCGCGAACGGCTATGTGAGAGGAGAGGGTTGCGGCGCGGTGTTCCTCAAGCCTCTGTCGAAAGCCGAGGCGGATGGCGATCATGTGTACGCGGTGATCAAGGCCACCGCGGAGAATCATGGGGGCCGGGTCACCACCATGACCGCTCCCAATTCAGTGGCGCAGATGGACCTTCTCATCGAGGCGTATGAGAAGGCCCAGGTCGATCCGGCCACGGTCGGGTACATCGAATGCCACGGCACCGGGACCGGTCTTGGGGATCCGATCGAGATCCAGGCATTGAGCAAGGCGTTCGCGGAGCTGTATAAGAGACACAACAAACGTCCCGCGGAGATCCCGCACTGTGGACTGAGCTCGGTCAAGACGAATATCGGTCACTTGGAGACCGGCGCAGGCATCGCCGGCGTGCTCAAGGCGCTGCTGGCCATCCAGCACAAGCAGATTCCGGCGAACCTTCACCTGCAGGAGGTCAACCCGTACATCAACCTCACAGGGACCCCGTTCTACATCGCCGACCGCCTGACGGAGTGGAAAGCTCCGGTGAGCGAGGACGGGTCGCTTGCTCCACGCAGGGCGGGTGTGAGCTCCTTTGGATTTGGTGGGGCGAATGCTCACGTGGTGCTGGAGGAGTACATTCCGGCAAGCCGCCCGGCGGCCGTCGTCGCGAACGAGCTCCAATTGATCGTCCTGTCCGCGAAGAATGAGGAGCGCCTCCGCGCGTATGTTCGCTCGCTGTCCGAGTATCTGGAACGCGGGTCAGTGGAACTGGCCGACCTTGCTTACACGCTGCAGGTAGGCAGAGACGAGATGCAGGCCCGAGCGGCCTGGCTGGTCTCGAGCCTGGAAGAATTGAAGCAGAAACTCTCGGCGATCGTCGTTAGCGAAGAATGGCCGCGAGACGGCTACCGCAATGGCCGCGAAGTCCGAAGCGCGGTACAGGGGACGGACGCGGAGAAGACCGCCTTCGTGCAGGACCTCATCTCTCGGAGAGACCTTGCCGGATTGGCCGAGTCATGGGTTGCGGGGACGAAGATCGACTGGCGTCTCCTCCACCAAGCCGGAGCTCGCCGGCGTCTCTCGGCCCCGACCTATCCCTTTGCCAGGGAGCGCTACTGGATTCCGGCGGGAGCGGAAACACAGTCTGAAACCCGGCGTCCGCAAAGCGCGGCGACGGAAGTCCGCCTGCATCCTTTGATTCACCGCAACGTCTCGACACTGATCGAGCAGAAGTTCACGTCGCGGTTCACGGGAGCTGAATTCTTCCTGGCGGACCATCGCGTGAAGACGGAGCCGGTTCTGCCGGCCGTTGCCTATATCGAGATGGCCGCCGCGGCCGGTGAGCTGGCCGGCGAGCGGAAGGTCCGGTTCCTCAGCAACATGGTCTGGCTGTCGCCGATTACCGTGGGCAAGAGCGGACAGGACGTCGAGGTCTCGCTGCTTCCCGCCCGCAATGGGGTCGAGTTCGCGGTCAAGAGCGGCGAAGGAGAGAGCGCGGTCACTCATTGTCGCGGCCAACTGGCCTATCTCGGGACCTTGTCTCCGCCGAATGCCCTGAATCTGGCCGAGATCCGAGAACGTTGCGCGACGGAAATGATCGACGGCGCGGACTGGTACCGATTCCTTTCCACGTCCGAACTGAATCTCGGTCCTGGTTTCCAGGTCGTCCAGCGGGTTGACGCAGGCGAAAGCGAGTGTTTGGCCGTATTGCATCTTCCCGAGCATCTTCAGGAAGACGCGGGTCATTACTGGCTGCATCCTTCCTTGCTCGATGGCGCTCTGCACACGGCCATCGGCTTCGTGAAACGCCGGAGCGGCGACGACCGGCCCTGGAGCGTTCCGTACTCCGCGGCGGAGATCCAGGTATTCCGTTCATTACAGGGCGCGCGGTATGCGCATGCGTCCTGGGATCCGGTCGAGGTGAACAAGGCGGGGAGCGCAGTCAGAATGCAGCTTCATCTCCTCGACGCGGCCGGCGAGATCCTGCTGCGGGTGAGGGACTTTGTCGCCAAGCCATTGCCGGCACGGCGCATTCAGGAGAGAGCAGTGCCGGGGTCGAGCGATACTCCATCCCTGGCGGCGAACGCCACCCTGCACTCACTACGCTCCACCTGGAGCCCGGCTGCAGACGTGAACGGCGACACCCTTCCGATGTCCAGCCGGATCGTGCTGCTGGATAGTCGTGGCGCGGCGCTGGAGTGGGTCCGGCAGTCGTATCCAAACGCACGGCCCTGCGACGTCGCGCAGATGGCGAGTGAGGCACTCGACGGCGACATGCTCTCCCATGACTCTTTCGATCAACTACTGTGGATCGCTCCCGACCTCGATCCAATGACCGGGCATGGCGTTGAAGGATCTGAACCGATTCTCGCGCTGCAGGAAGAAGGGATTCTTCAGGTTTTCAGAATCGTCAAGACCCTGCTGGACCGCGGTCATGGGAACAAGAAACTGCAATGGACTCTCCTGACCGGAAGGACACAGCGCGTCACAGCCGAGGACACCATTGAGCCTGCACACGCCGGGATCGTCGGGCTGGTGGGTAGTCTGGCCAAGGAGTATCCGCACTGGGATGTGCGGGTTCTCGACCTCGATTCACTCCAGGCCGTGACGGCGTCCGGCTGCCTCTCGCAGCCGTGGGACGAGTTGGGCAACGTGCGGGCCCATCGTCAGGGCCAATGGTTCCAGCAGGGATTGGAGCTCCTGCCCGCGCCCAAGGAGGGCACTTCTCTCTACCGAAAAGGCGGCGTCTATGTCGTCGTCGGTGGTGCGGGAGGGGTCGGCGAGGTCTGGAGCCGGTTCATGATCGAGCATTACGGCGCGAACCTGATCTGGATCGGCCGCCGTGAGTGCGATGCGTCGATCGAAGACAAAATCAAAGAGCTGGGTCTCCTCGGGCCGGCGCCCCTCTACATCGCGGCTGATGCGACGGACCATGCCGCACTGGAGCGGGCCCGCGTGACCATCCTGGAAAAGCATCCTGCCATCCATGGAGTGGTGCATTCCGCCATTGTGCTGAGGGATCAGAGCCTCCTGCGCATGGACGAGGAGAGTTTCCGAGCGGGCCTGACGGCGAAGGTCGATGTGAGTGTGCAGATCGATCGTGTATTCGGTGGAGACGCATTGGATTTCATGCTGTTCTTCTCCTCGATCATCTCGTTCTTCCGGTCGCCCGGGCAGTCGAACTATGCGGCGGGTTGCGCGTTCAAGGACAGCTTCGCGCAGAGACTGCAGCAGGAGCGCGCGTACCCCGTCAAAATCATGAACTGGGGCTATTGGGGCACGGTCGGTGTCGCGGCCGACCCGTCGCATCACAAGATCATGGCCCGGCTCGGAATGGGCCTGATCACGCCGGACGAGGGGATGGCGGCGCTGCAGGGGTTCATGCGATCGGATGTCGAGCAGATGACGCTGATCAAGACGCTCAATGCCGAGGCTCCGGTCGGCGCCAGTCTGACGGAGGCCATCACGCGCCATCTGTCGAGGCAGATTTCTGCCGCGGCGCCGGCGAGCCCCGCGGTCGAAATCAAGAATACGGCTCCGGCCGTGACACGAGACAGTGCAAGGGACGCCGGCTTTTCGGCGCAGCGGACGGTGCAGATGGGAAGCAGTCAAATCCAACAGGTGATCGTGACGCAGTTATCCCGGGCGCTCCGGCTGGATGCGGGCATGATTCGCGGAGATGCGCCGCTCGCCGATTACGGTCTCGACTCCATCATTGGCGTCAATTTCGTGCGCACGCTCAACGAAGTGCTGCTCATCGAGCTGGACCCGACGAAGCTCTTCGAATACAGCACGGTCGATCAGCTCACGCAATACATCACCACTCTCTCGCCCGGCATGACAGAGTCGCAGCCCTCCGCGACGACGCCAGTAGAGGTGCGAACCCCTTCCGGCGACGCCAGTCCGAATCGGATTCCGGTGAGTGGGGCGCGTCGGTTTCTACGAGTCGATGAAGTCGGCGAAAAGGACCAGACCCGTGTCGAGGGCCAGAGCGGCAGCGCCCGAGAGGTCCGTGCCGAGCGCATCGCCATCATCGGGATGAGCGGGCGTTTCGCTCAATCGGAAACGCTGGAGGAGTTCTGGCAGCACCTCGCGCAAGGCTCGAACCTGGTGCGGGAAGTCTCGCGGTGGAGCGCCGCGGATTGCTCGGCGTCGGGCTCGAATGGCCACGCGTATTGCAGTCAGGCCAGCTCGATCGACACCTTCGATCGCTTCGATCCCGGGTTCTTCGGCATCCCCGCGCGTGAAGCCCTGTACATGGATCCGCAGCAACGGCTGTTCCTCGAAGAGTCGTGGAAGGCGTTGGAAGATGCGGGCTACGCCGGAAAAGGCGTTCAGGAAAAGCAGTGTGGCGTCTATGTCGGCTGCGGAACCTCCAATTACTCGGACCTCTTCGGAGATGATCCGCCAGCGCAGGCCTGGTGGGGGAATTCGCACTCGATCGTTCCTTCGCGGATCGCCTACCATCTCGATCTCCAGGGGCCGGCCGTTGCCGTCGATACCGCCTGCTCGAGCGGACTCGTGGCTGTGCATCTCGCCTGTCAGGGATTGTGGTGCGGAGAGACGGAGATGGCGCTGGCCGGCGGTGTCTATGTCCAGGCCACGTCCGGGTTTCACCAGGTCGGCAACCGGGCAGGCATGCTCTCTCCCGATGGGAAATGCTACAGCTTCGACGCGCGCGCCAACGGTTTCGTCCCGGGCGAAGCGGTGGGCGTGGTGGTGTTGAAACGCTTGAGCGACGCCCAGCGGGACGGGGATCACATTTACGGAGTGATTGCAGGCAGCGGCGTCAATCAGGACGGACGATCCAATGGGCTGACCGCACCTAATGGACGTGCACAGGAGCGGTTGGAGCGCTCCGTGTATGAACGGTTCACGATCGATCCCGGAACCATTCAGATGTTCGAAGCTCACGGGACCGGTACGCTCCTGGGCGATTCGATCGAGCATGGAGCAATGACCCGTGCGTTTCGCGCCTATACCGAAAGGCAGCAGTTCTGCGCTCTCGGCTCAGTGAAGACCAATATCGGCCATGCGGGGAATGCGGCCGGGATCGCCAGCCTCCTCAAGCTCCTGCTCTCGCTGAAGCACGGTCAGATTCCGCCGTCCCTCCATTTCCAGAGCCCCAGTCCCGGCATCGACCTCGGGAGTGGACCGTTCTACGTCAATACGGAGCTGAAAGACTGGCCCCAGGGAGAGGATCGGGCGCGGCGGGGCGCCGTGAGCTCATTCGGCTTCGGTGGTACGAACGCCCACCTGGTGATCGAAGAAGCCCCCTCCCAGACGCGTGCCGGCGTGGACGTGCCGGCCTCACTGTTGCTGCTCTCCGCACGGAGTGGCGAGCAACTGCGAGAGCACGCCCGCAACCTGCTGGAGCATCTCCGCGGCACGCCGGATCTCGCTCTGAGCGATGTGAGCTTCACACTCTTCGTCGGCCGCATGCATCTCTCTCATCGACTCGCTTGTGTGACCGGCAGTCTGCCGGAGGCGGTCGAAGCTCTCGAGCGGTGGCTCGAGACCGGAGAGGCGCGGCAAGTCCACACGGGTGAGGTCCCCGAGGGTGGCGTTCGGGAGCAGCCCGCCCTCAGAAAGTTCGGAAATTACTGCGTCGACGAGTGCCGGAGCGCGACGGACGACGCCGCGTATGTAGAGAGCCTCGATGCCCTCGCCGGACTCTTTGTCCAAGGCTATTCCATCGACCTCCAGGCTCTGTTCTCCACGGAGTCCAAACGGGTGCCATTGCCCACGTATCCTTTTGCGCGCGAGCGCTATTGGGTGACCGGAGCCCCGGCCCGGCCGGAATTCGGTGCCAGGCCCCTCGCCCTGCAAGGAATCGACTTCGATCGGGAAGTGGCGGCCACGACGGAAGAAGTTCAGCCTCGCTGGCTCTTCTCCAAAGAGATCGCGGCCGGGAGTGCAGTGGTCTCGCGCAATGGATCGATGGGCGCCGCGGAGAAGATGGAGCTCTTCCTGAAGCAGGCCACCGCGGTCCAACTGCAAGTGCCGATCGAGAGCGTTCCCCTGGATCGGAGCTACTTCGATCTGGGGCTTCCGTCATTGTCCATTGCGCACCTCATCCGGAACCTCAATCAGCTTCTGGAGGAGGAGTTGTCGCCGAGTGCGCTCTTCGACTACACAGACATCAAGAGCCTGGCCACCTATCTCGCAAAGACATATCCGGCCAAGATCGATGTCCTCCATGTGATCCGAATCGCCGGCGAAGCGTCACCGTTAGAGCAATCGCGACCGCTCCATCCCGCCAAACCGGCGCCGCTGCGCCCGAAGGACGATGTCCTCGCAGACAAAGAGGTCCGGTCACCGGAGCATGCCGACGTCTCGGCCGCGCAGGCGGGGATGGATCGCGACCAGGTACTGGAGCGAGTGCTGTGGCAGGCCGACGTCACGCCCGATGACGGCTACGAGATCGTGACGTTCTGAATTTCAACTTGCGAGAAGCGCGGTCGTTTTCGAGCTGCAGACATCACTCCATGGAAACAGTGACAGAGTTCCTCGACGAGCTGGCCAACCGGGGCGTCAAGCTTTCCGCACAGGAAGGACGGATCCAGTGCCACGCACGGAGCGGAGCGCTCACGACGGATCTCAAGGACGGGATCCTTCGGTTCAAGCCGGAGCTCCTCGCTCTCCTGGCGCGCATGGAAGCGAAGAGGTCTCCTGCCGCGGGAGGCGAGCAGCAACCCCGCGGATTCCCCCTGTCTTCGGGACAGAAGGGGTTGTATCTCCTGCAGCGGCGATACCCGCGAATGAGCGCCTACAACGTGCCCCTCTGTTTCCGGATCAGTGCCGGAATTGAGCCCGCACTGCTGGACAAGGCGTGGGGTCAGGTGCTGGATGAGTATCCCATCCTGACGGCGCGGATCTTCGAAGAGGGCGCCGATTTGGTGCAGCGTCCGGACGAGCGTTGCCGGACGAGCCTCCAGCAGTACGCCGTCGACTTCACGAGCGACGAGCAACTGGTGGCCGCGCTGCGGGAGCGCGTCAAGCGGCCCTTCGATTTGAGTAGCGGCCCACTCACGCGCATCGAACTGTTTGTGCCTCCCGGCCAGAAACCCGTGCTCTTGCTCACAGTCCACCACATCGTCTTTGACGGGGCCTCGGCGGTGATCACTCTGAAGGCCCTCATCGAGCGTTACCTACAATTGGCCAAGGGCCGCACCACAGGGCCACAGCCACCGCGGGGCAACTATCGGGAATTCGTTGCCTGGGAGGAAGCGATGCTCGCCTCGGCGGAGGGCGGCGCGCATGCTCGCTATTGGCAGCGGCAACTCGAGGGCCATCGACCGGGCACAGAGCTTCCGCCCGATGGTCGCCGTAAATCGACCGAGAGCTTCACGGGCGACACACTCGTCGAGGCTCTGCCAGCAGACCTTTGCCAATGGATCCGCGAGTTCAGCAAGGCGCAGTCGTTGCCGTCGTCGGTGATCTTCCTGGCCGTGTTCCAACTGTTGCTTCATCGCCATACAGATCAGGATGACATCGTCGTCGGAATGCCGGTCATGGGCCGGCCGTCGCGTCAGTTTTCGGCGGAAGTCGGCTATTTCATCAACCTCGTTCCGATCTGCACGCGATTCGGCGAGTCGATCGAGTTGCCGGCCTTCCTGCGGAAAGTGCGGGGGACGATGCTGGACGCGCTCTATCACTCCAGCTACCCCTTTCCCTTGATGATCGAGGGTCTGCATGCCCGGCGCAACGATGATGGCCCACTTCTCCGCATCTCTTATGCATACCAGAACTTCGTTCGACCCGCGGACTTCCTCTCCATGCTTCAACAAGAGACCTTTCAACTCGAGAGCGTTGCCGGAGTATGGCAGGAGGGCGACTTCGAGCTCGGACTAGAGGTCTATGAGGGCGAAGGGGAATCCTTCAACATCCACATCAAACACGATCCGGAGCTCTACAGCACCGAGACCATCGCGCGCCTCTTCTCGCACTATTGTGCGTTGCTCAGCGCCATCCGCGCAGACCCCACGCGATCGCTGGAGACCTACCCGATGCTGCCCGACGGGGAGCGTCCGTTGCCGGCCGGGATGGAAAATCCGGAGCAGGGCGACGCTGACCAGAGCCTGCACGGGTTGCTTCTCGAGCAGGCATCGCGCTGCGGCGAGAGCGTGGCGGTCGTTTGTGGCGAGACGCAACTGACGTACGCGCAGCTCGAAGACGAAAGCCGCCAGCTCGCGCTCTACCTGCAAACGCTAGGTGTCGGGCCGGACCGGCCGGTGGCTCTCTGTATGACGCGGTCCGCGAAACTGGTGGTCAGTGTTCTCGGCGTCCTTCGGGCAGGAGGGGCCTGTCTGCCGCTGGATCCCGACGACCCGGACGAGCGCCTGACCGCCATTCTGCGCAACAGTGATTCAGCCGTCGTGCTGACCGAGGAGCCGCTCCGCGAAAGACTCGTTGCCTGCGCGCCTTCCGGCATTTGCTTCGTCGCGGTCGACGGTGACGCGGAGCAGATCGCGAGCCGGGCCACCGCGTTGCAGGCGGCAGGGGTCGCGTTGAAGTCGCTGGTGGCACCGGGCGGCCTGGCCTATGTTCTCTACACGTCCGGTCCTGAAGACGAACCCCTCGGCGTGGAGCTCCCTCATCGCGCGTTGGTGAGCCTCCTGCGCTCGATGCGCGACAAGACAGGGATCACCAGGAACGACACGTTCATGGCACTGGCTCCCGCGTCGCTCGACGCAGCCGTTCTGGAGCTGCTCCTTCCGTTGGCGGCCGGGGCCCGTTTGGTTTTGTCCGCACGAGATCTCCGCCACGACGCCGTTGCTCTGCTGAAAACGCTCAGGACCTGTGGGGCGACGATGCTGCAGGCCACACCTTCGACCTGGCGTGGGTTGCTCGCGGCACGGTGGTCCGGCAACCCCAAGCTGACGATGCTCTCTGCCGGCGAAGCGCTGCCGCGAGGACTCGCGCATCGGCTCCTGGAGACTGGCGGCCCCCTTTGGAGTTTGTACGGCGCGGCGGAGACGGCCACTGTCGCATCCGCGTCATTGGTGAAACCGGGAAGCGACGCGCTGTCGATGGGAGATCCGCTCACGGGCATGCACCTTTCGGTCGCCGATCGGCACGGCCACCTTCAGCCGACGGGTGTCCGGGGCGAGTTACACGTTTCGGGTGCTGGTGTGGCGCGCGGGTATCGGAACCGTCCCGACTGGACCGCGGCGAAGTTCAGTGCCTTTGGGGACTCGCCGGAGCGGACGTACAGAACGGGCGAGCGCGTGCTCAGGAGAAGCGACGGTCGCATTCAGCATGCCGGCCGCACGGACAGAAAGATCCTGATCGACGGCATTCATGTCCATCTGCAGGAAATCGAAGCGCACCTCAATCGCCATCCAGATGTGCAGGAGAGCGCCGTGCTCGTGCTTGGACGGGCGCCCCACCAGAGGCTCACCGCTGCTTATCGTTGCAAGAGCACGAAGCCCGAGCGCGTTGTCGCACTGCCGGAGGCGGAGCTTCGTGAGCACCTGCGGCGGACGTTGCGGGAATCGATCATCCCGGTGGCGTTCATCAGCGTCGGAGTGATTCCGAGAAACTTCGCAGGCGAGGTTGACCAGCGTGCGTTGGTGGAAGTCGTCCGGAAGCGTCAACTTTCGTATTGGAGGGAGAAGCTGGCCGATGTGCCGCCGGCTCTGATGATTCCGTCGGACTTCCCGGAGCCAAGTCGGCGGAATTCCGCTCGAGCGAGATATGAGCTCCTGATCGATGCGCAAGTGTCCGCCGGCCTCGAGAGCCTGGCCGCGCTCCGTGGCGGAACGCTGTTCACGATCCTGCTGGCTGCCTTCAAGGTGCTGCTGTACCGGTATACGGGTCAGACCGATCTGTTCATCGGAAGCAGGATCGGGGATTCGCTGGAGGCGAGCACGAACGAGGATGACCCATCGAGCGGCCACGTTGTGGCACTTCGCACTCGGGTAGAGCCGGAGGACACGTTCTCCGCATTTCACGCACGCGTGAAGACGACATGGGCCGACGCGATCGGGCATCAGGATGTGTCGTTCGAGCGGGTGGCGGATTTGCTCAGGACTGGTGGTGAAAACCTTCTCACGATCATGTTCAGCCGGCAGGGGTGGCGGGAGGAGGGGACCGGCGAGGTGGGGCGCGACATCGAGATGAGGGTGGCGGAGACGGTCGACGGCGTGGCCGGGTTCATTGAATACAATCCCCTCACCTACGAATCGGCCACCATCGCGCGCATCGCCGGTCATTTCTCCAACCTTTGCCGCGCCATCGTTGCGAAGCCGTCCGGGAAGATCTGCGACCTGGAATTCCTGAGCGAGGCGGAGAGACACCGCGTTCTGATCGAGTACAACGAAGATCATGCGGTGATGCCAACGGTGCGTCATTTCCTCGAAATGTTTGGCGGGCAGGTCGCGAATCACTCGGATCGGCCGGCGGTGAACTGTGGGGACCTGGTGTTGTCCTACGCAGAGCTCGATCGTCGGAGCCGCGAGCTCGCTGTGTTTCTGCAGTCCGCCGGACTGGCGCGCGGAGGCACCGTCGCATTGGGGATGGCTCGCTCCTCGGACATGATGATCGGAATCATGGGTACCGCCATCGCGGGTGGCACATGTGTCCCTCTGGACCTCGGGGAACCGGACGCCAGACTCGCGGCGATGTTGCAGGACAGTGGTGCTTCCATCGTCCTCACACAGGAGACGTTCAAATACAGGTTGGCCGCTCTTGCGGTCCGCGGGGCGCGACTGATCTCATTGGACAGGCAGTGGGCCGAGATCGAGCAATACGCTGCCGATCCCCAAACCAAGGCCACCGGATTGCGTTCGGATGGCCAGGCCGACGATGGCGGTTTCATTCTCTTCAGTCACGGCGTGGCGGGCAAGCCTGCCGGTGTCAGGCTCGGCGCGCGGGTCGTGGCAACTCACATCGCGTGGATGCAGGCCCGGCGGCCCTTGGGGCCCGGTGACATCGTCTTGCACCACTCCCCCTCAGGGCAGGTCACTTTTCTTTGGGAGCTTCTCTGGCCCATGGCGGCAGGCGCGACGGTGGTCTTTGCACAAGCGGCGCCGTCACAAGATGCACGCCGGCTGGGCGACTTCATCGATCAATCAGGCGTAACGACGTTGTGGCTCGGATCGGCTCTTCTCCGCGCATTGCAGGAAGAGGGCGTTTGTGACGGCGGCAAGGTGCGCAGTCTCTTCTGGCACGGGGATCCTCTGGACCGGGAAAGCGTCCTTCGTTTGCGTGCGAGGTTTCCCGAGGCTTCGCTTGATTGTGTTTATGGTCCCGTCGAAGCTGGCGGTGCGGTCACAGTGTGTGACGGTTCGGAACAGGCGTCGTCTCTGGCGCTGATTGGCTGGCCGGTTCGCGCAGCGCGGGTCTATATCCTCGACCCAGCCAATCGACCGCAACCCATTGGCGTTGCGGGCCAGCTCTTTGTTGGGGGCGAGACGGTGGCCGCGGAGTATCTGAATCGTGCGGCACTGACGAAGGATTTCTTTGTCGAGAATCCATTCGAGCCTGGCCTGCGAATGTTCAGGACAGCCGATCGGGCCCGCTGGCGCGAGGACGGCAGCATCCAGTATCTGGGAAAGACCCGACTTTAGGGCGGCACGGCCGCCAGCGCTGGTTGGCATAGCCTTGGGCACGTACGGTCGCTCCGAGGCAAATGCCTCTACCGCGCAGACTCCTTAGTTCACGACGTCGATCCCGCTCCGAAACGAGTCCGCGGCCCTCATTGCCGCGCCGGCCTCACTCGAGGATCGACAAGAAATCCCTCAGACAAAATGAACGCGATGGCTTCTGCGTCGCGGATGAAACGAGATGCGAAGGAAGGATCAGCCATGGAGACGGTGACAGAGTTTCTCAACAAATTGGCCGTGAAAGGCGTGAGGTTGTCCACCGATGCCGGCCGGTTGAATTGCTATGCGCCGCCGGGAATGCTCACGACCGATCTCAAGGACGGGATCGTGCACTTCAAATCGGAGATCATTGCCCTTCTTGAAGGTGCTCCGCATGGATGGGTTGAGCGTGATCGTACGCCTGTGGCGGCGCTCGCCGGCGCGAACACGGAGGGGGGAATCATCGACGTCTGTCTGCATGAGCGGTTCGAGGAGCAGGTGGCCCTGCACGCGGATCGAACCGCGGTGATCTCCAGCGACGGGCAACTGACGTACAGGGAGCTCGGAGAGCGGAGTTTGGAGCTCGCAGCGTATCTGCAGTCCGAAGGCGTGGGGCCGGACGAACGAGTGGGCCTGTGCATGGAGCGGTCGCTGGACGTGATCGTGGGACTGTGGGGTGTCCTGCGCGCGGGCGGCGCCTACGCACCGCTGGACCCGGACTATCCGGATGACCGGCTGGCGTACATGCTGGCCGACAGCGGGGCCTCGATCGTGCTGACCCAGGAGAGACTGCGGGACAGACTGCGCGCGATCACGCCGGCAGGGACGCGGATCGTCACGCTGGATGGGCAGTGGCCGGAGATCCGCGCGCACGCCGCGCAGATGAATGCCACGGGCGCGGTCTTGCGACGCGACGTCAAGCCCCACCACCTCGCCTATGTCATGTACACCTCAGGCTCGACCGGCAGACCGAAAGGAGTGATGGTCGAGCACCGTCACATCGTCCGCTATGTGACGGCCATCGAGAAGAAGCTGGAGTTTCCGGAGGGAGCGTCTTACGCGCTCGTGTCCACCTTCGCCGCGGACCTGGGCAACACGGTTCTCTTCCCCGCACTTCTGGGCGGAGGAACCCTCCATGTGTTTGGCCGGGAAGCGAGCACGGATGCCGATCACTATGCCGCGTACTGCATGGCCCATCGCATCGACTGCATGAAGATCACCCCTTCGCACCTGCTGGCATTGCTGGGAGATGGAGAAGATCCGCGATTGATTCCGTCGCACACACTGATTCTGGGCGGAGAAGTGTTGCCGCGCACGCTCATGGATCGGGTCCGTGAGCTTCGTCCCGAATGCCGCGTGTTCAATCACTACGGTCCCACCGAATGCAGTGTCGGTGTGCTCTGTGGCGAGCATGAAGGGAACGGGTCGTCTTCCCGAGCCATCCCCCTGGGCAGGCCGCTGGACGGGACACGGATCTACATCCTGGACGAGCAGGGGCAGCCGGTGCCGATCGGAGTTGCGGGCGAGTTGTGGATCGGCGGCGGGCAGGTGACGCGTGGATACCTCAACCAGCCCGTGCTGACGGCGGAGCGTTTCGTGCGCGATCGGTTCCGCGCGGATGAGGACGATGCCCGGATGTACCGGACCGGGGACCTGGCCCGGTGGCTGGACGACGGAACGGTCGAATATCTGGGACGGAACGATTTCCAGGTGAAGATCCGCGGCTTCCGGATCGAGCTGGGAGAGATCGAGGCGCAGCTCGTCGCGCATGCACGTGTGAAGGAAGCGGTGGTGCTGGCGCGGGAGGACGAGCCGGGCGAGAAGCGGCTGGTGGCGTATGTGACCACGAGCGGAATGGCGCCTGAGGTGGAAGAGCTGCGTGCGCACATGGTGGCCAGTGTGCCGCAGTACATGGTTCCCTCGGCGTTCGTGCTGTTGGAGGCACTGCCGCTGACGCCGAACGGAAAGATAGACCGCCGCGCGCTTCCGCGACCGGAGGCGGAGGCTTACGCCAGGAGCCTGTATGAGGCTCCGCGTGGGGAGATCGAGGAGACGCTGGCCACGCTCTGGCAGGACTTGCTGCATGTGGAGCGTGTGGGCCGGCACGACGACTTCTTCGAGCTGGGCGGACACTCGCTTCTGGCCACGAGGCTGATCTCAAAAATCCGAGGGCGCTTGAACGTCGACCTGCCGCTCAAGACGCTCTTTGAGCAGACCACCATCGCCGCGTTCGCCGAGCTCATTGCAGGTGCTTCGCAGAACGACATCCCGCCGATCTGTCCGATCGACCGATCGCACTATGAACGGCTGCCCCTGAGCTTCGCGCAGGAGCGGCTCTGGTTCTTCGATCAGCTCGAGCCCGGCAACGCCGTCTACAACCTCCCGAAGGCCGTGACCATCAAGGGAGAATTGGCGATCGATGTGCTGGAAGAGGCGTTCCAGCGAATCATTGTGCGTCACGAGAACCTGCGCACTGTGTTCCCGAGGGTCGACGGTCAGCCGCGACAGCGCATTCTGGAGCGGATCGACTTCAGGCTGAAGCGCGTGGATCTCAGTGATGAGAACCGCGAGGAGCGCGAGCGAAAGACGACCGAGCTCTGTCGTCTGGAGGCGCAGACGTCCTTCGACCTGGCCGGTGGCCCGCTGCTTCGCGGCTGCGTCATCCGCCTGGACGCGCGCGAGCACATCCTCCTCCTCAACATGCACCACATCATCAGTGATGGGTGGTCCACCGGTCTGCTGATCCACGAACTGGGGCGGATCATGGATGCGCTGGAGCAGGGACAGGAGCCGGAGCTTGCAACCCTGCCGGTTCAGTACGTCGACTACAGCGTGTGGCAGAGAACGTGGCTCGACGAGAGTGGGATTCTCGAGAAGCAACTGGCGTATTGGCGGAAGATACTGGCCGACCTTCCGGAGAGTCTCGACCTGGTGCCGGACTATCCGCGTCCCGCCGCGCGGAGTTACGCAGGTGCGACCCATGCGTTCACCCTCGACGCGCAACTGGCCGGCGAGCTGCGGAGCCTGGCCCAGCGCGAAGGCGGCACGCTCTATATGGCCTTGCTGGCGGCCTTCAACGTGCTGCTGTACCGCTATACGGGCCAGAGCGATCTATGCGTCGGCAGTCCGATCGCCAATCGGCAGTACGGCGAGACGGACGGCCTGATCGGCATGTTCATCAACACCCTGGCCCTGCGCACCCAGGTCGAGGGAGGGGATGACTTCGCCGCGCTGTTTGCTCGCGTGAGGTCCACGTGTCTCGAGGCGTACGAGCATCAGGACACGCCCTTCGACAAAGTCGTCGACCTTCTGCGTCTTCAGCGCAACCTGGCCATCACTCCGATCTTTCAAGTGATGATGGTCCTCCAGAATGCAGCGGAGGTGGGGGAGGCAAACGATCGCTTCCCGCTCTATCCGGTGGAAACCGGTATCAGCAAGTTCGATCTGACGGCCACGTTTACGGAAGGAAAAGAAGGCCTGGCCGGATCGATCGAATACAGCACGGCCTTGTACCGGCCGCAGACCATCGCCCGGATCTGCGAGCATTTCGTGGCCCTGTGCCGGGCTATTGTGAACGCACCACACTGCGCAATCCGCGATCTCGGCTATCTCGGTGAGAGCGAGAAGCAGCGGTTGCTGGCGGGCTCCGATGAGCCGACGACGGCGGAAGTCATCGAAGTCTGTCTGCATGAGCGGTTCGAGGAGCAGGTGGCCCTGCACGCGGATCGAACCGCGGTGATCTCCAGCGACGGGCAACTGACGTACAGGGAGCTCGGAGAGCGGAGTTTGGAGCTCGCAGCGTATCTGCAGTCCGAAGGCGTGGGGCCGGACGAACGAGTGGGCCTGTGCATGGAGCGGTCGCTGGACGTGATCGTGGGACTGTGGGGTGTCCTGCGCGCGGGCGGCGCCTACGCACCGCTGGACCCGGACTATCCGGATGACCGGCTGGCGTACATGCTGGCCGACAGCGGGGCCTCGATCGTGCTGACCCAGGAGAGACTGCGGGACAGACTGCGCGCGATCACGCCGGCAGGGACGCGGATCGTCACGCTGGATGGGCAGTGGCCGGAGATCCGCGCGCACGCCGCGCAGATGAATGCCACGGGCGCGGTCTTGCGACGCGACGTCAAGCCCCACCACCTCGCCTATGTCATGTACACCTCAGGCTCGACCGGCAGACCGAAAGGAGTGATGGTCGAGCACCGTCACATCGTCCGCTATGTGACGGCCATCGAGAAGAAGCTGGAGTTTCCGGAGGGAGCGTCTTACGCGCTCGTGTCCACTTTCGCCGCGGACCTGGGCAACACGGTTCTCTTTCCCGCGCTTCTGGGCGGAGGAACCCTCCATGTGCTTGGCCGGGAAGCGAGCACGGATGCCGATCACTATGCGGCGTACTGCATGGCCCATCGCATCGACTGCATGAAAATCACCCCTTCGCACCTGCTGGCATTGCTGGGAGATGGGGAAGATCCGCGATTGATTCCGTCGCACACACTGATCCTGGGCGGAGAAGTGTTGCCGCGCACGCTCCTGGATCGGGTCCGTGAGCTTCGTCCCGAATGCCGCGTGTTCAATCACTACGGTCCCACCGAATGCAGTGTCGGTGTGCTCTGTGGCGAGCATGAAGGGAACGGGTCGTCTTCCCGAGCCATCCCCCTGGGCAGGCCGCTGGACGGGACACGGATCTACATCCTGGACGAGCAGGGGCAGCCGGTGCCGATCGGAGTTGCGGGCGAGTTGTGGATCGGCGGCGGGCAGGTGACGCGTGGATACCTCAACCAGCCCGTGCTGACGGCGGAGCGTTTCGTGCGCGATCGGTTCCGCGCGGATGAGGACGATGCCCGGATGTACCGGACCGGGGACCTGGCCCGGTGGCTGGACGACGGAACGGTCGAATATCTGGGACGGAACGATTTCCAGGTGAAGATCCGCGGCTTCCGGATCGAGCTGGGAGAGATCGAGGCGCAGCTCGTCGCGCATGCACGTGTGAAGGAAGCGGTGGTGCTGGCGCGGGAGGACGAGCCGGGCGAGAAGCGGCTGGTGGCGTATGTGACCACGAGCGGAATGGCGCCTGAGGTGGAAGAGCTGCGTGCGCACATGGTGGCCAGTGTGCCGCAGTACATGGTTCCCTCGGCGTTCGTGCTGTTGGAGGCACTGCCGCTGACGCCGAACGGAAAGATAGACCGCCGCGCGCTTCCGCGACCGGAGGCGGAGGCTTACGCCAGGAGCCTGTATGAGGCTCCGCGTGGGGAGATCGAGGAGACGCTGGCCACGCTCTGGCAGGACTTGCTGCATGTGGAGCGTGTGGGCCGGCACGACGACTTCTTCGAGCTGGGCGGACACTCGCTTCTGGCCACGAGGCTGATCTCAAAAATCCGAGGGCGCTTGAACGTCGACCTGCCGCTCAAGACGCTCTTTGAGCAGACCACCATCGCCGCGTTCGCCGAGCTCATTGCCGGTGCTTCGCAGAACGACATCCCGCCGATCCGTCCGATCGATCGATCGCGCTATGAACGGCTGCCCCTGAGCTTCGCGCAGGAGCGTCTCTGGTTCTTCGACCAGCTCGAGCCCGGCAATGCCGTCTACAACGTTCCCCGCGTGATCACCCTCTCCGGCGTTCTGGAGATCAGCCAGCTCGATCAGGCCTTCAATCTGATCATGGAGCGGCATGAGATTTTGCGGACCTGCTTCCCCAGTGACGAGGGAATCGCTCGTCAAGAGATTCAGGCCCATCTGCATTTTCAACTGGAGCGGGTCGACCTTCGGCATTACACGGGTGAGGCACGCCACGCGAAAGTACAGGAGCTTTGCGGGGCCGAGGCGGTACGACCGTTCGACCTGGCGCGCGGGCCCCTGTTTCGGGGGAAAGTGCTCAAGCTCACGGAGTACGAGCACATCCTCATCCTGACGATGCACCACATCGTCAGCGATGGCTGGTCCCTGGGTGTGTTGATCAAGGAGCTCGGGTTGATCCTGGACGCCTTACGCGAAGGGCGTCAACCGGAGCTCGCTCCGCTGCCCATTCAGTACTCCGACTACAGCATCTGGCAGCGCAACTGGCTGGACGAGGGCGGAAAGCTGCAACGGCAGCTCGGCTACTGGGAGGAGAAGCTCGCGGGTGCCCCCGAGAGCCTCGATCTGGTGACCGATCATCCCCGTCCGAACGCACAGACCTTCGCAGGAGCCACCCACGCGTTCCGCATCGAAGTGCCCCTGGCGGAGAAGATCAAGAGTCTGGCGCAGCGCGAAGGCGGCACTCTCTATATGGCGTTGTTGGCCGCCTTCAACGTCTTGCTTCACCGCTATACGGGTCAGGGCGATCTCTGCGTCGGCAGCCCGATCGCCAATCGGCAGTATGGCGAGACTGAAGACCTGATCGGAATGTTCGCCAATACGGTCGCGCTGCGGACGAGAATCGAGGGACATCAGTCCTTCACCGAGCTCCTGGCGCAAGTGAAAGACACCTGCCTCGAAGCGTACGAACATCAGGACGCCCCGTTCGAGAAAGTCGTGGACATCCTGCGTCCCCAGCGCAATCTGGCGATGAGCCCGATCTTTCAGGTGATGTTCATTCTGCAGAATGCCGACCTTGGCCGGCTGGACCCGCGTTTCCCGCGGCTCCTGCTCGACAGTGTCGTCAGTAAGTTCGACCTGACGGCAGCCTTCACCGAGACTCCGGATGGGTTGGATGGGTTGATCGAATACAGCACCGCTCTTTATCGTCCGCAGACCATTGAGCGGATGGCCGAGCACTTCCAGGCGTTGTGCCGGGCCATTGTGGCCGCGCCTCACGCGAAGATCCGCGACCTCGATTATCTGAGTGCCGCGGAAAAGCGGCGGCTGCTGGTCGAGTACAACGCCACGCGCGCGGAGTATCCGCAAGACGAGTGTCTCCAGGACGGATTCGTCCGCCAGGCCGCGCTCCATGGGGAGAAGATCGCTCTGGTGTGTGGCAAAGAGCGGCTGACCTATCAGGAGCTGCTCGACCGGAGTCAGACGCTCGCCCTCTACCTGCAAGGGCAGGGCGTGGGGCCGGACCGGCTGGTGGGGCTGTGCATGGAGCGGACCCCGGACGTAATTGTGGGCGCGCTGGGCATTCTGCAGGCGGGGGGAGCGTATGTGCCGCTCGATCCGGAGTATCCGGACGACCGCCTCACGCACATGCTGCGCGACAGTCAGGCCGCGATCGTCCTGACGCAGGAGAGCCTGGGGGAAAAGCTTTCGTCGCTGATGCCGGCCGGCACGCAACTGATCGCCGTCGACCGGCAGTGGCCGGAGATCCGCGAACAGGTGGCGGAGTTGCAGAGGAGCGGACTTTCTCTACGGCGCGAGGTCGGTCCTCACGATCTGGCGTATGTGATCTACACCTCCGGCTCCACCGGTGTGCCTAAAGGAGTGGCCATCGAGCATCACAGTCCGGTGACGCTCGTGCATTGGGCAAGCGACGTCTATAGCCATGAAGAGCTGGCGGGCGTACTGGCGTCGACCTCGGTCTGTTTCGATCTCTCCGTCTACGAGATCTTCGTCACTCTTGCGAACGGTGGAACGATCATCCTGGTGCCGAACGCGCTGGGCTTGATCGATCTCGACCACCGGGAATCGGTCACGCTGATCAATACAGTGCCGTCGGCCATGGAGGAACTGGTGCGCGCCGGCGCAGTGCCGGATTCGGTCCTGACCATCAACCTGGCGGGGGAGCCTTTATCCACCTCTCTAGTGGACCGGATCTACAACACGACCTCGGCCCGCAAGGTCTACGACCTCTATGGTCCGTCCGAAGACACGACCTACTCGACCTATGTACTCCGAGAGCCGAACGCGTCGCCGACGATTGGCCGGCCGATCGCCAATACGCAGGTCTACATCCTGGACCGCGCCAATCATTCGCAGCCGATCGGCGTGGCCGGAGAGCTGCACATCGCGGGCGACGGTCTGGCGCGGGGGTATCTGAACCGCCGCGAGCTGACGGAAGAACGCTTCGTCCCCAATCCCTTCGAGCCCGGCACTCGGATGTACAAGACGGGAGACCTGGCTCGTTGGCTCGATGACGGAACGATCCAGTATCTGGGCAGGATCGACACTCAGGTGAAGGTGCGCGGCTTCCGCATCGAGTTGGGTGAGGTGGAAGCCCGGCTGCAGCAGCACCCGGAGATCCAGGACAGCGCCGTGGTCGCACAAGGGCAGGACGGCGAGCGGCAGTTGGTGGCCTTCTATCGGGCCAAAGGCAGCGAGGCCGGGCAGCTGGTGGAGCTGGCGTACGAGGAACTGCGGTCCCACCTCCTCAAGACGCTTCCGGACTACATGGTCCCGGCCGCGTTCGTGAGCCTGGAAGCGATCCCGCTCAATCCGAACGGCAAGGTGGATCGGCGGGCGCTGGCGCGGATGGACGTGACCATTGCATCCGGGCAGGCTTATGTAGGGCCGCGGAATGACACCGAGAAGCAACTGGTGGCGATCTGGGCAGAGGTCCTGAGGCTGGCGCCTGAGACCATCGGCATCCATGACAACTTCTTCGAGCTCGGCGGCCACTCCTTGCTGGCCACGCAGTTGGTGGCCAAGATTCGTAGCCGTCTGAACGTGGAGTTGGCTCTCAAGGTCCTGTTCGAGCGTTCGACGGTGGCCCGCTTGGGTGAGGTCTGTGCCAAGGCGGAGGGCGTTGACGCCGCACTCGCCGGGGATGGCCGGCAGCAGGGTCAGGAAGACCGCCACTCGTTGCTGGCCGCCCAACTGATGGCCAGAATTCGCGGTCGTGCCGATCTCGATTCATCGCTGAAGGCGCTCCTCGAGCAGACCAGTGTTGCCGAACTGGCCCAGATGATGGCGGACGCCGAAACGTCTGTTCCGGTTCCGGCCGAAGCCGAGCCCTCCCCTTCGGCGATTCGCCCCGTCGATCGGTCGCGGGGCGAAAGACTTCCCCTGAGTTTTGCCCAGGAGCGTCTCTGGTTCGTCCATGAGCTCGAGCCGGATGGCAGCATTTACAACGTTCCGATCGCCGTCACGCTTCATGGCGATCTGGACCTCAGTCAACTCGACCAGGCATTCCAATGGATCATTGCGCGGCATGAGAATCTGCGCACGATCTTTCCCAGTCGGGAAGGGCAGGCCGAGCAGCGGATTCTGGAGAATCTGGACTTCACCCTGGCGCGCACGGATCTCAGCCATTACGAGAATCTGCAGGCGCGCGACGAAAGGGCCCGCGAGCTCTGTCAGGCGGAGACGGCGGTCCCGTTCGACCTCTCCCGCGGACCGCTGCTTCGTGGGCGAGTGATCAAGCTCGAAGCGCAACAGCACATTCTCCTGCTCAACATGCATCACATCATCAGCGACGGCTGGTCGCAGGGCATTTTGATCCGGGAGCTCGGCCTGGTCATGGAAGCCCTGCGTGAGGGCCGGCGGCCGGAATTGGCCCCGCTGCCGATTCAGTATGCCGACTACAGTGTCTGGCAGAGAACGTGGCTGGAACAGAGCGGTACTCTGGAGAAGCAACTCGCTTACTGGCAGAAGAAGCTCACCGGCGCTCCCGAAACCCTGGATCTGGTCACCGATTTCTCCAGGCCCAGGGTGCAGAGCTTCGCCGGCGCGACGTACTCGTTCGCGCTCGACACGCAATTGAGCCGGCAACTCAAGAGCCTTGCCCAGATACAGGGCGGCACGCTCTTCATGATTCTCCTGGCCGCGTTCAAGACGTTGCTTCATCGGTACACAGGTCAGGACGACATCTGCGTAGGGACTCCCATCGCCAATCGACAGCATGCCGAGACCGAGGGTCTGATCGGGATGTTCGTCAATACGCTCGCTCTGCGCAGCCAGGTGAAGGATGACGAGGCCTTCTCCAATCTGCTGGCCCAGGTCAAGACCACCTGCCTGGAGGCGTACGAGCATCAGGACACTCCATTCGAAAGAGTGGTGGACATCCTCCATCCGCAGCGCAATCTGGCCATCACCCCGATCTTTCAAATCATGGTGATCCTCCAGAACGCGGATCTCGGGACGCTGGATCAGCGCTTTCCCCGCTATCCGATGGACAGCGGCATCAGCAAGTTCGATCTGACGGCTTCGTTTACGGAGACCGCGCAGGGACTGACCGGATCCCTCGAATACAGCACCGCTCTTTATCGCCCCCAGACCATTGAGCGGATGGCCGAGCACTTCCAGGCGCTGTGCCGAGCCATTGTGGCCGCGCCTCACGCGAAGGTCCGCGACCTCGAGTATCTGAGCGCCGCGGAAAAGCGGCGGCTGCTGGTCGAGTACAACGCCACGCGGGCGGAGTATCCGAACGACGAGTGTCTGCAGGACGGATTCGTCCGCCAGGCCGCGCTCCATGGGGAGAAGATCGCCCTGGTATGTGGCAAAGAGCGGCTGACCTATCAGGAGCTGTTCGACCGGAGTCAGACGCTCGCACTCTACCTGCAGGGGCAGGGTGTGGGGCCGGACCGGCTGGTGGGGCTGTGCATGGAGCGAACCCCGGACGTGATCGTGGGCGCGCTGGGCATTCTGCAGGCGGGGGGAGCGTATGTGCCGCTCGATCCGG
>JBDTOZ010000385.1:0-11032 GCA_039932995.1 Acidobacteriota bacterium | reverse complement strand
GAGCCCGGGGCTACATTGTGGAACGCGCCTTCGCGCGTCAGCGCCCGCTTCCGCGTGCGTGACGGTGGACTAGAACTAGAGTCCACCGCGGGCAGGATGCCCGCGGCCCCACTGAACTGGTCGTCGCACGACGGAACGAGGGGGCTCGGGCATCTTGCCGGCACCCCCCATCACGGCCCGCCCGTTCCACCTCGACGGAACGGGTGGCATCCGTGTGAAACAACTTTCTCGAAGTCCAGCGCCTCGGGGGCGTAGCAGGTAGGAGGTACGTCGGCCTCGGCGGTCGCGCCGAGCAGGAGCAGCGTGTCGAGCGAGTCGACCGGCGTCATGAGGAGCGAGTGCGCGTGCCAGTCCTTCCCACTCTTGCTGACCGGCTTCAGCTCGTCGTGCCCCCAGGCCTCGCGCTTGTACGCGTTCCACGAGTCGAGGGCCGCCCGACGAACGCGTGCGGCCATCTCCTTGCGTCGGGCCGCGCTCCAGCGCTCGGGCGGCTTTGTGAGCACATCCACTTCGCTGTAGAACGTCTGGCCCCAGGCGTCCTCGCTCTCGGTCTCGAAGACGTCGAACAGGAGGTAGCGAAAGCGTCCTAGCTTCCCCTGGTCGCCGGCGATCGTCACGATGTATTGCCCGCCTTCGTCGCCATGCGTTTGCCGCGTGTCGACGAAGGCGAGCTGCGTCCAGCCGCAGCACGTGGGATCGAGTTTCGTGGAGGGGGCGGCGTCGAAACCGGCCGGCGTGCCGTCGCTCCCGTACACCTTGTAGACCTGCGGCGCCCGCGAGGAGGGGTGCCACGAGTAGGTGCGGATCGCGGCGACGTCGGTGACACCGCCGAGATCCATGCTCACCCGGCCACCCCAGGAGTTCGCGCGGAAAAAGACGTTCGCCGAGGGCTGGTCTTCGTCCGTCGGGAGCAGTCCGTCGGTGAGTGCGGTGAGCGGAGCGCTCCCGCGGTCGAGCGCGCCGCCGATCAGCGTGAGCGTCGCTTTCGCCGCGGCGTCGTCGGTCGCGGGCGGCGTGAACGCGTGGTCGACCGTGATCGTGGTTTGACCGAATGCCGAGAGGGACAGGAGCAGGGCCAGGGCGATTTTCATGAAGTGCTCTCCGCTGCGCGCGACGCGCGATACCGGTCAGCCGCGACCGCGATGACGATGATGGTGCCGATGATGATCTCCTGCACGTAGTTCGGCCAGCCCATCTGCTGACAGCCGTTGCGCAGCAGCGACATGATCAAGGCGCCGATGATGGCGCCGGGGATGCTCCCCTCGCCGCCGTTCAGGCTGCCGCCTCCGATGACCACGGCGGCGATGACGTCGAGCTCCGTTCCCACGGCCACGGTCGGATCGCCCTGCCGCAGGCGGGACATCTGCGTGACGCCGGCCAGTCCGAAGAAGAGCCCGGCCAGCGCGTAGACCTGAATCTTCAGGCGTCGCGTGGCGATGCCGCAGGCGCGGGCCGCCGCTTCGTTGGAGCCGAGGGCGAAGACGCGGCGGCCGAAGACCGTGTTGCGGAGGACCAACGTCATGATCGCGGCCAGGATGACGGTGAGCCAGACACCCGGCGCGAACAGCAGCCGGGGACGCGAGGGGAACGTCACGGCCAGCTCGTTGATCCAGGTGGCGGGCACGTTCACGGTCTGCTGATCGGCGACGTACTTGGCCAGCCCGCGGGCAATGCCCAGCGTCCCCAGTGTGGCGATGAACGGGACCACGCGCAGCGCGGTGATGGCCAGGCCGTTGACGAGACCGAGCACCGCGCCCGTGACCACGCCGCAGGCCAGAGCCACGAGCGGAGGCAGGCCTCCGCGCAGCGCCACCGCCGTGACCACGCTCGACAACGCGATCGAGGAGCCGACGGAGAGGTCAATGCCTGCGCTGATGATGATCAGCGTCATCCCCAGCGCGGCGATGGCCACGATGACGGTCTGGGCCAGCACCACGCGCAAGTTGGTCGTGGAGAGATAGCGCTCCGGCGCGCCGGTGAGCAACGCGAAGAGCACCGTGACGGCGATCAGTCCGAAGAGCGGGGCCAGAATTCTGGCAAGCGCCTTCATGCCCCGCGCTCCGCGCCGATGGCCGCTTCCATCACGCTCACCGGCGTCCACTCCACGATCGGCCGCGCCGCGGAGAGGGTTCCGCGCGTCATCACCGCCAGCCGGTCGCAGATGGCGAAGAGCTCCGGCAGGTACGAGCTGACGACCAGAATGGCCTTCCCCTCGGCGGCCAGCGCTCCGATCTGCCGATAGACCTCACTCTTGCTGGCCACGTCGATGCCGCGCGCCGGCTCGTCGAGCAGCAGCACCCCGGCGTCCTGATGGAGCAGCCGCCCCAACGCCACCTTCTGCTGATTGCCGCCGGAAAGCCGATGCACCGCCGTGCGCGGACTTGGAGCCTTGATGCGCAGTCGCTGCATGATGGCCTCGCTCTGAAGAAGTTGCCGGGCCCTGTCGATCCAACCGCCTTTCGCGCAACTTTCGAAGCGGGTGAGCGTGAGGTTGTCGGCCACGGACATCTGCAGCGCCAACCCTTCCCCCTTGCGGTCTTCGCTGAGATATCCGGCACCGTTCGCGGTCAGGACCACGTTGCCGGAGGAAGGAATGAGTCCATAGAGGGCGCGGATCAACTCCGTGCGACCCGATCCGATCAGACCGGCGATGCCGAGGATCTCTCCGCGACGAAGCTCGAAGCTGGCGTGCTTCAGGCGCGGAGGGGCTGCGAAGTCACGCACGGCCAGGACTACATCCGGAGCGATGCGACGCTCGCGATCGACGACGCGATCGACCGACCGTCCCACCATCTGCTCGATGAGCTGCTCGTCGCTCACGCCCCGCAACTCCCCGGACGCGACGCTTCGTCCGTCGCGCAGAACGGTGTAACGACTGGCGATCTCCCGCACTTCTTCGAGAAAGTGGCTGATGTAGACGATGGCCATCCCGCGGTCGCGCAGTTGCGTGATCACGCGGAACAGCCGCTCCACATCCCCGCGCTGCAGACTGCTGGTCGGTTCGTCCAGCAGGAGGACGCGCGCCTCGGAGGCCAGCGCGCGACAGATCTCGACGACCTGCCGATCGGCAAGGGAGAGGCCGGCGGTCCGTCTGCGAGGGTCGATCTCACTCCTGCCGAATTCACCGAGCAGCGCCGCGGCGCGCTCGAAGAGCACGTCCTTGCGCAGCCGGCCGTGCGACGCCGGCTCGATGCCGAGAAAGATGTTCTCCGCGACGGAAAGGTGCGGACAGAGCATGAGCTCCTGATGGACATGCGCCACGCCGCGCTGCCGCGCCGCGCCTGGGTCGCGCGGCGCGTAAGGCGCCCCTTCCAACGACAGTTCGCCGCTGTCTGCGCGGAGATTGCCGGAGAGGATGTTCAGGAGCGTGCTCTTCCCGGCGCCGTTCTCGCCGATGAGCGCGTGCACCTGGCCCGGCCCGACATCGAGATCGACGCCATCCAGCGCGACCGTCGCGCCGAACCGTTTGCGGAGGCCGCGCAGTCGCAGGATCACTGCAGGTATTGATCGAGCGGCGGATGGAGGAGCTGCTGCGATGCGGGAGTGTCGAGGTTCGCCGGTGTGATCAGCGTGACCCCTGTATCCACCCTCGCTTCGATCGGCTTGCCGCGCAGGTGATCGAGGAGCGTCTTCACCCCCAGCTCTCCCATGCGAAACGGGTTCTGCACGACGATGCCATGCAGCTTGCCGGCGCGGATGGCCTGCACGAAGGTCTCGCTGAAGTCGAAGCCGACGAAGCGGATCTTGCCGGCCCGCCCTGCATCTTCCAGCGCCAGCAGCGCGCCCGCGGTCGACGACTCGTTGGGCGTGAACATGCCGGCCAGATCGTCGCCGTGGCGGTTGAGCAGATTCTCCGCCGCCGTCTTGGCCGTCTCGCGCGTCGCCCCCGCGAACTGATTCGAGGAGATGAGCTCGATGCCGGGGAAGGTCTTGATGCGATCGACGAATCCCTTTTCGCGCGCCTCGGTGCTGGCCACGCCTTCCTGGTAGCGGAGCAGGAGCACCTTGCCCTTGCCGCCCAGGAGGCGGGCCATCTCGTCCGCGGCCAGCTCGCCTCCGTGGTGGTTGTCGCTGGCCACGAAACTGATCGGATCCTGCGACTCCAGCCCGGAATCGATGACCACCGTGGGGATGCCGGCGCGCTTGGCCTCTTCCACGGGCCGCACCAGCGCGTTCTTGTCGAAGGGAGCCAGCACGATGCCGCTGACCTGCTGCGTGAGGAAGCCCTCCACGACCTGCACCTGCTGCTCGCGGTCGTCCTCGCGCATGGGCCCCTTCCAGATGATCTCCACCTCGAGGTGCTCCGCGCGTGCATCCTCGGCCGCCTTCATCGCGCCGGCATGAATGCTCTTCCAGAACTCATGCGTCGATCCCTGAGGAATGACCGCGATGCGAAACGACGGCTTGGCCGCGCCCGGAGCCGCGGTCTTCTGCGGCGCTTCGCTTTTCGTGCAGGCGCTGAGGGCGAGAAAGGCGGCAACGACCAGCAGCTTTTTCATGGAAACGTATCGTACAGCGGCTGCGCACGTTGCACCGGCGCACCTTCGTCCGGGGCGGTGATCGGGCCAAGTGCTGCCGCCAGAGCGGCGGTCCGGCGAGGAGCTAGTTGCAACGACTGGCGATCTGCACCCGACGTGACCGTCATGCTGGCGAGACAGCAGCCGGCTCGGCTGGCGGATCGAAGCGTGGCGCGGCAGCTCTAGCGTGAAGTCAGGCGCCGCGCTCTTGTCGTGCGTGTGGCCGGAAGACGCACTGTCGTGGCGGAAAGGCGGACGAGAGTCCGCAGCGCTTCATTGACAGCTTCTGAATTGGGGAAGACTTCGGCGACATCAGGAGAAAGTACAACGATGTTCGAACTTTCCGCGTAGCGCGCGGCGTACTTGCCACGGACTCCTCCGGAGAAGTCGATGTCGGGAACTTTGATCGGTGGGCCCGGTTTAGCGCTCTTCTTCGAACTGCTCTTCATATTGTTTTCTCTGACGTCTGTTCGCTTTCCACGCGCTGATGACACGAAAGGCTTCGTTACGCTCCGTATGACACACAACCAGGAGGTTACCGCGCTCGGACATCCCGAGCAGATACCATCGGCACGGTTCGCCGGGATTTCGAGGTAACAGATCTTGCCGTGGGGCATCAGGGGCTCCTCCAGTAGCAATCCGCCGTCTAAGAGGGACGCGGCTTGGCTGCGATCCTGGCGGCGGCGAACACCCTCCAAAATATCCTATGATCGCCGAATCAGAAGCATCCGTGATGGCGGGCGTCATGGATCGATTCCGAGGAGGGTGGTCATGCAGGGAGAGTGTGTACTGCGCCGGTTGGTGTTCGTTGGATTCATTTCGCTTCTTGCCTCCGCGGTCGCGTCCGACTTGCGCGCTGAAGAGGGTCCGGCCTGCGCCGCCTGGCTGACTGCGGCCGAGGTGAAGAGCGCGCTGGGAGTGGAGCTCGAGACGGTGGAGCCAGTCGAGTATTCGCCAGGCTTCACCGTTTGCTCGTGGACGAAGGACCGTCCGGAAGGACAGCTCGGCGTGAACCTCTCCTTCTTCGAACTGAAGGCGATCCGGGAGGGCATGGTCTCCGCCGAATCTATCCCCGAGTACTTCGATCTTCAGGTTTCCTCGACGCAGGAACAAAGCGGTGTCGCGCCGCGAAAGCTCGCCGGTGTCGGCAAGCGAGCGGTGTTGTTCTCCGAAGAAGCATTGTGGATCGTGATGATCGAACTGGAAGAAGGGTTCGCTCATCTCGCGATCAGCCCCACCGACGTCACCCGCACCCAAGTGGAGGCGATGGCCAAGGCTGTGTCTTCGCATTAGGACTCTGGCGGCGCGCGTCCACTTCCGGTGGAGCGCAGAGAAGCGACCTTACGTAGAGGCGTCGGCGACCCTTCGCTTCAGGAACGGAATCAGCGTGCTCGCGAGCGGTCTCGAGCCAAAGCGCGATCGCCTCCTGCGCGTTGGTCAGAGCTTCCGCGTGCGAGGAGCCATCCGCCATGCAGCCAGCAAGCTCGGGGACATCGGCAATGAAGGCCTGGTCTTCATCGCTCCAAAAAATGATGATCTCGTACCGATTCGTCATTCGTCGTTTCCCACCACGTTGTACTTCAAGATCACTGCGAGCAGCCGCAACTTTTCATGGAAACGCATCGTAGAGCGGTTGCGCTGGTTGTACCGGTTTCCCTTCATTTGTGACGGTGACGGCCAGGATGAGGACCTGATCGTCATTGGGCAGGGTCAGCGTCGAGGCGCCGGGCGGCACGATGTACGAGTAGATGAAGAGATAGGAGTAGGCGTATGGCACGTTTGCTCCGTTCGCGTCGTGATGATGGGAGGCGAACCAGGCGATCGGGGCGCGCTTGATGAACGCGGGCGTGATGCCGGTGACGGCGGTGATTCGGGCCGTGCGCTGGGGGGCGTTCGGCGGGGCATCGGCGCGCGGCGGCAGCATCTCCACGCGCTGTTCCCACAACCGGTTGTCCCAGCTGCCCACCGAGCCGGTCCAGGCCTGCACGTCCGCCTCGACCCGTTCCTTGCCGATGAGAAACGCGACGCGACGATCCTCCTGCGCCGCGGCCAGGATGTGGACGCGGCGTGTCCACTTCGGGAGCGCGACGGTCTGGCCTCGGGCCACGACGGCGTTTGCACCGGCGGGATCGGCCAGCGCGAACACGGCGCCGCCGTCCTCGATGGCGCGGGGCAGCAGCTCGGCGGGCAGGGCCGGCCCTTTCGACGCCACGGCGTCAAGGCTGGCCATGGCCAGATCGTAAGGAAGGGCCACGGACTGCGAGCGTGGCCGCCGCCGCGGCGTACTGCTCGCCAGGGTCACGGCGAAGGTCTTCAGTTGAAATGGCTTCAGCGCTACGACGAGCGCACCGTCATCGAGGGAGTTGTTGTCCACGACGGCCGCTCCGAGGGGCAGTTCCTGGCCGTTCACCTCGCGTGCTTTCATCACCGGTGCGGAGAAACCGAGGCGCACGTTCTCGGCGCGCCCTCCATCCAACTCCACCAGTCGGACAATGACCTCGTCGCTCTCCTCGGCCTTTTTCAGCGCCAGCACGCGGACGCGCGGGTTGGTCACGTGAAGCAAGGAGAACGTCTTGCCCAGCGTGCCTTCGTGTTTCGGCGACTGGAACGCGATCAGCGGCTGCTCGAGACGCAGGGCCTGCCAGTCCGCGGGCATGGTCCCCGCGTGAGCGGTCAGGCCGTACACGAAGGAGTGATGCCCCCAATCCTGCGAGGTCTGGTCGCTGTAGGAACTGTTTCCGTCGCCGAGACCGGGCGTGTAGAGGAGTGTGAGTCGCAAGGTGTGGTCGTCCGGCTTATCGGATCCGTACTTGGCCCCGGTCAGCACCGTCACGCCGTAACTGCCGCCGCGATCGGTGAGGTCGATCCATTGGTGCGAGGCCACCTCGTACTTGCGCGGCTCGTTGTTGCCGCGGCGAAGGGTGCCCACCTCCCAGTTGTAGGTGGCCTCGGGATTCGAAGCGGCAAACGGGAACGTGGCCTTGAGGGAGGCGGCCTGCGTCTTCCAGTCGATGGCGTTCACGAGCTCGATGCGGTTGCCGGCATCTCCGGCCGCCAGCCGCACCGTCTGCACGAACGTCGATCCTTCGGTCTCGCGTGCGATCTCGACGGCCACACGAGCCGGTCCGGACTCGACGACGCGCACCTTGACCGGTCCCCGCACGAACCCGCGCGGCGGTTGCTGGCGATCGTCCCAGTCCATGTTCCAGGCCGGCCACTCCGCGGGCGTCTCGCTTTGCAGGGCCAGGCGTAACGGCGAAGCGAGCAGCTCCTTCTTGAGGAGCTTGTCGAAGATGCTGGAGAGGTCTCCGTGCTCGTCGATATGGATCGCGTAGCGGTCGTTCGCCAGTGCCGAGGTACTGACGCTCAGCGATGACTGAGCCGCCGGAGCTCCAGGGCGAACGTCGTAAACGGCGTAGCCGACCGAGGGCACGCGCGCCAGGAAAACGACACTCGCACCCGAACGCTGTGAGGGAACTTCGGTGCCGTCCGGCGCGAACACGCGGACGGGACCGGAGTCCGCGATGGCCGCTTCCACGACGTCTTCACGATCGACGCTCAGCGGGTTGTAGACGGCGATGGCCGTGCCGGTGACGCGCGTGTCCATCGCCGCAACCACCGCCTCGGTGGCGCTGGTGAGGACGGACGCGAACTGATTCAGCGCCACGACGTCGTCGTTCCACGCGTATTCGTACGCCTTCGGCGTGGCCGTGCCGGCCGCGGTGTCGTGGAACTGGCCGCCCATGACCAGGGTCCACGCGTTCTCGAGACGCTGTTGCGGATAGACGCGGTTGCCGAGCCAGGCCGCCGCCACCGAGGCCCTTTCCGCGGCGTCGGCCAGGAGCTCGTTGGCCCGGTTCCAGCGCTTCTGATAGGCCTGCGAGGTCAGCGAGCCGGCGGAATGTTCGGTCAGCTCCAGCTCTCCCTTGTACCGGGGCAGCCGCGAGGTTTGCTCGGGCTGGATGTCGAGGAACATCCGCTCGGCGGTCGAGGACACGATGCGCAACGGTCCCGCCGCGCCGCTGACGAGCGCCTCCACGCGCGCGACCGAAGACTCGCTGGGGGCTCCGCCGATATCGCCCGTGCCGTAGTAGTGGTAGTCCGTGAAGAGACCCCCGAGCTGCCCGTTCTGGCGCACGCGGGCCGGCCAGTCGATGAAGTTGCGCGTCCCTTCCGGCGCGGCGCTTTCGCGCAGGTCCCAGAGGATCTCGGACCCGTACGAGCCGGGATTCAGGGCCGCGATCACCGTCGATCCATCCGGCCCTTCCCACAGTCCGACGTTGAACGGAGTCCCCACCGCCGAGCCCCATGACAGTTTCTGCGTCGAGAACCCGCGGATGCCCATGTGCGCGAGAATCGTCGGAAGCGAGGAAGGAAAGCCGAAGCTGTCCGGCAGCATGAATTCGCTGCTGGTGGTCCCCAGCTCGCGCCGGAACCAGCGCGACCCGTAGAGCACCTGGCGGATGACCGACTCGGCCGACGGCGAATTGACGTCGCTCTCTTCCATCGAAGCGCCGGAAGGGAACCAGCGTCCCGCGCGCACGTAGCCCTTCATCTTCTCGAAATCCGCCGGGTAGTACTCCTTCATCAAGCGGTACCGGTTCGCGCCGCTGAAGTTGAAGACGTAGTGCGGATACTTTTCGAAGAGCGCGAAGTTGTCGTGCAGCGTGGCCGGCAGGTACTTGACGATCGTGGCCGGATACTCCCACCGCCACTGGGTGTCGAGGTGTGCATAGCCGACCAGGTACAGCGTCGGCTCGCGCGTGAGATCGGGACGATCTCCTCCACGGACGACGGCCGCACCGAGGACGACGGCGAGACAAACGAGGGCCCACGAGCGGTTGCTCATCGGGAGGTCTCGCCCTTCGGCGGGCCGGCCGGCGAGACGCATTCCTGAAGGATCACGTTTCTCATCGGCCGAGAATACTGCCAATGCGCGCGACGCGACACCGCGGGCAGGATGCCCGCGGCCCCCTGAACTGTCCTCGCATAAGGAACGAGGCGCGCGCCTCGATGGCGTCATGTGCGCATGGCTTCGTCGCGCATGATCGATCAGAGCGGCGGCGGGGACGGCGACTCGACGGAGGCCTATCCTTGCTGGCTTGTCAGTGCGTGGAGTTTTCGAGACGGCCCACGCGAGCCTGGAGGTCCGCCACGGCATCTTCCAGGGAGCGGCCACGCTCTTCCAACGTCCGCATCCGACGATCGATCTCGGCGTGTGAGAATTTGATCATTGCCTGAGTCTCCGCGGACGAGCGTTCGATGTGCTCCCCCAGGGAAGAGGTCGTGCGGTCGATCCTCTCGTGCGTCAGGACGATAGTCTCAGCGACGAGCCGGAGGTCGCCACGAGTGGCCTCCGAGACCACATCAAAATGGCGACGCATGCTCTCGAACAGGCCTTTCAGCTCGTCGTCCGTCATGGGAGAGATCTTACCTCGGTTGGAACGGTCCTCGCGGCGATGCCTCGTGATGCGTCATGAGCTGCGAGAAAGTGACGCAGTCCAAAGCTCGCGCGCCCGCGCTACCATGCGGCCATCTCCATGTCTGACGAGATCTATTCGGTGGTGGCGCTCGTCACCCTCGTTGCCTCGGCAATCGCGGTGTGGTCCTCGATCCGGCGTCGCCAGCTCGAGCGTCGCGTGCTCCAATCGCTCCTCAGCAGGCCATCGGCATCATTGCCGGACGAGATCGAACGCGGGCCCAGGACTGCAGTCGCGGAGCTCGAGTCGGTCATCAGAGTTCTCCGGGAGGCGGTCGAGGATTTCGAGAGAACCGTGGAGCTCCTGCAGGAAGCTGACAACGTCGGTCTCTGGAACAAATCCGACGACAGCAGTGACAACCGGCGGAAGCGCACCCTGCTGCGCGAGGCCGACTGGTCTCTCTCCAGTGCGGAGAGGGAGCTGGCCGCGTGCCGGCCGGAACCGTTCGACGTCCGGGAAACGATCGTGGCATTCGAGGCAGAGGTCCACGCGCTGGTGCTACGGCTGGAGCCGCTCGCCGGCCTGGTCACAGACACGATGGGCGTGAACCACTCGCTCGACTACACGGTGAGTGTGATGCAGACCGAGCTCCGCGAGACCGCGGAACGCTTGCGACACTTTGCGTCTGCGTGCAGCGTTCGCGCCGCCGAGGAACGCGAGCGAGCGACTCCCTCATCAGCGCGACCCTGAGTCGGCGCCTCCACGCAACCGCGGGCAGGATGCCCACACGCGCTAACTTTGAGAAGGGTCATGGGTTGATTCCGGGCTGGGCGCAAGGAATAGCAGCCGGGCGGGTCCCGCTGGAGACCGGGATCACGACGGGTGGGCGGGCGGCGTGCCTGTGGAGCGGTGGACTTTAGTCCACCGAGGCTCTTGCGAGACACTTCCCCTCTGCCGTCGCAGCGGCGTCACTGAACGAGGCTCCCGGCACAGACGTCCCGAGAGCCTCACCCGACTTCGACAGGCGCATCGCGAGTGCCCGGTGGACTAAAGTCCACCGCTATTGACGCGCGAAGGCGCGTCGAACAATCTAGC
>JBDTOZ010000384.1:0-4707 GCA_039932995.1 Acidobacteriota bacterium | reverse complement strand
CGGCCATTAGAAGATCAGCGGGTACTTAAGGGGATTGGCTTCGTGCATCACACCGTAGACGCCGGCGAAGATGGTCTCGCGGTTGGGCTTGGACCAGTAGTCGCCGTCGGAGCCGTAGGCCGGACGGTGATCCTTGGCGGAGATTGCCAGTGGCTGTGAGTCGAGCCAGTCGTACGCGCGGTCGCGCTCGAGCACCTGCTGCATCAGATATGCGGTCGCGCCGCCGGGAACGTCTTCGTCGATGAACACCACGCGGTTGGTCTTCTTCACCGACTCGGCGACGATGCCTCGCACGTCGAACGGCAACAGCGTCTGGACGTCGATCACTTCCGCGGAGATGCCCGATCGCGCCAGCAGTTCCGCGGCCTCGCTGACGATCTTCAGCGTCGCACCGTACGACACGAGCGTGACGTCGCTCCCCTGCTGCAGCACCTCCGGCACGCCCAGCGGCAGAGTCATCTCGGCGATGTTCGACGGCAACTTCTCTTTCGTCCGATAGCCGTTGAGCACTTCCACGACGATGGCCGGGTCTTCTCCGCGGAGTAGCGTGTTGTAGAAGCCGGCGGCCTGGGTCATGTTGCGGGGAACGCACAGGTGCATGCCCCGCAGCAGTCCGAGCATGCCCGCCATCGGCGAGCCGGAGTGCCAGATGCCTTCCAGCCGGTGACCACGCGTGCGGACGATGACCGGCGCGGCCTGCCCCCCGGCCGAGCGCCAGCGCGTGGTGGCCAGGTCGTCGGACATGATCTGCAGTGCGTACAGCACGTAGTCGAGATACTGGATCTCGGCAATGGGCCGCAGCCCGCGCAGTGCCGCACCAATGGCCTGCCCGAGGATGGTGCACTCGCGGATGCCGGTGTCCATCACCCGCCACGGACCGTATTTCTCCTGCAGGCCGATGCAGCCCTGATTGACGTCGCCGAGCTTGCCGACGTCTTCTCCGAAGATGATCAAACGCGGATCGCGCCGCAAGGCCTGATCGAGGCACTGATTGATGATCTCGAAGCCATTCAGCAGCGGCGCGTCATCCGCGTACTCGGCCGCGACTTCGGCGACCTCGACACTGCCGAACAGGTGGGCGCCGTAACGCTCGTCACCCTCGCGCTGGCGTCGCTTCAGCCACTCGGCGGCCGGAGTGCCCGCCGCGGCCGAGCCCTTCTCGATCACCGCGGAGGCCACGGCACGCACGGCATCGCGGCGGAACGGCGACTGCGTGCGCTGCAACTCGTTCTTCAGCTCCTGCGCCCCCATCCCCTCCAGCAGCGCCAGGGCTTCATTCACCTCGGCATCGATGGGTCCCCGATACGTCTCCCAGGCCCGGCGCTGCGTCTCGCGCACCAGCGCCAGGTCTTCCTTCTCCATCGCCTCCAGTTCCTCACTGGTGGCGATACCCTGCGTCCCCATCCACTCACGCATCCTGCGGATGCCATCGAATTCGACTTCGAACTTCAGGCGCTCCTCGGACTTATACCGCTCGTGGCTGCCGGAGGTGGAATGACCCTGCGGCTGCGTCAGCTCGGTCACGTGAATGATGGCCGGCACGTGCTCCATGCGCGAGATCTGCGCCGCGGCGATGTACGTCTCGCAGAGCACCGGATAGTCCCAGCCCTTGACGCGGTAGATGTCGAAGCCGTGCTTCGACTTCGGTTCCCGCTGGAAGCCTTTGAGGACCTCGGAGATGTTGTCTTTGGTGACCTGATGCTCGTTCGGCACGGAGATGCCATACCCGTCATCCCAGATGGAGATGACCATGGGGATGCCCAGCACTCCCGCGGCATTGAGCGACTCCCAGAACATGCCTTCGGCGCAACTGGCGTTCCCGATGGTGCCCCAGGCGATCTCGTCACCATTGTGCGAGAACCGCTCCGCCCCCTGGATGCCGAGCTCGCGATAGAGCCGCGAGGCCCAGGCCAGCCCAACCAGGCGAGGCATCTGCGAACCGGTCGGCGAGAGATCCGCCGACACGTTGTACTCGTCGACCTGCGCCTTCCACGCGCCGTTCGCGTCGAGGAAACGCGACGCGAAATGGGAGTTCATGGAGCGCCCACCCGACCACGGATCGTGCTCGACGTCGGCATCGGCATAGAGCTGCGCGAAAAACTCGTCCAGCGTTCCGGCGCCGGACGCGAGCATGAAGGTCTGGTCGCGGTAATAGCCCGAGCGCCAGTCGCCTTTGCGAAAGGCCCGCGCCCACGCCAGTTGCGCGACCTCTTTGCCATCCCCGAAGATCCCGAACTTGGCCTTTCCGGTCAGCACTTCGCGGCGGCCGATGAGGCTGGCCTGCCGGCTGCGGAAAGCAATCCGGTAGTCGTCGATGATGCTCTCGCGCGTAAACTGCGTCCGGGTCAAGGTCTCGGGTGTGGCCACAGACGCATCCTACCAAAGCAGGGCGCCGGGCGCAGGGGGCGGGGCGGGGCACCTTGCGACGCAGCCTCCGAGGGGAGCGCTGGCGTCCCGCCGGCTGGACCGCAGGCGTCCTCGCCTGCGCCGCGTGCCCGTTGCGACAGGCGATCCCCTTCGCGAGAACACGGCCCTGCGGCGAGACGCCGCAGGGGCCAGCCGGCGGGGACGCCGGCGCTCCACGACGCGCCGCGCCGGGCACGGCGGACCGGCTGCAAAGAGAACGTTTCCAGCATCAGCCGGCGGCAAGCGCCAGACCAGTATTCAGCTCCCGCCAACCGCCAACCGAAACCCTACGAATCCAGCTCCGCCACGGCCACGTCCAGCATCCTCTGCACCTGCTCGCTCGAGGGGCTTTCGCAGTAGATGCGGATGATCGGCTCGGTGCCCGACTTGCGGAAAAGGATCCAGGAGTCGTCGGTGAAGTTCATCTTCACGCCGTCTTTCTCCTCGCGGCCGGCGAAGGGCACGCCGAAGGCGCGGTCCAGCTCTCCGGCGCGGACGCGCTCGATCAGGCGCGCGCACTGTTCCATCGGGCGGTGCAGGTCGCGGCGGTCGTAGTGAAGCTCGATGAACTCCTGCTCCATGGCCGCGATGATCTCCGACAGGGGCCGGCCGTAATGCGCCACCGCCTCGGCCACCATGAGCCCGGAGAGGATGCCATCGCGCTCGGGCATGAACGCGCCGAAACCGATGCCGCCACTCTCCTCCCCACCGATGAGCACATCGTTGGTGAGCATCAGGTCGGCCACATACTTGAAGCCGATCGGCGTCTCGTGCAGGGTGGCCCCGAGGGAGGCGGCCACTTTCTCCAGAAGACGCGTCGTGGAGAACGTCTTCACGATCTCGCCGGCCCTCTTTTTCTCGCGGACCAGGTAGAGAGCGAGCAGGGAAATGATCTTGTGGGGCGAGACGAAGCGTCCCTGCTCGTCGAGGATCCCCAGGCGGTCCGCGTCGCCATCGTTGCAGATGGCCAGGTCATAGGCGCGCGTGAGCATCACGTTCTGCGAGGCGTTCAGGTTCTCGGGGATCGGCTCCGGATTGACCCCGCCGAACGACGGGTTCACTTCGCCGCGAATGCCGTCGATGACCGTCTCGGTGAGTGGCTCGGTGGACCCTTTCTGAATCCGCAATGACCCGATGAAATCGATGCCCACAACTTTCGAGGGAAGGGAGGCCGAGACGCCGTAGATGGGATCGTGCAGTATGGCCAGCTTCGCGCCCCTGATGAGGGTCACGTCGAGCTGACCGCGCAGCGCCTCGACATAGTCCTCGAGGAGGTTCTCCTCGGTCACGGAACCGCCCGGACGGGAGCTTCGTTGCCCGAGACTGGAGGTCACCGTCTCCACCATCTCCGGGAGTGCCGAGCCGCCGTACCAGGCCTTCAGTTTCAGACCGTTGTACCGGGCCGGATTGTGGCTGGCCGTGACCACGATTCCGCCCAGGATCCCGCGGTGCTTCGCGGTGAACGAGATCGACTGGGAGGGTGTGGGCCGGTCGGAGAGGATGACGCGGAAGCCCGCGGCCCGAAAACACTCTGCCACGACAGCCGCGAACTCGCGCGAAAGAAAGCGCCGGTCGAAGCCGATGGCGATCGCATTCGTATCGATGTCCGGAGGGGGCCTGAACGTGCGCATGGCCACGGCCATGCCGTCGGCGACGAGCCTGACGTTGTCGAAGGTGAACTGATCCGCGATGACGGCGCGCCAGCCGTCGGTGCCGAAGCTGATGGTCGGAGGCATGAGGCGCGTATTCTCCTCGATCTCTCGTCAGCGTGTTTTCTTCCGGAAGAGCTTGCGCGCCGATCAGCGGCCGAAGCCGCCGGAGAGCACCGGCTTGCGACGCTCTTTCCGCAGGATCTGCACGCCTTCGGGCCCACCCACGATGGTCACATCGCCGCGCCCTTGCGGACTCACGGCAGCGGCGCTCACGATCGGCGCGACGGGAGTGGCCGGGGGCACGTCGCCCTGCAGCAACTGCGCGCGGGAGGCCGCACCCACGAGCATCGGGTCCGCGGCAGCGGCGTCGGTGACCGCGACCGGCGCTTCCGTGACGACCTCGACCGGTCGCCGCTTCACATCCGAAGTCGTCTCGCGATCGACGAGCTTGCCGTATCCGTGGGGCGTGGGACGGCGCATCTCCGAGCGAATGCTGATGCCCATGAAGATGAGCACGGCAGCGAGGCTGACCCAGCCGAAGTTCTTCAGAGTCAGATAACGCCGGTGCTGTCTCCTGTCACGGATCGGCACGATAAGATCGGGGCGGCGACGGAACATTCTGACTGCATTAACGCAAGGGAGCTGCCAA
>JBDTOZ010000383.1:0-1529 GCA_039932995.1 Acidobacteriota bacterium | reverse complement strand
CAGACAACCAGCAACCAGCAACCAGCAACGCCTCCCAAGAAAGATCATGGCTCCAGCCACCCGCCCTTGAATCCTGCCCGGCGCAAGCCGCGCCGGAGGTGCTCGTTCTTCTTCATCGTCGTCCAGACCAGGCCCGAGCGTTTGTTCTCGATCATGGCCACGATGGGGCCCTGGTCGATGCCGAGGTAGTCCGCGTCGAACCATCCCACGCCGGGGACGATCGAGCCGGCCTGCACTTTGCGCGGCGTGTCGAGAGTGGGATTGAAGGCGTCGAGGAAACCGTACTTTTGATAGAGGTGACCGCCGTAGATCTCGATCATGGCCCGTGCGGCGGCGATGGAGATCTCCGGGGTGAAGGCCATGGAGGAGACGGCGGCGGTGGGTGCGATGGTGCCGTCGTCACGCAGCTCGCCCGGCGCCGTGCCACGCGCGGTGTAGGTCCAGAACAGCCGCTCCACTCCGTCGATGTCGAGTTTGGCGTCGAGAGGACCGTCGCAGGCGGTCAGGCCCCACACATCCGCGCCGTAGCCCCGCCACTTCATCGGATTCTCGATGGCATAAGCGCGCTGTGCGAGCGTGGCCCGGCGGGAGTTCTCGAAGTAGTCGATCTTCTTCTCGCGCATGACGTGGTCCTGAATGCCGCGGAAGTCGATCCAGACGTGCGAATACTGATGGCCGAAGAGCGGCGCGAAGACCACGTACTCCTGGCCGTAATGCGTGGCCCACTTGTAGGTGCGCGCGTACTCGTTCCAGGCCTTCGGCGTGACTGGATGTGTCGGCGAGCCGATGGCCAGGATGTACAGCAGCATGGCCTCGTTGTAGCCGGTGTAATCGTAATCGTGCAGGCCGTGCTCGGGTGTCCAGCCCATGCTGATCAGCGGCGGCCGCTCGTGGAAGAAGTTCCACTCCGCCCGCGTATAGAGCCGCTCCGCGGCTTCGCGAATGGCCGTCTCGGTGGCGTTGTCGCGATCAAAGTACGACTGGCAGAAGAGAGCGCCGGCCAGGAAAAGGGTGGTGTCGATGGTGGACAGCTCCACTTCCTTGAAGCGCTTGCCGCTCTTCATGTCCACGAAGTGGTAGAAGAATCCTTTATAGCCCTCGACCCCGTTTTCGAAGAAGCGCAGCGTGGTCAGCACCCGTTGCGCGGCCTGTTCGCGCGTGACCCAACCGTGCTCGGCACCGATGCCGTAGGCGGTCAGGCCGAAGCCCACCGCGGCAATGCTGGAGAACGACTGCGTCGGCCAGCGGTCGTTGACCAGCCCGTTCTCGGCGTTGCTGGTCTCCCAGAACCAGTTGAAGGTGCGGTGCTGAATGTCGTCGACGAGTTGCTCGTCAGTGAGGTTCGACGGGACGCGCTCCGGCGGAGCGGCCTTCGCTGCCTGCGGCACCGGCGACGCGCACGCCAGCGAGAGGATCAGTGTCGCGGCGAGCGCCGCTTTCGCTGTCTTGTTCATCCAGGCAACCTCCGTTCGCTAAGCCGCAACCCAAGGAACGCCGGCGTCTCGCCGGCTGGCTGTGCGGCGTCCTCG
>JBDTOZ010000382.1:0-4067 GCA_039932995.1 Acidobacteriota bacterium | reverse complement strand
GCCCTTCGCGGCTCTCGAGAGTGATCCACTGCGCGATATTCCGCCGGCTGACGGCGTACGCGTCGGCCGCGTAGCCCGCATGCGAGATCGTAGCACCTGCGCTGCCTGGGAAGCGGGCTACGTCGGCCGTACGCGAATGCGGGATGGAGTCCTATGAGTTAGTCGGCGCCGCTACTCGTTACGCGACGTGCTCTCGCGCCAGAGTTTCGAGCGGAGAGCAGCACGACGGCAGCCAAAGAGAGGTTTATAGCAGCAGCCAATACGAGCACCAAGACGGATTGGGCTGGAGTCACACCCGTTCCGTACTCTGGCACGAGGAGGGTCAGGCCGCTGCTGCGCAGACCGAAAGCCTCCTGGAGAACGTTCATTCCAACGTGGAAACCCAGGACCAGCGGAACGCTCTGCCACCTCACGAATAGCACCGCGAAGATGAGCGCTGAGGTCAACACCCCCGCCAAAGCGTTCGGCCATGGCACCCCCGCTTGGATGTGCAAGAGAGTGAAGAGAGTCGACGTTGTGACGATGGCCACGATCTTTCCGTAAGATCGCATGAGAAGCCGGAACATGTAGCTTCGATAGGCCAGTTCCTCGCCGAGATTGTTGAAGAAGATGAAGGTGAATGCCCCCACCCCTGTCGACGCCTGAACCGGCGGAGCGACTCGCCAGGCTACCGGCAGAACCCAACGCAAGGCGATGATCCATGCGCCCACAGTCAGCGCCCCCGCGACGAACCCTCCGGCCATCTGAAGGACCCGGAGAAGAGGCCGATCAAACCCAACCTCCGCGAGAGAGCTGCCCTCCGACTGGAAAAACCGCCAGTTGATTGCGAGCACGGCGAGGGCCAGAAACATGGCCGGAACCGCCGCGCTGAATGGGCCGAGCTTACCGCTCAGAACGTTGAGAAGAAAGAGGTAACCGACAACCGCAAGCGCGGTGAAGCCGAGAAAGAGCACCACCGAAAGGAGCGGGCTACGGCGCACGCGATCTAGATTAGCAAGTGGCGCGCCCGCCTATCGAAATTGCTGCGGGCTAACGGCCTGACGCTCAGGCGCACCAACCCGCACGCGAAGCGACGGTACCTGGCTCGACACCTCATGAACGCCGCAATGACTTGTTCCGACCTCTTCGATCGAGCATCGTCGCCGTGTTGGGAGAGGTTCGTCTCAATGCCGGAACGCGCGGATCGAGCGCGGCGATTCAGGGCTTGGTACGGTGTGCGGTGCCTCCCGCGAATGTAGCGAAGGTCTTCCACTTCAACTGAGGAGGAAGATAGGGATTGTTGACCGTACGAAGATACGCGACCGTGGCATCATCGGCACTCGTGCGCATGAGCTGGAGGGTCCAAGATTCAATCCACTTGCCGTCGAAGTCCCACCCACTGTCGGTTGCGGCGACAGTCAGTGAGCGGTCATTTTGGGAGAGCCCGAATTTTCCGGGCTTGACCTCCTGCCATTTGTCAGCGATCAGCACGGAAACATGGACCTCGTTTCCAGCAATCGAGACCCTATAGCTTTCGGTGGCCGCCCCTGCCGGCGACGCCTTGTCCCACTTGAGACGAATACTCCACTCGCCGGAGAAGTCCGTCTCGGCAATTGGTGGGCATCTCAGCGCAACGAAGCTCGAGCCAGCCTCTTCCAACGCTTTGATCGCTTCGGGATAACCCGCACACGCTGCAGATTTGAACAATTCGCGACCACGGGTAACTGCCGACGGTTCCTTCTGCTGAAGGAGGAAGGATGCGAGACTAAATGCCGCTGGCGGACTTCCGGCTGCCACGGCCTTCTCGAGCCACTCCGTACCTTGTGCTATATCTCCACGGTTCACCAACACGGCCCCCATGACGTACTGGGCGCCGACGATTCCCGCGCGTGCCGGACCTTCACATTTCGCCAGCGCTTCCTCCGGCGATTGGCGGACCGCATTTGTGCATTCACCGTAGGCCACGGAGTAGTCGATCGCTGGCGCCGCAGCCACCGTTTCCGCAGCAAGGATGTGGACTAGAGCGATCACTGTGACAATCATCGGCGATGAGTGTAGCAGTTGAACGCTGTCGGCTGCGCGCCGTCTAACGCTTGCCGCTCAGCTGCAGCCACCGCACGGGAGAGAGTAGCCAGGTTCCAAGACAGTGGACGCGCTGGACGTCGCTGCAGCGGCCGAATTGACCAAAGCCGCTACGCGACGCGCTTCGCGTCGTTGAGTGATTCTGCCGAGGCCCGACCCCGTCCTCCCGCCGGCCTTGCGGTATCCGGACTGATCTACGGAACCGATCTCACTGAAAGAAACTCGTTCATGGTCATCACCACAACTCCTCTCCTCGAACCGATGCGTCAGGTCCTGCGCATCTGCAACGTGTCCTATGAGTTGGACGACGATTTAGCGACACTCACTCCGGCGTGTCGTCCTGGATCTCGACTTCGAGGCCGAGGTCGCACGCAGCGGTGCGAAGGTGGTCGGAGCCCGTGTCAGCGAAGATTCTGGCTTCTCGAAGGATCGCTCCTTCGCGGACCGCGAATGACTTGTAGACCAAAGCCTGGCCGATTAGTTCAGGGGTGAGCCGAATCTTTGCCTCACACAGCACGATGACCTTGCCATTGATCGGATACTTCAGGGGCATACCGGTTCCAAATACTTCATCAGAATCATCGACGTCAGGGAACCAAACGGCATCGACGTAACACCCTCGCAGGTAGTACTCCCAGGCCAGCAATCCTTGTGATCTCTTCTTTTCGACCCACCAGCGCCGAATGAGCGCCTGCTCGTGCGGATTGCCATTAGATTTTGGCGCTTGCAAATAGGCCGACAGTCTCGTGTCCATTTCGTCGTCCAATGTTTTTTGCCGCTCAGCCGCGGCAACCGCGCGGGAAAGAATAACGCACTCGGAGTTCGCCTGGCAGCGGTTGACGTCGGCTGCAGCGGCCGAGTTAGCCGCGTTTTGGAAGACGCGCCTCGAGCGGTACGGCGGCCATGAGCTTTCGAAGCGTTCCGAGCGCCAACGGGAACTGTCCGTTCTTTTGCGGCGCGCCGATCCGCGCCCAAGCCAAATTTCCGGGCCCGTTGTAAACCTCGTCAACCGTGCCGTCGCGGAGGAGTGAGAGGACCAACAGGTGATCTGGTTCTGATCGAAGCGCCACGCTCTTTCCCTGAGTCGCCTTGACTTGGATCATGCGACCGTCACGCGCACGTGCGTCATGACGCTCCGTGGAAGCCGAGAGAAGCTCTAGGTCGTAGTAATACGCCGCAAGAACTTCGCCGAGACTTCCGACCAAATGTCCGTCCGGTGTGAACTTGCGACCAGGGAAGTGTTTCTCCAGTTCACCGACCAGCGTGTACAGGCGGTGGACGATCTCAGGGACATGATCGATGGGGTTCGTTGGCTCCATGGACGATCCGAAGCGGCTGACGTCCCAAGGTGTGCGGCTTCGGCCCACGCGAGAGACGTGCGAGTAAGCGTATCAGACGATGGGCCGAAGTCCGCTCCAGCTAAAAGTCAGGGGCGGCTTCGCTCGAAGCCGCGGACACAGCCGAACATTCCTCGATCCCTGGGAGCGTGCTGTCGGCAGGACATGGCGTCGAGGGTTCATCCGTATTCAGGAAGACGATATTGCAGCGGTGCCAACAACCGCCTCCCTTGTCTCGGCCCTCACCACGAAGAAGGCACTCGGCGATGCAGCGATCACGCATGTTGCAACGAGCGGTGAGGCGCTCGATGTAACAGCGTTCCGTTTCGGTCAACTCGACCGTCGGAGGTGGAAGGGTGGAGCAGTCTTGGGGCGACGTGCAGTCTCGGCTCACAGGGACGCCCACATGTCGCGAAATGGGCCGAGGCAGACTGCTGCACGCGACGACCCAGAGCGCGAAACCCGCCAGAATCAGCCTGTTCATTTTCTCGACGAGAGCCTAACTTGTTCCCGCGGCCACAAACGCGACGTTCGCGCGGACGCCAGCGCTCCGCTTCAGCTTTGCGGAGCTCAGTGCGCCGTCGCTTCCTCTGGCTCCTCGCGCCGGCTCATCTCCGCGAGCCGTGTCTTTACGCGATCCGCCACGACGAAGAAGGCCGGCACCACCAG
>JBDTOZ010000381.1:0-8375 GCA_039932995.1 Acidobacteriota bacterium | reverse complement strand
ACCCACGTCTGGGTGATGTACGCGCTGCTCGTGCCGGCGGTGGCGGTGGGGGTGTGGGGGTTGTGGGGGCGGGTGCGGCGGTGGCGTCGCGGAGGGCCGGCCTCGCGGTTCGACCGTCCCGCGGAGCGGTTGCGGCGGCTCTTCGTGCATGCTCTTGCGCAGCGGCGCACGGCGCGCGAAAAATACGCGGGGATCTTCCACCGCTTCCTCACCTACGGCTTCATCATCCTCACCATCGCCACCATCGTGGTCGCGCTCGACGCCGACTTCGGCACGAGCATCATGCGCGGCGCGTTCTACCTCTACTTCCAGTCCTTGATCGTCGACGTCTTCGGCGCGCTCGTCCTGGTGGGGGTGGGCATGGCTGCCGTGCGGCGGTATCTGCGGCGTCCGGAGAAACTGGTCTACACCGACGAGGCCACGCTGATCCTGGCCTCCATCTTCGTCATTGCCTTGACCGGGTTCCTGATCGAGGCCTGGCGCATCGAGGCCACGCGCGATCCGTGGGCGGCCTGGTCCCCATTCGGCAGGCTGCTCGGCGGCACGCTGGCGTCGTTCATGAGCGTTCCGGCCATGATCACCGCGCACCGGACGCTCTGGTGGCTCCATCTCGCGGTCAGCCTGGCCTTCTTCGCCTGGCTGCCGTTCACGAAGATGAAGCACGTGATCACCTCGCCGCTGAACATCTACACCTCCAATCTCGCCCCCATCGGCGCATCGCTGAAGAGTGTCGACTTCGAGAACAGCGAGAAGCTGGGGGTGAGCGTGCTCGAGGACTTCACCTGGAAGGACCTGCTCGACCTCGATGCCTGCACGGAGTGCGGGCGTTGCACGGATGTCTGTCCCGCGCACACGGTGGGCAAAGCGCTCTCGCCGCGGGACATCATTCTCCAACTGCGCGATCTGCCCGCGGGGAGCAGCGTGCTGCAAGGTGCGGCCGCGCCGGAGCCGCTGTGGGAGTGCACGACGTGCGCGGCCTGCGTCGAGGTCTGCCCGGTCTTCATCGAGCAGATGCCGAAGATCGTCGACATGCGCCGGCACCTGGTGATGGAGCAGGCCGACTATCCGGACACCATGCAGGCCGCCATCAACTCGCTGGAGAAGCGCGGTCACCCGTTCACCGGCACGCAGGCCACGCGCATGGACTGGGCCGAGGGGCTGGACATCCAGCACGTGAGCACGGCCAAGGATGCGGAGCTGCTGTTCTGGGTCGGCTGCGGCGGCGCGCTCATCGAGCGCAATCAGAAAGTGATCCGGGCCACGGCCCAGCTCATGACCAAGGCGGGGGTGAAGTTCGCGGTGCTGGGGCGCGACGAGAAATGCTCGGGCGATCCGGCCCGACGCATCGGCAACGAGTTCCTGTTCGAGATGTTGGCCAAGGACAACATCGCCAACCTGACCAAGCACAAGGTGCGCAAGGTGGTCACGCCCTGTCCGCACTGCTTCAACACGTTCAAGAACGAGTATCCGCAGTACGGCGGGATGTTCGAGGTGCAGCATCACAGCGAGTACCTGGCGCAGCTCGTCGATGACGGCAGGCTGCCCCCGGCCACGGCCTCACCGAAGAAGGTCACGTTCCACGATCCCTGCTACCTCGGGCGCCAGAACGGCGTCTACGACGCGCCGCGCCAGGTGGCCGGCGCCACGGTGGAGATGACGCGCAGCCGCAATCAGTCGTTCTGCTGCGGCGGCGGCGGAGGCATGAGCTTCGTCGACGAGCCTGCGGACCAGCGCGTCAACCAGGAGCGCGCCGCCGAGGCCCTGGCCACGGGCGCGGACGTGCTGGCCACGAGCTGCCCCTTCTGCATGACCATGATGCAGGACGGCATCAACGCCAAACGGGGCGAGCGCGAGATGGCGGTGATGGATATCTCGGAGATTCTGTTGGAGGCCTCTCAATGACTCACCCTGCCTTTGCACGGTGTTCTTCTGGATGGTCGCGCGCTCACCGCTCTACGGAAGTCTTTCGCTTGTTGCCGTCATTGGTTGCTTGTTGCTGGTTGCTGGTTGTCTGCGGGTTGTCGCCTCAGCCCACCTGCCCTGTGTGTGCGCCGGCGGCCCTTCTGAGCCACTCCGTTGAAGAGATTCGAGATCGTCCGCCAAACGATCAACCTCAGACAACCAGCAACCAGCAACTGAAACCCGAGGAGAACCATGGACCTGACCCTCACCGATGACGAACGTTCCTTTCGCGACACCTTCCGTGCCTGGCTGAAGGACCACGTTCCGGAGAAATGGACGGGGAGCACCAGCGAGGATCGGCATGAGTACGACGCCTATCTGAAGCGCTGGCAGCGCACGCTGTTCGAGGGCGGTTGGGCGGGGATCTCGTGGCCGAAGGCGTTTGGGGGACGGGGGGCGACGCTGATGCAGCAGGCCATCTTCCAGGAGGAGATGGCCCTGGCGGACGCGCCGCAGCTCATCGGGACGATCGGGTTGGCGCTGGTCGGGCCGACCATCATCGCCATGGGCACCGAGGAGCAGAAGACGCGGCATCTGCCGAAGATCCTGTCGGGTGACGAGATCTGGTGTCAGGGTTTCTCCGAGCCGAATGCCGGCAGCGATCTGGCGGCCCTCGGCACGAAGGCCGTCCGCGACGGCGACGACTTCGTCATCAACGGCCAGAAGATCTGGACCAGCTACGCCCACATCGCCGACGCCTGCCTGCTGCTGGTGCGCACCGACTCCGAAGCGCCGAAACACAAGGGCATCACCTGCCTGCTGGCGGACATGCACGCCGAGGGTGTGACCGTGCGTCCGCTGCGGATGATGTCGGGGGACTCGGGGTTCAACGAGGTCTTTTTCAGCAACGTGCGCATCCCCGCCAGCCAGGTCCTGGGGAAGGTGAACGAGGGCTGGACGACCGGAATCACGGCCCTGATGAACGAAAGAGCGAATCTCGGGAGCGGAGTTCAGGTACTCTTTCGCCGAAACCTCAATGCATTGATTGCGCGGTCGCACACGGTGGACCGCAATGGAAGGCCGGCGAGCTCTGATCCGATCATTCGGCAGAAGCTCGCGCAGGCGTACCTGGAGTTGGAGATCCTGCGTTTGAACACGAACCGCGCGCTCACCTCGCTCATGCGGAGCGGCAGGCCCGGCCCCGAGGGGTCGACGCAGAAGTTGTATTGGAGCGAGATGAACCAGCGCACCCAGCAGACCGCGCAGGAGATCCTCGGACCGTGGGCACAGCTCACCGATTTCGACAAAGGGACCTGGCAGTACGGATACCTCCGCTCCCGCGGCAACACCATCGAAGCGGGAACGAGCGAGATTCAGCGAAACATCATCGCCGAGCGCGTGCTCGGATTACCAAAGAGCTATTGATGGGAGAGGCGTTGCTGGTTGCTGGTTGCTGGTTGTCTGAGGTGTTTGGCGCTTGCGAGCACGCATCGCAAGCGCGACGGGCTCGGACTGGCTCTCGCGAAAAGGCTGGCTCTCGCGAGAAGGATCGTCCAGGCCAAACACCACAGACAACCAGCAACCAGCAACCAGCAACAAACGCACGATGGACTTCGATCTAAGCAAGCCCCAAAAGCTCCTCAAGCAATCCGCCCGCGACTTTCTCGCGCGCGAGTGCAAGGCGGAGCGTGTCCGCGCCATCATGGCCACGGAGACGGCGGACGATCCGGCGCTTTGGAGCGCCGTGGCCGAGCAGGGGTGGCCGGGCCTGATCATTCCCGAGACCTACGGGGGATTGGGACTGAGTGTCGTCGAACTGGCGGCCGTGGCCGAGGAGATGGGGCGGGCCTGCATGCCCGGTCCGCTCCTGTCGACGATCTTCGCCTCGGCGGTGGTGCTGCGTGCCGGCACCGAGGAGCAGAAGCGCCGCTGGCTGGAGCCGATCGCCGCCGGGGAGATGCGCGCGACGGTGGCCCTCGGGAACGACTTCGTCTTCGACGCCGCGGCGGCCGACGTGATCCTCACCGTCAACGGCGCCGGAGTGGAGGCACTCGACAAGAGCGCGCTGACCCTCACCCGCACGCCGTCGATGGACGAGACGCGTAAGGTCTACTCGCTCGCGCGCGGCGAGGCCTCCGCACGTCCCGTCCATCCCGATCCCGCGCTCGAAGGGCGGGAGCACCTCACCGCCATCCCCACCGTGGCCCTCTGCGCGGAAATGGTCGGGGGGATGCAGTGGGTCCTCGACGCCTCGGTCGAATACGCGAAGACGCGCCAGCAGTTCGGCCGGCCCATCGGATCCTTCCAGGCCGTGCAGCATCTCTGCGCGGACATGCTCCTCCTCACCGAGAGCTCCCGCTCCGCCACGTATTACGCCGCCTGGGCTCTGGCGAACGACGATCCGTCGGCGCCGCTGGCCGTGTCCATGGCCAAGGCCTACACCTCGGACGCCTCGCGCGAAGTGGGCAACAAAGGCATCCAGGTACACGGCGGCATCGGCTTCACCTGGGAGCACGACCTGCAGCTCTACTACAAGCGCAGCAAAGCCTCGGAGACCCTATTCGGAGACGCCACCTTCCATCGCGAACGCATCGCGAGCCTAGTGATCGACCCGGTCCTGACCCATTTTTGAGAAGAACAGGAGACAGCAATGAGCCCCACTACGATGAAACCCGCGGCAAGACGTTTCATGGTCCTCGTTTTCCTGCTATTGACCCCGGTGCTACTCATGGCCCAGGCCCGGCTGACGGGCGCTGACATTCAGGGTTCGGTGAGTGACGAGTCGGGCGGCCTGCTGCCCGGCGTCACCGTGACGGCCACCAACGCCGCCACCAACCAGTCCCGCTCCGGCGTGACGGAGGCGGATGGGACGTACTACATCCCGGCCCTCACGCCCGGGCTCTACAGCGTCACGGCCGACCTGAGCGGGTTCGCGGCGCAGTCGCGCAAGGACGTGCGTCTCCTGCTCGGCCAGCGCGTGGACCTCGACTTCACGATGAAAGTCGGCGCCACCGAGTCCATCGTGGTCAGCGCCGTCTCACCGGTCGTCGACACCACCCAGGCCGACGTCTCCACCGTCGTCAGCCAGGAGCAGATCGACAGCCTGCCCACCAACGGCCGCAACTTCCTCAGCTTCAGCGTGCTCACCCCCGGCGTCACCAACGACCGCACGCCGCAGCAGGGCGCCTCGGCCACGTCCGGCCTCTCCTTCGGCGGCCAGCGCGCGCGCTCGAACAACATCATGGTGGACGGCGTCGACAACAACGACCCCATCGTCGGTGCCGTGCGGGCCACGTTCAGCCAGGAAGCGATCCAGGAGTTCCAGGTTCTCACCAACTCCTACTCCGCGGAGTTCGGCAAGGCCTCGGGCGGCGTGGTGAACATCATCACCCGCTCCGGCACCAACGACCCGAGCGGCAACCTCTTCTACTTCTTCCGCAACGACTCGCTCAACACCAAGTCGGTCTTCGAGAAAGAAGACGTCTTCGGGAACTCCATCAACCGCGAGAAGGCGCCTTTCTCCCAGGATCAGTACGGGGCCACGTTCGGCGGCCCGATCGTCCGCGACAGGACCTTCTTCTTCCTCTCCGCCGAGAAGCTGAGCATCGACACGAACAACCTCGTCAACATCGATCCGACCGCGGCCCAGCTCCTCCGCAACGCCGGCTTCCCGGTCGAGCTCGGGAACGTGCCCTACCAGGTCGAGTCGTCCGAATACCTCGGCAAGGTCGACCACCAGTGGTCGCAGAGCCACAACCTCACCGCCCGCGTCAACTACGCAAAGCTCCTCAACGAGAACATCGAGCCGTTCGGCGGCATCATCGCCCGCAGCCGGGGCGCCGTGCAGGACCGCAAGGACTGGTCCCTGGCCCTTTCCGAGACGGACGTCCTCAGCAGCCGCTGGGTGAACGAGCTGCGCGGACAGTACGCCAGCGAGGATCAGATCATCCGCTCGCTCGACCCGAACTGCAGCGGCGTCTGCGATGACTTCTTCGAGGGTGGCCCGACGGTGGAGATCGTCGGCGTGGCCAGCGTCGGACGGCAGCGCTTCACCCCGCAGCCGCGCGACAACAAGCGTTATCAGCTCAAGGACACCATCAACTTCGCAGGCAGCTCGCACTTTGCGAAGGTCGGCTTCGACTACAACGACGTGAAGACCGGCAACGCCGCGCTGCCGCTGCACTTCGGCGGACGCTACATCTTCTCGCCGCTGCCGGCCATTCCGGGCCTGCTGCCAGCGCCAATCACCGCGACGCAGGCCTTTGCCGCCAACCTTCCGGCCGCCTACGTCCAGGGCTACGGCACGAGCGGCGGTTCGTACGACGACAAGGACATCGCCCTGTTCGCCCAGGACGATTGGACGGTGACGGATCGGTTCACCGTCAAGGCCGGACTGCGCTACCAGCGCCAGTTCAACGACGACCGTGTGTTCAAGGTCTCCACCCCCGGCGGCGGCACGTACTCCTACCAGATCCCCGACGACACCAACAACGTCGCGCCGCGCGTCGCGCTGGTCTTCGATCCGGCCGGCAACGGCCGCTCGTCGATCCACGGCTCGTACGGCTTGTTCTACGACAACCACATCCTGGCCAACGCCCAGATCGCGGACGGCATCGATGGTGTGGACCTGCGCACGCTGGTGCTGCGCATCACCAACGGCGCGGTGCAGGCCTGGCGTACACCGGGTCACAAGATCTCCGAGCCGACCGCGGCGTATCCCAGCCTGGTCATCGCTCCCGATCCGGGTCTGGAGACGCCGTATTCGCATCAGGCATCCTTCGGATATGACCACGCCATCGGCGCGAACATGGCCCTCTCCGCGGACATCCTCTACGTTCGTGGCTACAACCAGCTCGGCACGATCGATTACAACCCGGTCATTCCTTCGCTCGGTGCGGGCCGCCGTCCGAATGACGTCGTCGGTCCGACCGGTCCGATCGTGGGCTCCTCCGCCTCGATCCTGCAGTACACGTCGTTCGGCGAGACCGACTACAAGGGCCTGACCCTGGCCTTGAACCGCCGCCTGGCGGACCGCTTTCAGTTCCTCGTCTCGTACACGCTCTCCAAGGCCGAGGACACGTCGACGGACTTCCAGAGCAACTTCATCGTCATGAACAACGGCGGCGGCCGGGACATGAACGATCCCACCGGCCTGCCGATCGGCTTCGACCCGGAGTCCGAGCGCGGCCCGGCCACGCACGACCAGCGGCACCGCCTGGTCATCAGCGGCCTCTATCAGGCGCCGTTCGGCTTCAATCTCTCCACCATCATCACCGCCGCCTCGGGACGTCCGTACACGCCGCTGGCCGGCGCGGACCTCAACGGCGACGCGGACGGCGGCGCGTTCCCCTCGGACCGCGCGCGCACCAATCCGGCCGATCCCACCACGGCCGTCAAGCGCAACAGCGAGACCATGGACGGACAGTTCAACGTCGACGGGCGGATCAGCAAGCGCTTCAGCTTCGGCCCCTCGTTCGCGTTCGAAGCGATGTTCGACGTCTTCAACCTCTTCGACCGTGTGAACTACACGGAGATCAACAACATCTTCGGACCGGGCGCGTACCCCGACAATCCGGTCAAGGACTCGCAGGGCCGCGTCACCTACGGCGTCTACGAGCAGGCCCTGCCCGGACGGCAGTTCCAGCTCGGCGCGAAGTTCATCTTCTAGTTCTCCGCGAACCCTCTCCCCGCGTTTGTGGGGAGAGGGTGCTTTCCTGCGAAAGAGACCGTTCACCACAGAGGCACAGAGACACAGAGAAGACTTTTGCTTCGTTTCCTCTGTGTCTCTGTGCCTCTGTGGTGATCCCCCGGGTGAAGGGGCCAATCATGAAAACCGTACAAGAGCTCTTCGACCTCACCGGCCGTGTGGCCATCGTCACCGGCGGCTCGCGCGGCCTCGGGCAGGAAATGGCGGAAGGACTGGCCGAGGCGGGGGCGTCGCTGATGCTTTGCGCGCGGCGCGAGCAGTGGTTGATGCCGACGCTGGAGGAGATGCGCGCGCAAGGCTTTCGCGTGGAAGGGCATCTCTGCGACGTTGCCAATCCGCAGCACGTGGAGGCGGTCGTCGCGGCGACGCTGGCCGCCTTCGGCCGCATCGACATCCTCATCAACAACGCCGGCGTGTCGTGGGGCGAGCGGCCGGAGACGATGGCCCTCGAGCAGTGGAAGAAGGTCCTGGACACGAACCTCACCGGCGCGTTTCTCTTCGCGCAGGCCGCGGGGCGGGAGATGCTGAAGGCGGGCTCCGGCTCGATCATCAACATCGCCTCCGTGGCCGGGATGCGCTCCGCCACGCATGGACCGCATTACGCCGGCTACGTGGCCAGCAAGGCCGGCCTCATGGGACTGACCCGCGAGCTGGCCGCCACCTGGGGCCCGTCCGGCATCCGCGTCAACGCCATCGCCCCCGGCTTCTTCCACTCCCGCCTGGCCGACGCCGTCATCGCCCACGCCGAGCCGCAGATCCAGGCCCG
>JBDTOZ010000380.1:0-7055 GCA_039932995.1 Acidobacteriota bacterium | reverse complement strand
CGCCGGAGTGGTCTGCGCGGCGCTGAGAATGGCCATCATCACAGCCACGAACAGGGCTCGGAGTACGCACATCGTGAACCTCCGTGCCCCATCCTCGTGCCGCAGAGGCCGCAGCGCAAGGGGCGACGCGAAGCATTCACTCCCCTGTCACCGAAGTGTCATGAATGGAGCGCAGAGGCGCGGCCGGCATCTGAATCACGCCGGCATCGCCGGAAGAGCGGGGTGTCCTGCCCGTTTGGTGTTTCCTACTGAATGCGCACGCTCACCGCAACCACAGCCAGCGAGGCTGCGAGCAGCGCCAGCATCCATGTCGAGAGTGCGGGCACGGGACTGGGTACGGCGATCGCGCCACTGACGAGCCTCAGTCGCCCGTTGGCGACCGACTCGGTCGCCAACGGCGTGCCTCCCTCATCGGTCAACTGTGTCAGCGCTGGATCGAGAGTCAAGGTGATGACGGTTCCCGGCGCGACGCTCGGCGAAAGCGTGACCAGCAAATGCGCGACCTGATCGCCCGGCAACGGCGCGTTGGATGTGAAAGGAATCAGGTTGGTGGCCTCGTCGAAGTTGCCCAGCAGTGCGATCGACGAGCCGGGAACGGCCGGGCTGCTCTCGAACGTCGGCGTCAGGGGCAAGGTGATTCCGGCCCGCGTGAAGGTGATCGCCTGAACGGCTGCTCCCGGCGCGTAGGTGACCCGAATGCTGTAGGACTGGACGCGTGAGCCGGGCGGCTGGTCGATCCCCAGAGGCGTGCCGGCCGTGTCCCGGATGTACACCGGAACGTCCACTACGGCGTCACTGCTGCCGGACACCGTAGCCACCGTAATCACGTCCGCCGGCTGGACCTGGGCCCGCGCCGGAGTGGCGGGCCACAGGCCGCTTGCCAGCAGAGTCGCCAACAGGAGGGTGCGGGAAGTTGCGCTCAATCGATTCATTGCAGTCTCACTTTCACTACTGGTCGTGCGGAGAGCGCTCGCCTTCCGGCCGATGGATGGTCTCAATGGAAGTCCCGTTCAAGCGCAGCGCATGATTCTCCACGGTGGCCTTGTCACCGTCGCCGCCCACCAGCATCGTCAACCGCGGATCGAGCTCCAGACTCGTGTCCCCGCGCACACTCAGCTCAATTTCGGCGATGACTGCCTGACGCGCGTTGCCCGAGACGAATGGCCCGCGGTCCTCGAATGCCACGAGGTAGGCGATGGAGCCGTCGGTGCGGCGGCTGATCTCGAAGAGCGGTGCGAGCACGGCACCTCGGTGCATGACGGCAGTGGCCGCGTTTCCCTTGAATTGCACCCGCAGGGAGAGAGCCTGCGGCGTCGATGAGCCCGGATCCATGGTGAGGATGACCGGCACGAGCCAGTGATCCTTGCGACGAACCGGAGGACCGAGGGTCAAGGCACCGGAAAGCGGCTGGCCGGTCGAGGTTGTGGCGACCTTACGAGGAGAGGTTGCCAACGGCGCCGGACCATCACGGAAGAGATAGTTGACGAGATAGAAGATGTCCGAGGGATCCACCACGCCGTCGCCGTTCGCGTCACCGGACAGAATGCCTGCCGGGCCGACCGGAGGCGGGCCGCCGGTGAAGAGATACGCGACGAGATAGAAGATGTCGCCCGGATCGATGACCCCGTCGTCATTCACGTCGAAGATCTGCTGAACGTAGGTGTAGCCGTTGTTGAGGGTGCCGGTGGTGGCGTTCGTGTTCGTGACGGTGACGTTGGCGGCGCCCGCGGCATGCGCCGGCGTCGTTGCCGTGATCTGGGTCGCGCTCACCACGACGTTCGTGGCCGCCGCGCTGCCGAACGTGACCGTGGCGCCGCTGTCGAAACCGGAGCCGGCGATCGTCACCGGCGTGCCGCCCAGCGACGTTCCGTTCGGCGGCGTCACCGACGTGATGATGACCGGGGGATACCCGACATCGGCATTTGCGGACTCGCTGTCGGTGCAGCCGGCGCCGGTGGTCACCGTGACATTGAGCGTCAAGGTCCCCACCACCCCTGCGGTGAAGGTGATGCCGGCCGTGCCCGTACCCGCGGTGATGGTGCCGTTCGTGATGCCCCAGTTGTACGTCGCACCGATGCCGGCATTCGCGACCGATGCCGGATTGCCGGTGGAACCGGTAGTGACGCTCGCGGAAGCGGTGATGGTTGCGTCGGGAATCGGGTTGACGGTCACAGTGGTCACTGGCGAAGGGGCGCTCGTGCAACCGGTGCTGGTCACCGTCACGGAGTAGTCGCCGTTGCCGGATGCGACGTAGGCCTGATTCGTCGCACCGCCGATCGGGTTTCCGTTGAGGTACCACTGATAGCCGCTCCCACTGCTCGAGGTGAGCGTCACGTTCCCGCCGTTGCAGAACGCCGTCGGGCCGCCGGGGGTGATCGTTGGCGTTTCCGGAATCGGATTGACGGTGACCGTCGTCGCCGCTGACGGCGCGCTCGGACAGCCGTTGCCATCGGTGACGATCACAGTGTAGTTGCCGCTGGCGGTCGCGTTGTAGATCTGCCCACTTGCGCCGCCGATCGGATTGCCGTTGCGAGACCACTGATAGGCGCTGGCGCTGCTGGACGTGAGCGCCACGTCCTCGCCGTCGCAGAACGTGGTCGGACCGCCGGCAGAGATCACCGGCGTGGCCGGAAGTGGATTGACCGTGACCGTCGTCGCGGCCGATGGGGGGCTGGTGCAACCGGTGGCGGTGACCGTCACGGTGTAGTTGCCGGCGATCGTGGCGCTGTAGGTCTGGTTTGTGGCGCCCCCGATCGCGGTGCCGTTGCGAAGCCATTGGTTGCCGGAGGCGCTGCTCGAGGTCAGCGTGACGCTGCCGCCCGTGCAGAACGTGGTCGCTCCGCCCGCGCTGATCCCCGGCGTGGGCGGAATCGGGTTGACCGTGACGGTGCTGATGGCCGAGGGAGGACTGGCGCAGCCACTGACGGTGGCAACGACTGTGTAATTGCCCGCCATGCTCGCGATGTAGCTGGTGTTGGTGGCCCCGCCGATCGGGTTGCCATCGAGAGACCACTGATTTCCGCTGGCACTGCTGGAGGTGAGGGTCACGCTGCCGCCCGCGCAAAACGTCGTCGTCCCGCCCGCGCTGATGGTGGGCGTCGGGGTGGCATAGACGAACGAAGTGGGCGCGGTCCCGCCCGTGGTCGTGACTATGACGTTGGCCTGGCTTGCCGCCGTTCCGGCAGGCGTGGTGAAGACCACGGTCGTAGCGGTGGTGCTGGTCACCGTGGCTGGGTTTCCGTTCACGGTGACCGTGCCATTCAGCAGGTTCGTTCCGGTCAATGTGATCGAGCTGCCGCCGGAGACCGGCAGACAAGCGTTCGGGCTGGTGTTGGTGATGGTGGGACCGAGGATGAGCACGACGCTATTGAGGCTGGGGATGCCATTGGTGATCACGGTGGTGCGGTAGTAGCCGCCGGTCAGACCAACAAGGGGGATCGAGGTGAACGATGTATCACTCCAGGCCGCACCGGGAAGCACAAACCGCTGCTGCTCGTTGTCGACCCGCACTAGCTGGAGGAGGGGGAAGTTGGTGGCCGAGTTGTTCGTAGCACCGCCCGAGGCCTCGGAATCTCCCAGGAACCCTGTGCCGGAGATCGTGATCGAGGCGGGCTCCATGATGGAAGCCGGCGCAACGGAGATCACAGGACGGCGGGAATCGAGATAGCCGTCACCGGTGTCGTACACCTCCGCCGAGGTGCCTCCACCGTTGCCGCCGAACACGAGCACCTTCGCATTCGGCAGGAGCGTCGCTGTGTGTTGAAAACGCGCTACGCCCAGAGACCCGGTCGCGCTGAAAGTGCCGCTGGCCGGGTCGTACAACTCGGCCAGGGCGAGGTTGCTTCCGTTGTATCCCCCCGCGAAGAGCACCTTGCCATTGGAAAGCATGGTCGCGGTGTGCAGATTACGCGCGGTGACCATGGGCCCCGTTGCGGTGAAGGTGCCGTTCGGCCCGCTGGCCGGGTCGTACAACTCCGCGCCCGTGCCCGATCCGCCGGCGATGAGCACTTTGCCATTCGCCAGCAGCGTCGACGTGTGAAAGGAGTGGCTCGTGACCGTCGCGCCAATGGCGCTGAAGAGGCCATTCGGCCCGCTGGCCGGGTCGTACAACTCCGCATTGGCGCCCGATCCACCCGTAATGAGCACCTTGCCGTTCGGCAGCAGTGTGGCGGCATGGCCGAAACGCCCCGCGACCAATGGCCCCGCGGCGCTGAAGGTCCCGCTCACCGGGTCGTACAGCTCCGCCGAAGTGCCCCCGCCGCTTCCGCTGGCCAGGAGCACTTTGCCGTTTGGCAGCAGCGTCGCGGAGTGAAACGAACGCGCCGTGATCAGCGATCCGGTGGGACTGAAGGTACCGCTCACCGAATCGTACAGCTCCGCCGAAGTGAGCAGGCTGCCGCCGCCGGAACTGCCTCCTCCGCCGGCGACGAGCACTTTGCCGTTGGCGAGCAGCGTCGCGGTGTGGAAGAAACGCGGCGACGTTCCAGGGGTCCCGGTCGCGCTGAAGGTGCCTGTGGCCGGATCGTACAGTTCGGCCAGCGGGAGATTGGTTCCTCCCGCAACGAGCACCTTGCCGTTCAGCAACGGCGTCGCTGTGGCGGATACACGCGATGCACCCACGACTCCGGTAGTGCTGAACGCTCCGGCGGCCGGGTCGTACAGCTCTGCCGAGGAGAGACCTTGCGTGAGAGGCCCCCGCCCTCCGGCGATGAGCACCCTGCCGTCCGGCAGCAGCGTCGCCGAGTGCCGGTCGCGCGCTGCGGCCATCGACGAGGTCAAGCTGAATGTGCCGCCGGCCGGGTTGTACAGCTCCGCGGAAGCGTAAATGACACTCCCACTCCCGTCGCTTCCACCGGTGATGAGTACATCACCGCCTGGCAGCAGCGTAGCCTTGGCATGGAAACGGGCAGTACTCAGCGGTCCTGTTCCGCTGAAGGTTCCGCTGGCCGGGTTGTACAACTCCGCGGTCGTGCCCGTGGATCCGCCGGCCACGAGGACCTGGCCGTTCGCGAGCAGTGTCGCTGTGTGCGCGCCGCGCGTGACGGCCATGGTCCCGGTCAGGCTGAAGGTCCCGTTGGCGGGGTCGTACAGCTCCGCAGAAGCGAGACCGCTCACCCCGTATCCGCCGGCGATGAGCACTTTGCCGTTCGGCAGCAGGGTGGCCGTGTGAATGGTACGCGCTGTGGTCATCGACCCGGTCAGAGTGAACGTACCACTGGCCGGGTCATAGAGCTCCGCGGAGTTGATGGAGGTGGCGGTGCCATCGGTCGCTCCGCCGGCGATGAGCACTTTGCCGTTCGGCAGCAGCGTCGCTGTGGGGTCATAGCGCGACGCGTTCAGGGATCCGGTCGAGGTGAACGTCCCGCTGGCCGGGTCGTACAGCTCCGCCGCAGTTCCGGCATAGTACCCACCGGCGATGAGCACCTTGCCATTCGGCAGCATCGTCGCGGACTGCTCCATGCGCGATGTGACCATCGACCCGGTGGTACTGAAAGTGCCCCGAGCCGGATCGTACAGCCGCGGGTCGTTGAAGGCAGGGTAGCCGGCTGCAATCAACACCTTCCCATTCGGCAGCAACGTGGCAGTGTGAACTTGACGTCCGTTGAGCATCGAGCCCGTGGTGCTGAACGAAGGATCGACGACCAGCGGATAGGTGAGATCGCCGGTGAGCGTCAACCGGATCGTCCGCGGGAGCTGTCCTTCATCACTGCTCTTGCCAAGGCTCCATCGCGCCGCCGACTCCGAGCGCCGGCCGGTCGCGTCCACCACCCACGGGCGTGCGATCTCCAGCGACGGCGTGGGAGCTTCCCATGTTCCGGACGCGAGCCGTGACACCTGGATCGCGGGCGCCGGCGGCATGAACCGGATTGCTCCGTCGTGCAGCAGCACGCCGGCCACCCCTTCCATCTCCACGATCTCGTACTCGTAGATCAGTGGCGCACGGTCGTCGCGAAGCAGGAGCAGTTCCTCGCTGCGATCGCCGTACGGTACCTCCATCGCGTCGACCGAGGAGTAGACCCCTTCGTAGAAGAGCTTCCCGTTCACCACCTGCGCCGCGGCGCTCCGTGCTCCGGTGGCGCGCAGCACCACCCGCTGCCCTCCTGCCTCGGCCACGATATCGTCGCTGAACACATGGGGATAAAGGATGCGCAATCCCGCATCGACGTTCTCGCGCGCCGCAAGTTGCGTGGTCGCCGCCCCTTCCGGCGGGAGGCCGTTCACCATGGCCGGGGCCGCAAACCGCGCCCGCAAACCGGACACGGCGCGCCCATTCGCGACCCCCTCGGCGGAGTCGAACGTCGTGGCCGGAGACCCGAGCGCCACCGCCGGAAACTCGCGCCGCAGACGACTCTCGATGGGATGAACACTCTGCCCCCCGGCGGAGAGAGAGAGCATCCCGAAAACAACAAACGCGGCAACGGAAAAGAACGACAGCGGTTCACGGACGGACTGGCGCATCGAGCGCTCCTGCAAAGCGTAGCCCCATCCCTTCGGCGGCGGGTGCATCGAACAACTGCTTCAGATGCTGTCAATCGGCCGGGCGTGCCAACGGGCGAATGGACCCGGGACCTGAAACGCGTAGCGGACCACTACACGAGAAGCACAGGAGTCGTTTCCAACCACGCGGTATGCCGCGGGCGCTCTCTACTTCGCACCGAGACATGAGAATGGGACGTGGGAGGGAATTGGCAGGAAGTATACACTTCATCGCACATTCGTCAGTGGTTTTTCATTTGTTAATGATTGCCGACTCGATCGTGGTCTCACAACCATTGAGACTGGGAGTCTGCGCGGCGAATTGTTCGCCTCGGTGCTGCCGTGCATGCCCGAGGCCGTGTCGAGCAGCGTTGACGCCCGTATCGCCTACAGTGCCCTCGCAGCGCACCTTTTCCCCTCGGAAAATCCGTTCACCCGTAAGGCGTGTCTGATCGCGACCTCATTGTGGATCTGTGCGGGTATTTTCCATTACGCAGGCAGACGAGATCACCGTGCCATCACGCATCCAAGCCTCACTCTCGTCAGTCTCGCGATAAAGGCTGTGAGAAATGCGGCTA
>JBDTOZ010000379.1:0-2430 GCA_039932995.1 Acidobacteriota bacterium | reverse complement strand
GTGGTGAACGTTCCCCGGGGGGGTGCGATAGAGTACGAAGATGCCCGCAAGCGACGATCTCGACCTCGCCAGTGAGCGCCTTGGCGGGAGTGTTCTCTACGCCACCGACGACTACTTTGCCGAGAAGGAGAACCTGCTCGGTCCCGGCAAGGCGGTCTGGAAAGAGCACGAGTACACCGACCGCGGCAAGTGGATGGACGGCTGGGAGAGCCGGCGCAAGCGCGTGCAGGGTTACGACTTCGCCATCGTCCGCCTCGGCCTGCGCGGCGTCGTGCGCCACGTCATCGTCGACACGGCCTACTTCCGCGGCAACTATCCCGAGTCGTGCTCGATCGAGGGAACGTCCATGTCGCCGCAGGCCAGCGTCGAAGATCTGCTGGCCGCGCAGTGGCGCGAGCTCCTGCCGCGCACCGCTCTGCAGGGCGACAGTGAGAACGCTTTCGCCATCGACAGCCAGGAGGCGATCACGCACCTCCGCCTGAACATCTTCCCCGATGGCGGTGTGGCCCGATTGCGCGTCCATGGCCAGGTCGTGCCGGAGTGGCGGCTCGCCGGCGGACTGGGCAACGAGCTCGACCTGGCCGCCGCGGAGCACGGCGGCGAAGTGCTCACCTGCAGCGACTCCTTCTTCGGCCCGAAACACAACCTGATCATGCCCGGCCGCGCGCACAACATGAGCGACGGCTGGGAGACCAAGCGCCGGCGCGGCCCGGGATACGACTGGGTGGTGGTGAAGCTGGCCACGGAAGGCCGCATCCGTCGCATCGAACTGGACACAAATCACTTCAAGGGCAACTACCCCGACACCGCCTCCATCGACGCCAGCCGCGACGGCGAGCATTGGACCGAGCTCCTGCCGCGCACGAAGTTGCAGGCCCATACGCGGCATTACTTCATCGACGAACTGCTGGCCGGCGGCCCCTTCACGCACGTGCGGGTGAACGTCTATCCCGACGGAGGCGTGAGCCGCCTGCGCGTCTGGGGCGTGGCCTCCGAGGACGGCCGGCGTGCAGCGGCATTGCGCCGCGTGAACACGCTCTTCGGTCCGGAGGAGCTCTTGAAGGTGTGCGGCTCGAAGGATTGGGCGATGCGCATGTGGCTCCTGCGTCCGCTCCGCACCTGGAGCGACCTCGTGGAGGCGGCCGGACAAGTCTGGGACGCACTCGACGACGAGCAGCGGCTGGAAGCCTTCGCCGCCCATCCCCGCATCGGTGACCGCAAGCCAGGCTGGTCGTCGCAGGAGCAATCCGGCACGAGCGGAGCCGCCGAGGAGACCATGCGCGCGCTGGCCGAGGGAAATCGCGCCTACGAAGAGAAGTTCGGCTTCGTCTTCCTCATCTGCGCCACCGGCAAGGGCGCCGAGGAGATCCTGGCCAACTTGCAGGCACGCCTCCCAAACGACCGAGCCACCGAAATGCGGAACGCCGCGGCCGAGCAGAGAAAAATCATCGCGTTAAGGCTGGAGAAGCTGGTGCTGTAACTCTGCCAGAGAAGGTTTCACCACAGAGCCCCAGAGACACAGAGGACCATCAAGAAATCATCTGGTCTTTTGATTTTCTCTGTGTCTCTGTGGCTCTGTGGTGAACGTGTCCCCGGGTGGGCGGGACGCAGCACAAAAGGAGCCGAACATGGGCATCACCACACACGTTCTCGACACAGCCAAAGGCCGTCCCGCGGTGGGCATGCGGGTCATGCTGACCAAGGGCGAGCACCTCATTTTCGACGGAGTGACCGACGACGATGGCCGGGCCCGGCTGTCCGAGCATGCCCAGCCCGATACCTACAGGCTCACCTTCGACACGGGCTCGTATAATCCCGCCGGGTTTTTCCCCGAGGCGACCATCGTCTTCAGGATCGACCACGAGGAGCGTCACTACCACGTGCCGTTGTTGCTCAGCCCTTTCGGGTACTCCACCTATCGAGGTTCTTGAAGAATGAAATGGATCAACGGTCTCTTCGTCGCGCTGGGCGTGCTGTTTCTGCTCAGCCAGTTCCTCCGTCCCGAGCTGTCCAATCGTCCCGTGGATCCGAAGCGGCAGCTCCACGCCCCGGCCAACGTGCAAGCCATCCTCGACCGCTCCTGCGCGGACTGCCACTCCAGCCAGACCCATTGGCCGTGGTACGCCAACGTCTCCCCGCTCTCCTGGTGGCTGGCCGACCACGTGAAAGCCGGCCGCAGCGAGATCAACTTCTCGAACTTCCCCACCACCCCCGCCAACCGCGCCGCACACAAGATGGAAGAGGTCTGCGAGCAGGTGGAAAAGGGGGAGATGCCCATCCGCGAATACCTCTGGATGCACCGCAGCGCAGGCCTCTCCGCGGCCGACAAACAGACCATCTGCACCTGGGCCAAGGGCGAGCAGACCCGGTTATTGGCGGCTGCTCCCTAGCGGCCCGCCCTCCCGGGGAACGTTCACCACAGAGGCACAG
>JBDTOZ010000378.1:0-9222 GCA_039932995.1 Acidobacteriota bacterium | reverse complement strand
GGCGTGATGTGGGTCACGGCCACGGAACGGATGCGGGTCTACCTTGCAGCTCTACTTAGATCCGCATCCACGGAAGACAGCGCGCGGTTGGCGATGCATGTGGGCATCGTCACGCGGAGCGCCTGTCAAAGACGACTGGAGGCTCCGGTTGCCGTTTCCTCAGCAAAAGTATGACGTGGCGATTCTGGGCTCGGGCCTCGGCGGCTCGATGCTGGCCTGCATTCTGGCGAAGCAGGGTCTTTCCACCCTGCTCATCGAGGAGCTCAGCCATCCCCGCTTCGCCATCGGCGAGTCGCTCATCCCCGAGACCGGCGTGCGCCTGCGCATCCTGGCCGAAAAGCACGGCATCCCCGAGATCGGCTGGCTGGGCAGCTTTCACGCATTGCGCGACAACGTCAGCTCCGCCTGTGGCGTGAAACGTTCCTTCTCCTTCATGTATCACCGCGAAGGAGAGCGGCATCGGCCGGAAGAGACCAATCAGCTTCCCACGCTCACCCCGCCCTTTGGACCCGATTCGCACCTCTTTCGCCAGGACACCGACGGCTACATGGCCGCGATCGCCGTTCAGTACGGCGCACACTTTCGCCAGCAGACCAAGGTCACCAGCGTGGCCCTCGACCACGATGAGGTGAAGTTGACCACGGCTTCCGGCGAAGAGATCCGCGCGTCCTTTCTCATCGACGGCGGCGGCATGCGCTCGCACATGGCCACCCAGCTCGAGCTGCGCGACGCGGTCCCGCGCTTCCGCACCGACACGCGCGCCATCTACAACCACTTCCTCGGCGTGAAGCCGGCCGACCTGCTTCTCGAAGGCGGCAAGCGCGTCACCCCTTCCCCACTCGGCCAGGCCACCATGCACCACATCTTCGACGGCGGCTGGATCTGGATTATCCCCTTCGGCAATCACCCCGACTCCACCAATCCGCTCACCAGCGTCGGGCTGATGCTGGACCGCCGCAAGTACCCCACGCCGCAGGGCTCGCCGGAAGAAGAGTTCCGCTCTTTCATCAGCCGTTTCCCCACCGTCCAGCAGCACTTCCGGGATGCCCGTGCGGTCCGGCCGTGGGTGGGCTCAGGCCGCATTCAGTACTCGCAGAAGCACCTCCTGGGACCGCGCATGCTGCAGCTTCCGCACGCGGCCTGCTTCGTCGACCCTCTCTACTCGAGCGGCCTGTCGGTGCTGACGGTGGCCATCGACCTGATCGCCGAGGCACTGTTCTCGGCGTTCCACGACCGCGACTTCGCGGTGGAACGGTTTCAGCGGATCGAGGACGTCGTCAACACCGGCTTCGACCACTACGACATGATCGTCTCGAAGTCGTTCGACTCGTTCGCCAGCTACGACCTCTGGAACGCCTGGAACCGGAACTGGGCGCTCGGCAACTTCCTGGGCACCTTCGGTCCTCTGGCGAATCTCATCCGCTTTCTCGGCAGCGGAGACCGCGCCTTTCTCGATGCCACCACGGCACCGGGAAACATCGGAGTGCTGAGCAGCCATCTCCCCGAGGTGCGGGCGTCGATGATGGCCTCGGCGGACGACATTGAAGGGGCGGTGCGTGGACACATCACACACGAAGAAGCGAACCGGCGCATCTTCGCGCGCCTCGGCGCGCTTCCGTTCGTCCCGCAGTACATGGGCTTCGGGAAGCCCGAGCAGCACGCCCCCGCCACCTTCACGTTGCCCAGCGGCGCACGGCACGTGCTGTGGTATCGCGGGCAGGGCGATGCGCAGTGGAAGGACTACTGCAGTTTTCCGCTGCTCACCTACGCCAGTCAGGTTCTCCAATTCGCGGTGCAACAGACCGGCGACGAGACCCGTCGCCTGACGAGCGCGTTGCGCGACATCTTCTTCGCCGGCAACGGCGAGTGGCGCTCCACACCGAACGCCCTGCGTGCGCACGGCCGCCGGCATCTGCCCTTCGCGGAGCATGAGGATGAGCCGGACGAGTCGCTGAACGCTCCCGCAATCCAGGCGGCGGAATGACGAACCTGGAGCAGGACCTCCCCTGGCGCGGAATCTTCCGCGACCTGCCGCGCGAGCATGGCTTCGAGCCCCTGCGCGTGGAAGGACAGGTGCCTCCGGAGTTGCAAGGGGAGCTTTACCGCTGCGGTCCGGCACGGTTCGGCGTCGGTGACGACACCTACCCTCACTGGTTCGACGGCGACGGCGCCGTCGCCGCGGTGCGTTTCGGCGAGCGTGTCGAAGGAGCGGTGCGGCTCATCGACACGCATTGGCTCCGCGCGGAGCAGGCCGCCAACCGGCGCCTCTATCGCGGCTACTGTCAGCTCGGCAGCGGCCTGCGGCGGTGGGGCCTGCCCAAGAACCCGGGCAACATCTCCGTCCTCCCGTGGGATGGCGAACTGCTCGCGCTCTGGGAAGCGGGACTGCCCATCGCCCTCGATCCGCAAACGCTCGCCACGCGCGGCGAGACCGACCTGGGCGGCAAGCTGCGGCGTCCGCTCTCCGCGCACCCGCACCGTGCCGGGGGCACGCTCTACAACTTCGGCGTGCGCTACGGCCCGCGCACCGTGCTCGACCTCTACGCCTTCGAGCACGAGGTGCGCCGGATCACCTCCATCCCACTGGCCCGGGCCACCGCGGTCCATGACTTCATGACCACGGCACGACACCTGATCTTCTTCTGTCCTCCCGTTCACTTGCGGATGGGGCGTTTTCTAGCGGGGCTGCGCACGTTCGAGTCCAGCTTGAGCTGGGAACCGGAGCACGGGACCGAGATCATCGTCGTGCCGCTGGCCTCGCCGGACAAACCGTTCCGCTTCACGGTGCCGGCGTTCTTTCAATGGCACTTCATCAACGCGTGGGAAGAGCGCGACGGCATGCTGGTCGTCGACTTCCTCCCCTACGACGACTTCACGACGAACACCTGGTACGGGCGTGCGCCGTACGACCCGCCCACGGCCGCCCCGCCCTCGCGTTACGCGCGCGCCCGGATCGACCTGGCCTCGCGGCGCATGGAGATCGAGGTCCTCGCGCACACATCGTTCGAGTTCCCGGCCATCCAGTCGGAAGAGGTCAATCAGCCGCACGCCAGCACCTGGCTGCTCTCGTTCGACGACCTCCCTCCGACGCTGGGCCGTTTCGAGACGGGCACGCGTACGTGGCGTCCCGTCCCGCTGGGGCCGCACACGGTTCCGAGCGAGCCGGTGCTGGTCTCGCGGAACGGAAGTCCGGACGCCTGGGTGCTCAGTCTGGTCTATGACGCCGGGCGCGACGCCAGTTACGTGGCCGTCATCGACGGCGCCCGGCCCGAAGACGGGGCGGTGGCGCGCGTCTGGTTCGATCACTTCATCCCCTTTCTCTTTCACGGTGCGTTCCTCGGGACGCAGGCGGCCGCGCAATGAAACGTTTCCGCGCGGCCGCGCACTACTCGCAGATTCGTATGTTGGGAGAAAACGCTGCATGACGAGACCGATCGCCATCGTTGGAGCCGCCTGTCGTTATCCGGATGCCCAGTCCCCCGCCCAGTTGTGGGAGAACGTCCTCGCGCAACGGCAAGCCTTCCGGCGCCTGCCGCCGGAGCGTCTTCCGCTCGCGGACTACTACTCCCCGGACCCCAGCGTCCCGGACAAGACGTACTCGCAGAACGCCGCGCTGATCACGAACTGGACGTTCGATCGCGCCAAGTACCGCGTCTCGCGCAGCACGTACGACTCGGCCGACCTGGCGCACTGGCTGGCCCTCGAAGTGGCCGACGCGGCCTTGAAGGACGCGGGCTTCGACCCGCCCGCCGACTCCACCGGCGTGGTTCTCGGCAACACTCTCACCGGCGACAGCTCCCGCGCCAACTCGCTTCGTCTGCGCTGGCCCTATGTTCGTCGCGCGGCCATGAACGCGGGCGTGACCGGCGAGATGCTGCGCAAGCTCGAAGAAGAATTCAACGCTCCCCTGGCGGCGGTCGGTGAGGACACTCTCAGCGGCGGCCTCTCCAACACCATCGCCGGCCGCATCTGCAACCACTTCGGGTTTCATGGCGGCGGCTACACGGTCGACGGCGCGTGCTCGTCTTCGTTGCTCTCCATCATCCACGCCTGCAACGCGCTCGTGGGCGGCGATCTCGATGTGGCCCTGGCCGGCGGCGTCGATCTCAGCCTCGATCCGTTCGAGCTCATCGGCTTTGCCAAGGTCACGGCCCTCGCCAAAGAGAGAATGTGGGTCTACGACCGCAAGGCCAACGGGTTCCTGCCCGGCGAGGGCTGCGGTTTTCTGGTGCTCATGCGTCTCGAAGACGCGCTCCGCGACGGGCGCCGCATCTACGCCTCGTTCCTCGGCTGGGGCATGTCTTCGGACGGACACGGCGGCATGACCCGACCCGAAGTGAGCGGCCAGCGCATGGCCCTGCAACGCGCCTATGCGAAAGCCGGCATCCCCATCGACTCGGTGACGCTGTTCGAAGGCCACGGCACAGGCACGCCGGTGGGCGACCCGATCGAAGTGGCCGGCGTGACCTCTCTGCTGGAGTCCGCCGACGACCGCCCGCGCTACCTCAGTTCCGTCAAGGCGAACATCGGCCACACCAAGGCCGCGGCCGGAATCGCCGGTGTGATCAAGACCATGATGGCGCTCCATCACGACGTGATCCCGCCCATTACCGGGTGCAACGAGCCCCGCGACGTGGCCCCGCTGCAGGTCACGCAGACCCCGCTCCCCTGGCCGGACGACGCTCCGCGGCGGGCGGGCGTGAGCGCCATGGGCTTCGGCGGGATCAACACGCACGTCGTGCTCGAGGGCGCCCCGACCCGCCGGCAGGTCGCAGTCGGCAGCCGGCAGGAGCCGTCCCTGGCCGCGCCCGCGCGTGTCGAAGGAGAGCTGTTTCTGTTCGGCGCCTCCACCCCTGAGGCCCTTCGCGAACAACTCGACGAGGTGGCGGCGCGTGCGCTCGACCTGTCCTACGCAGAGCTGAGTGATCTCTCCGCCGCGTTGCGGGGCCGCATCACCTCGCGTGCGTTTCGCGCCGCGTTCGTCGCCGCCACTCCGCAGGAGCTCCACGCCGCGGCGACGTCGGCCACGCTGAAGTCGTGCAATCGCCGTCCGCGGATCGCCTTCCTCTTCTCCGGACAGGGCTCGATCCCGAATGTGTCCACCGACGTGGCCCAGCCGGCGATCGTGCGCGCTTCCCTTCAGCGTCTGCACGCCCTTGGCCGTCTGGGCATCGAGGCCCATGCCGCCATCGGCCACTCCCTCGGCGAGCTCACCGCGCTGCACTGGAGCGGCGCCCTCGACGAGCCGCAGCTCCTGGCCCTGGCCGCCTTCCGCGGGCAAGCCATGCAACGCCTGGCCGGTGACGGCGGCATGGCCGCGCTCACGTGCGACGGCGACGTTGCCCGGGAGATGCTCGATGACGACGTCGTCATCGCCGCCTTCAACGGACCACGGCAGACCGTCGTGGCCGGTGCCGGCGCGGCCATCGAGCGCGTGCTCGAACGCGCCCGAGCCCGTGGCATCGGCGCGACCCGCGTGCCGGTCGCGGCCGCGTTCCACTCGCCGATGATGGCGCCCGCCGCCTGGCCTCTTCGCGACTTCGTGGCCGGTTGCACCTTGCAACCGGGCCAGCGCCGCGTTTTCTCCACCGTCACCGGAGACTGGCTCGCGCAGGACACCGCACTCCCCGACCTGCTGGCCACGCAACTCACCTCGCCGGTGCGTTTCCGTGAAGCGGTCGACGCCGTCGCGCGCGAAGCCGATCTGCTCATCGAAGTGGGACCCGGCCGCGTGCTCAGCAACCTGGCCTCGTTCGCGCCGATCCCGGTGGTCGCCTCCGATCGCGTGCTCGACGCCGTGGCCGCGGCGTGGACGGCGGGAGCGGACGTGGATCTCGACGCGCTTTTCGCGAACCGCTTCACGCGTCCCTTCGACTTCGACTCACGCCCGCTGTTCATCCAATCGCCAACGGAGAGCCTGCAGAGCAAGGAGCCCCGCACACTCATCCTGCCGGTTCTCGAGCCGGTGCTGCCGGCGAGTGCACCGCCCGCCGAGCCCACAGTCAGCGCCGCAGCCTCGACCGGCCAGGCCACCCTTCGGGAGCTCGTGGCCAAACATGTCGATCTGTCGCTGGACCTCGTGCTGCCGGCCTCGAAGCTGCTCTCCGACCTGCACCTCAGCTCCATCACCGTGGCCCGTCTGCTGGCCGATGCCGCGCGAGCCATGGGCGTCCCGCCACTCGCCGATCCGACCTCATTCGCCAACGCCACTATCGACGAGGCCACGGCCGCGCTCGAAGCGTTGCGGGGACTCGAGGCCACGCCTCCCGAACCGCGCCTTCCCGATGGCGTCGGGAACTGGCTGCGCGCCTTCTCGATCACGGACGTTCCGGTGCGCGCCGCCGCGAGCGGGAAACGCTCCGCCGCTTCGAACTGGCGCATCCTCGGTAACAACGCGGAGCCCACTGCGCCCGATCTTGCGGCTCGATTCGCGAAGGTCAAGGGCGCGGGGATCATCGTCGTCCTGCCGAAGGACGACCCCGGCGCTTGCGTCGACCTGCTTCTCCAGTGCCGCAGCGTCGTCGACGGCGAACGCCTGGTGGTCGTGCAGCAGGCGCCGTGCGGCTCCGGCTTCGCGCGCACGCTTTTCATCGAGAGACCGAATGTCTCCGTGCGCATCGTCAACGTGACTTCGCTGGATGCGATGGCCGTCGAACAGGTCGTCGCCGAAGCCGAAGCGCATGGCGACTTCTGTGAGGCGTCGTATGGCCTGGATGGCGTGCGTCGCGAGCCGCGCATTCAAGTGGCCCAGGTGCAGCGCGACGCGGCCCTGCCCCTCGATGAGACGGACGTGCTGCTGGTCACCGGGGGTGGCAAGGGCATCGGCTTCGAGAGCGCCTTCCGCCTGGCCAAGACCACCGGCGCGCGCCTGCTGCTCCTGGGACGCTCGAAGGACGACGACGAGCTCCGCGCGAACTTCGCGCGCCTGCGGGCCGCGAACATCGCGCACGAATACGTGGTCGCCGACGTCACCCAACCGCTGCCGCGGTTCAAAGGCGTCACCGCCGTTCTGCACGCGGCGGGCACGAACGCCCCGGCCCTGCTGGACGCGCTCGACACGAGCTCCTTCCGTGCCGCGACCGCCCCGAAACTCGACGGTCTGCGCAACGTCCTGGCGGCCATCGATCCGCAAGAGCTGAAAGTGCTGATCACGCTCGGCTCCGTCATCGCCCGCACCGGCATGCGCGGCGAGGCCCATTACGCCTTCGCCAATGAATGGCTGGCCAGGCTCACCGAGGAATTCGGGGCCAGCCATCCGTCGTGCAAAGCGGTTTGCATCGAGTGGAGCGTCTGGTCGGGCATGGGCATGGGTGAGCGCCTCGGCACCATGGACGCGCTTCGCCGCCAGGGCATCACCCCGGTCTCGCCGGACGATGCGGTCGCGCTGACCCTGCAATTGGCCTCGGCTCCTCCCGCTTCCCACGTGATGGCTTGCGGCCGCCTCGGCGATCCGCCGACCATCCGCTTCTCCGAAGAGCCGCCGCCCCTCTACCGCTTCCTCGAGCAACCGCGCGTGGCCATCCCCGGCGTCGAGCTCATCGTCGACTCCGACCTCTCCCTGCGCAGTGATCCCTATCTCGAAGACCACAAGTTCGGTGGCGAGCCGCTGTTGCCCGCGGTGGTCGGACTGGAGGCCATGGCCCAGGTTGCGCGGGCCCTCTCCGGCCAGATGCCGCTGCGCATCGACCACGTCGAGCTCCTTCAGCCCGTGACCCTGGCCACCATGCGCGTGGCCGCGCTCCTGGACGGCGATCGTGTCGACCTTGCCGTGCGCACCTCCTCCACCCAGTTTCGCCTCGACCACTTCCGCGCCCGCGTGTTCGTCGGCGAGCGGCCGGAACGCCCGCGCATCCGCATCCCGGAAGGCGAAGTCGATCTGCAGCCGGAACGTGACCTCTACGGACCGCTGCTCTTCCATACCGGCCGGTTCCGCGGAGTGAAACGCTACCGCGTGCTCACCGCCACCGAGTGCGTGGCCGAGGTGGCGCCGCACGCCGACCCGCTCTTCCATCGCTACCTCCCCTCGCACCTCCTCCTCGGCGATGCCACCATCCGCGACGCCGCGATCCACGCCTTGCAGGCCTGCGTCCCGCAGGCCACCGTGCTGCCGCAGGGATTCGCCTCGGTCGAGCTCTTCGCGCCGGTCGAGGGAACGACCATCGTCGTCGCGCACGAGACGGCCCGTCACGCGGACGGGTTCGTCTACGACGTCGACCTCGCTTCACCGGACGGACTGCTCTTCGAGCGCTGGCACGGACTGCGGCTGCAGGTCGTAGCCCGGCGGGATCGTGTCGACGACCTCGCACCCGCGCTCTGGGGACCATTCCTCGAGCGCGAGCTCAGCGTGGCCGTGCGAGTCGGCGAGCATCAAACCTCCGTGCTGCACCGCCACGACGGCAAGCCTCTGGTCACGCACGGACACATCTCCCGCTCGCACGACGGCGGCGTCCAGCTCACCGTCACGCACGCCCGTCCGGTCGGCGTCGACGTGCAGCACGTCAACGGACAGGTCTGGGATGACCTGCTCGCGCCTCACGACGGCAGCCTCACGGACATTTGCGCCGGCCTGTCAGGAGACGAGCGCCGTTTCGCCGCGGCGCGCATCTGGTCCGCCCGCGAGTCGATGAAGAAGCTGGGCGGCGACGCGCTGGTCCCGCTCGTTCTCGACACCTGCGGCAGCCACGGCCGGGTCACCTTCCGCTCCGGCCCTCACGACATCGACACGTTCGTCATGCGCGACTGCGTCGTGGCCGTGGCACAGGAGAGGAGCACCAAATGAGGTATTACGAATACCAGCACATCGTCGGCTTCCAGGAGACGAACCTCATCGGCAACGTCTACTACGTGCACTACCTCTCCTGGCAGGGCCGCTGCCGGGAGATGTTCCTCAGCGATCACGCCCCCGGCGTGCTGGAGGACATCAAGGACGGCCTGAAGCTGGCCACGGTGCGCGTGAGCTGCGAGTACGAAGAAGAGCTCCTGGCCTTCGACCGTGTCTCCGTGCGCATGTCCCTGGCCACCTTGCGCCCCAGCGGCATGACCCTGCGCTTCACCTACGTCAAAGTCGAGCCCACCCGCGAGACCGTCGTCGCCCGCGGCGAAATGGAGATCGCCTGCCTCCGCGGAACCGCGGCCGTCCCGGTCCCGGAGGAAATGCGGGAAGCATTGCGACCGTACCGCGAGCATGCGGCGTGAGGGAGAAGTCCGTCGGGCGCAAGGTGC
>JBDTOZ010000377.1:0-7500 GCA_039932995.1 Acidobacteriota bacterium | reverse complement strand
TAGACAGGCCCGCCGTCGTTGCGCGCGCTCAGCTCGCGCATCCGCGCCTGGGCATCGGCGGAGCCGGGGCTGATGGTCAGGGCCAGGGCGAGCTCGGCCTCCGCGTCGCGGTAGCGTTTCTGCGCGGTCAGGACGTGGCCGCGGGTGGTGTGGGTCTCGGCCAGATTGGGGGCCAGCTCGACCGCGCGGCGGCTGACCGCATCGGCGCGCACGAGCAATTGCTCGTCGCCGAGGAGTGCGTACATCGAGGCCAGGGCGTCGCCCAGGCCGGCGTAGGCGGGCGTGTAGTCGCGGTCGAACTCGATGGCGATCTCGAACATCCCGATGGCCGCCTCCAGCGCGCGCTGGGTCCCCTGGCTGAGGTATGTGCGTCCCTTGAGATAGAACTCATACGCGTCCAGCCGCACCGGTGTGGATTTGATGGCGTTGCGGTCCCGGTCCGTGAGCACGCCCAGGAGTGCGCGCGCGGTATGTTCGGCGATCTCTTCCTGCAGCGCGAAGATGTCTCCGGTGGTGCGGTCGAACTTCTCGGAGAGGATGTGATGTCCGCCGTGCGTCTCGACGAGGTGGACGGTGATGCGCAGCCGGTCGCCCGCCTTGCGCACGCTGCCGCGCAGGATGTGATCGACCCCCAGCTTCTGCCCGAGGAGACGGAGATCGTCGTCCTCGCGGTGATCGAAGGCCGCGGCCCGGGAGAGGACGCGCAACTCGCGGATGCGGGTCAGGGCGTTGATCAGCTCTTCCGCCAGTCCGTCGCAGAAGTGCAGTTGATCGCGGCCCGGGCTGAGGTCACTGAAGGGGAGCACGGCGATCGATTTCCGTGTCGAGGAAGGTGGCGGCACGGCCGCGGTCACGGGCTGAGGTGCCGAGACGACGTCGCCCACGAAGCGAAATCCGCGGCCGTAGACCGTGCGGATCCACTTCGGACTGGAGGTGGAGTCGCCCAGGGCCCGCCGGGCGTCGCGGATGGCGGTGGTCAGTGCGGCCTCGGAGACGTGGACGTCCGGCCACAGCCCGTCATGCAGTTCCTCTTTCGGAACCATCCGTTCCCGGCGCTCGATCAGGTACTGCAGCACCTCGAGCACGCGCGGTTCCGCTTTGACCACTTCGCCGCTGCGACGCAGCTCATATCGATCGAGATCGAGCTCGAACTCACCAAAACGGAACATGAATGCGATTGAACCCGGAGTTTCCCCCCATTTTCTCCCGGATTGAAGCCGAGGCCGGCCCTACTTTGCAGTAACCGGTTACATACCGGCGCCATCAAAGGGGTCGGGACCGGCGGTCCGGACCCGGGAGGATCGATGACCGTGATGAATCTGGAGCCCATTCTCAGTGCAGACGTCTATGCGAGCCGGATCGGCCGCACGCTCAACAGCGGCTTCGTGGCCCTGATGATCAGCGTCGGCCATCGCACGCGTCTCTTCGACACCATGGCCTCTCTCCCTCCCTCCACGAGTCTGGACATCGCCACCGCCGCCGGCCTCACCGAACGGTATGTGCGCGAGTGGCTGGGAGCGATGACCACCGCGCGCATCGTGCATTACGACCTTCGCACCAGCACGTATTTTCTGCCCATCGAGTACGCGGCGGTCTTGAGCCGGGGCGCGGGGACGGCCAGCCTCGCTCCGGCCGCGCAGATGCTGGCGCTCCTGGCCGGAGTGGAGGATCAGGTGGTGGCCGGCTTCCAGAACGGCGGCGGCGTGATCCCGGAAGCCTACGGCCGCCTGGAAGCGCTCCTCGGCGAGGAGAAGCGCGAGCTGGTCGATGACGACTACGTCGAGGCCGTTCTCGCGTTGATGCCGGGCATGGACCTGCGTCTCGCGGCAGGCATCACCGTGCTCGACGCGGGCTGCGGCGACGGAGTGATGTTGACGGCGCTGGCGAGGAAGTTCCCCCGCTCGGCGTTCCGCGGCTACGACGTTTCGTTCGAAGCCATCGAGCGCGCCAATGCAATCCTCGACGAGGCCGGCCCGGCCAACGTGGACCTCGCGGTGGGCGACGTGGCCAGCCTCGAGGAGCATCGCGCGTACGACCTGATCCTGGCCATGGAGTCGATTCACGAGCAGCCCTTTCCCCGCCTCGTGCTCCGCAATCTGAACAATGCCCTCCGTCGCGACGGCGTCTTCCTCATGCAGGAAGTGGCCGCCTCCAGTTACCTGGCCCGCAACGTCGAGAACCCCTTCGCGCCGATGCTCTACGCACTCTCGCTGATGCACGCCGTGCCGCGCGCCCTGGCGCAGGAAGGGGAGGCTCTGGGCCGCATGTGGGGAGAAGAGCGCGCCCGCCAGATGCTCGCCGAGGCGGGATTCGGCAAGCTCTCGTTTCAGTCGATCGTCACCGATCCGCTGAGGTACTACTGCGTGGCCATGAAGTGATCGGTTGGCGGTGGACGGTTGGCGGTTGGCGGGCGTCAGGGGGCGCGGGCATCCTGCCCGCGCGCTCTCGACACGCAACACCCAACTCTCAGCCACCGCCAACCGTCAACCGCCAACCGCCAACCTTCTCCTCACCTTCCTGACGAACGACAGCAGCATCGACGCCTCGCGGGTCGAGAGCACGGCCCGTCCGGCCAGGGCCTGGAGCTCGGCGCAGACGCGGTCGGGGTCCTTTTCGCCGAAGTAGTCGATTTCGTGGAGAAGGGTGCGGGTGTGCGTGGTGAGCTCGCGGGTGAGTTGTTGCGGGGCGGGATCGCGCGGTTCCGCGGCCGGGCGGAGGCCCTTGCCCAGCTCGTAACAGAAGACCGCCACCGACTGGGCCAGGTTCATGGTCGGGAACTCCGGCCAGGTGGGGATGGAGGCGGTGCGCTGACAGAGCATGATCTCCTCGCCGGTCAGTCCCGAGCGCTCGCGTCCGAAGACGACGGCCAGGCGATGCTCCTCGCGCAACTCCTCGGAGGCCACGCGGGCCACGTCCGCGGGGGTGAGCTGCTCGTGCACGTGTCGCGCGCGCACGGCGGTCGTGGCCACGCTGAGATGGCAATCGACCAGCGCTTCGTTCAGCGTGTCCACACGATGTGCGGACTCGACGACGTCGTCCGCGCCCTTCGCCCACCAATCCGAGATCGCGTCCACGCGCTGCTTGCCGCCCACGATCCAGAGATCGGTGATGCCGAAGTTCTTCATCGCCCGCGCCGCCGCGCCGACGTTGCCGGCGTCCTGTGGGTCGACCAGAATGATGCGCACTCTCATGGGCTCACAGTCTCACAGTCTCCAGGGAGCGCCGCAACCCTGTGAGACGATGGACCTGTGAGCCTATGAGACGCATTGCTCTCGCGCTCCTTCTGACCGTGGCCTGCTCGCGCGACCTCCCTCCCGGCGCGTCACGCACCGTTGTGGATCGCTCCCATCCCGGCTCGCCGGTGATCTTCGTGGGGTTGGATGGTGCGGACTGGCGGCTGCTCGAGCCTTTCATGGCCGACGGCACGATGCCGGAGCTGGCGAAGATCGTGGCGCGCGCCGAGACGCGCGTGCTGCTCACCCAACATCCGCCGCTCTCTCCGCTCGTGTGGACTTCGATGATGACCGGCGTCTCCCCTCTCGAGCATCGCATTCTCGACTTCACGCGCTACTCGCCCCTCACGCGCCAGCAGGAGCCGATCACCTCCGACGAGCGCGCCGTGCCGGCCCTCTGGAACATGGCGCGCGCGGGCGGAAAGCGCGTGGCGGTGTTCGGGATGTGGGCCACGTATCCGGCCGAGGAGGGGATCGTGCTCACGGATCGCGACCTTCCGCGCGACTACGTGGAGGCCACGAATCTGCTCCATGCGCGCGCGCTGGCCACGATCCGCGAGCAGAAGCCGGACCTCTCGATCATCTACTTCCAGGGGACGGACGAGATCGGGCACCTGACCTCCGGCGACCTTGCGCGCGCGCGCGATTACTTCCGCCGCATCGATACGATCGTGGGTGAATACCGCGCCCTGGCGGACGGAATGGATGCGCAGCTCGTGATCGCCTCCGACCACGGATTCGACTGGGGCGGCATGCACGACCAGTCGAGCACGGCCACCGCCACGGCCGCGAAGTGGCATCGACAGGAGGGCGTGTGGCTGCGCTATCCCCGCGATCGTGCACGCCTGGCCCCGGCGCACGTGGTCGAGGTCTGTCCGATGCTGCTGGACATCCTCGGACTGCCCGGCCGCGACACCTTCGATTATCGGCGAGTGTGGCGGCGACCGGCGCCGGTCCGCTCGGCCGGATCGACGAACGAGAGCGTGGCCAAGCTCGAGGCGCTGGGCTACCTCTCCTCCACCGCACCGGCGCCGGCCGGCACCACGTCCACCCGCACGCCGCAGTCGTTCAACAACGAGGGCCTCCTGTTGCGCGAGGCCAAACGCGTCGATGAGGCGGAACGCGCGTTCGTCGAAGCGCTACGCCTCGACCCGCACTATCCCTCCGCACGGCAGAACCTCGATGACCTGCTCAGCGTGCGGGGCATCGCGCGATTGCGCGCCCATGACTGCGCCGGAGCGCTCGCCGATTTTCGTGCGATCACCCGCGAGACCGCGCTCGGCTGGGCCGCCATCACCGCGGCTGAAGGCTGTCTCGGCCACGAGCAGGCCGCGGCAGATGCTTTCGCCAGAGCGCAGAAACTCGACCCCACGCTGAAGGCGCCCTGAAGGCGGGAGCCGGCCTGAAGGAAAGCCGGACTGCGCTAGACTCCGCGGTACACGTCCAACCGTCGTACAGGAGGTCCACATGCCTTTCCTTCGGATCCTCGTCCTTCTTCTCGTCACTCCCTTTGCCTTTGCCCAGACCACGGGTGGTCTGTTCGGAACGGTTTCCGACTCCTCCGGCGCCGCTCTGCCCGGAGTGACGGTGGAGGTGAGCAGTCCTTCGTTGATGGGCGTCCACAATGACGTCACCGACGCGAATGGCGCATATCGCTTCGTCCTGCTGCCGCCGGGTCTCTACGGGGTGAGTTTCACACTGAGCGGATTCGCCAATGAGAAGAGGGGGGAGGTGCGGGTCTTTCTGGGCAAGGATGCGACGCTCGACGCGACATTGCGTCCCGCGGCCATCTCCGAGGAGCTGACCGTGATGGCCGCGGCTCCCGTGCTCGATACCACGTCCACCACGCTGGGGACCAACCTCGACGAACGGGCCATCGAGTCGATTCCGACGGGGCGCAACTATTCGTCCATCGTCCAGATTGCGCCCGGCGTTTCATCGGACGCCAATCCCTCCAATCCCACCCAGAACACGATCACCGTGTACGGCTCCTCCGGCGCCGAGAACGCCTTCTATGTGGACGGCGTCAACACCACCAACATGGAGTACGGCTTCCAGGGAAAGGAGCTGAACTTCGAGTTCATCCAGGAAGTGGACGTGAAGACGGGAGGCTATGAGGCCGAGTTCGGAAGGGCCACGGGCGGCATCATCAACGTCATCACCAAGTCCGGCGGCAACGAGTTGCAGGGCGATCTGTTCGGCTACTACGACTCGGATTCACTGCAGGCGGACGCCAACGAAGTCGTCTCTACCTCCGGCACCATCGACGGCTTCACGCGCAAGGACTACGGCTTCGACCTCGGCGGCGCGTTGATGCAGGACAAGCTCTGGTTCTTCGGCGCCTACGACAAAGTGCAGAACTCACTCGACAGCGCGCTTCCGGGCGGACCGCGCGAGGGTCAGATCGAGACGTCGGAGAGCGATCGCGACCTGGCGTCGTTGAAACTCACCTGGAATGCGGCCATGAACCAGTCCGTGGTTCTGACCTTCCTGCAGGACCCGCGCGTCGACACAGGCGCCATCAACGACGCCAACCACACGCTCAACGGCGACGAGTCCACCTACCTGGGCCGCCAGGACTTCGGCGGCCGCGACTACGCGCTCCGTTACGACGGCTCCTTCGCCGGGCAATGGATCCTTTCCGGCCAGTTCGCCCAACACAGCGAGAAGAACTCCGTCGGTCCGGCCAGCGAGGCCGGCAGCGCCGTGCAGTTCCGCGATACGGAGAACGACTTCTTCCAGACCGGCGGCTTCGGACTCGTGCAGGACAAGGACTTCGACCGCAAACACTACGCGGCCTCCGCTCTCCTGCTCGCCGGCACGCACGAGATCAAGGGCGGCCTCGAATTCCAGCAGGAGCAGGCCACTGTCTCGAAGTTCATGTCCGGCGGCCAGCAGATCGATGTCTTCGCGAACAACGTCAATCCGGCCAAGCCGATCTACCGCCACTTTTACTGGACCACGCCCGACGCCACGCTGGCCAACGCGCCGACCTCCGCACTGAACGCCTCGCCCGAGCACAAAGGCACGACCGCGTTTCTGCAGGACCGCTGGACCGTGAACGACCGGCTGTCCATCAACTACGGGCTGCGCTGGGATCGCCAGCAGATCGTCGACGCGGCCGGTGTCGTGCAAATCGATCTCGACAAGGACTTCGCCCCGCGACTGGGGTTCGTGTTCGATCCCAGCGGCAACCACACCGCCAAGGTCTTCGGTTCGGCCGGCCGGTTCTACGAAGAGATCCCGATGGACCTGGTGATCCGCTCCTATTCGTATGAGCGCCAGCCGCGCATCATCAACTACAGCGCCACCAGCCTTGCTCCCGACGCGGCCGCGGAGTCGGACTTCGACACGAGCTCGCAGATCCTGGGTGGCCTGGTCACGCCGGCCGATCCCGATCTCGAGAACCAGTACATCAACGAGTTCATCCTCGGCTACGAGCGCGAGATCCGGCCCAATCTGGCGGTCGGGGTCAAAGGCATCTACCGCAACTACGGGCAGGTCATCGAAGACTTCCTCTGTGACTTCGACGGGACGTACTGCATCGGCAACCCGGGCGAGGGGCTGATGTCGCAGGTGCTCGGTCTCGATTACGAGTCGGTGTACGACGCCCCCGATCCGAAGCGGACGTACAAGGGTGTGCAACTGGACGCCACCAAGCGCTTCTCCAACAACTGGCAGGGCATGGCCTCGTACATCTATTCGAAACTGGACGGCAACTTCGACGGGGAGTACGCGCCGTTCACGAACGTCGGCGCCGACCCGAACATCAGCGCGGCTTACGACTACTTCGACTTCTTCACCAACGGCAGCGACCTCACCAAGATCACCAACAAGGGCCCGCTCTCCAATGACCGCCGCCACCAGTTCAAGGTGTCGGGTGTCTACAACACGCCGTTTCGCCTGAACATCGGGGCCTCGGCCTACTGGCGCAGCGGCACGCCCCTGACCCGTTACGGCTACTCCGATGCCTACGGCCGCTACGAGTTCTTCCTCACCAACCGCGGAGGCGAGGGCCGCACGCCGAGCAACTACGACATGGACGTTCACCTCGGCTATCCGCTGGACCTGGGAGGGGTGGAGCTGAACCTGCTGCTCGATGTCTTCAACCTGCTCAACACGCAACGCCCCGTCCTGCTCGACCAGCGATGGGGCTTCCAGGAATCGGACAACGCCTCTCCGACCCCCGTGAATCCGGGCTACGGCGAACCCGTCCTGCGCACGGCACCCACGAGCGCAAGGTTCGGAGTGCGATTGAGCTTCTAAC
>JBDTOZ010000376.1:0-2548 GCA_039932995.1 Acidobacteriota bacterium | reverse complement strand
CCGCGCCGGCGCCAACGCGCTCATCGTGCAGAACGCCGATCCGGTCCAGTACTGCCAGCCGGATTGAGGATTGGGGTGAACCGGATTGAGGATTGAGGATTGAGGATTGAGAGAGACCGGCGAAAACGACGCTCGTCCTTCGCGCCGGTTTCAATCCTCAATCCTCAATTCTCAATCCTCAATCCGTTTCACCAATCCTCAATCCTCAATTCTCAATCCTCAATCCGGTTCGCCCACCACCCGGGCCACCAGGTCGGGCAGGGAGCCGATCTCGAAGGGTTTTCGGAGGACGCCGGCCACGGCGTCGCGCTCGATGAACTGGAGCGATTCGTCGGTGGCGGCGGTCATGATGAAGGTACGGCGGAGCAGGGCGCTCTTGCGGAGCATGAGGTAGCGCAGCACGTCGAAGCCGCTCAGGTGCGGGAGCATGAGGTCGAGAAGGATGCAGTCGAAGTCGCTGCTCTCCAATTGCTGGATGGCCGTGTCGCCTTCTGCGACCGACGTGACCGAGTAGCTGCCCAGGACCGCTTCGATGCGGTCGGTGATCATCGGCTCGTCCTCGATGAGCAGCACGCGGCCCGCGCCGGAGCTCCTGGTGGCCGCCACGTCCGACGGTCCGGCCGTGCGGCCGCGGGCCACGACGAACTTGGTGACCGCGCCGATCAGTTTGTCGCGTGTGAGCGGCTTGCAGATCCAGCCGTCGGCATCGGAGGCTTCGAAGAGACGGCGCACGTGCTTCTCGTCGAGGGCTGAGACCAGCACGATGGGCACGTTCTGCCGCGAGCGGATGAGCGCTCCCAGGCGATGCCCGGGGATCTGCGGGAGCTCGATGTCGACCAGCGCCAGATCGGGCGTGGTCGTGCTCAACACGGTGGCCAGCTCCGAAAGAGAGCCGGCCGTGACGGTCGAGAAACCCTCCGCATTGCACAAGCGCGCGGCCTGCGAGCGGAAGCTCGCATTGTCGTCCACGATCAGTACGGTGAGCATGTGCGGGAGCCTACCATTGGGTCCCTCGATTTATCCCGCGCTCCCTGGCAGCCACCGGCGCATCACGGTCAGGCGCCCCCAAACGTTCAGACGTTCAGCCGCCGCAAGACCGCCTCCCCCGCCGCCTTCGTCCCGAGCGTTCCACCGAGGTCGCTGGTGGTCTGGCCCGCTTGGATGGTCTCCGTCACGGCCTGATCGATCCGCCTGCCTTCGTCGACGTAGCCAAGAGTGTCGAGCATCATCGCCGCGGTGAGGATGGCGCCGAGCGGATTGGCGATGTCCTTGCCGGCGTACTTGGGCGCGCTGCCGTGGATCGGCTCGAAGAGCGAGACCCGGCCGGGATGGATGTTGCCCGACGCGGCCACGCCCAGGCCTCCCTGCAGCGCGGCGCCGAGGTCCGTGACGATGTCGCCGAACATGTTGTTGGTGACGATCACGTCGAACATCTCCGGAGCCCGCACCATCTGCATGGTCAGCGCGTCGACGAACATGTGGAAGTGCTCGATCTCCGGATACTCCAGGGCCACCTCCTCGAACGTGCGCAGCCAGAGGTCGCCTCCGAAGCGCATGACGTTGTTCTTGTCGGACATGCACACGGACTTGCGGCCGTGTTTCTTCGCGAACGCGAAGGCGTGGCGGATGATCCGTTCCACGCCCTTGCGCGACGATACGTCCTCCTGCACGGCGATCTCGTCCGGCGTCCCCTTCTTGAAGATGCCGCCCATGCCCACGTAGGCCCCTTCCGTGTTCTCGCGGAAGATCACGAAGTCGACGTCGTCGACCCCTTTGCCTTTGAGCGGGCAGAGCCGCTCGTCGAGGAGTTTGACGGGCCGGTAGTTCACGTAGAGGTCGAGCTGGAAGCGCATGCCCAGGAGGATGTCCGCGGCGTGCTTCATGTCCGGCACGCGGGGATCGCCGAACGCCCCGAGGTAAACCGCGGCGTAGTTGTCGCGGATGTCTTCCATGGCCCCGGGGGGCATGGAGATGCCGGTGCGCAGGTACTCGTCGGCGTTCCAGCCGAAGTGAACGAACTCCAGGCCAAGGCCGCGGACCTCATTCACGCGCTCGAGGACGCGCATCCCCGCGTCGATCACTTCCGGCCCGATGCCGTCACCCGGCACGACGGCGATTTTCTTCGTCATTTCGCAAAGCCTCCCAAGAAAGCGCCGGGATTATATGGGGGAGGAGTCGAACTGCCCGCCAGGCCCGGGGTCAGCCCTGGCCGGGGTATCCTATGCAGGGATTCCCATGGACCGCGCACAAATCGTTCACTCGAACGCAAACATTCTCGGAGGTACGCCGGTCTTCGTCGGAACTCGCGTGCCCGTGCGGACGCTGCTTGTCTACCTCGAGAGTGGTGAGACGCTGGAAGAGTTCCTGGACAACTTTCCCACCGTGAGCCGTGAGCAGGCCATCGCGTTCCTCGAAGAGAGCGCCAGCAGCCTGCTCGCTGAAATCGCGTGAGGCGGGTTCAGCAACGTGGTCATCCTCGAGAAGCCATGACGTCGCTCGGTCCCGCCAGGTCGATCCCTCGCGCCGCGAGCTCTTCGCGCAGCCGCGG
>JBDTOZ010000375.1:0-3960 GCA_039932995.1 Acidobacteriota bacterium | reverse complement strand
GTTACTCGATCAGACGGATGCCGCCCGTCTGGGGCCGGGTGGTGGTGATCGGGCCGGAGGTGTCGAGCACGCGCTCGAGGTAGAGGTCCGTGTCCGGTTTGCCTTCGCGCGTATAGCCGATGACCAGGTAGCGCTCGGCGGTGGGGATGTACTTGTACTCATTGCCCCAGGGGTCGTGAAGGAGGGAGGGGCTGACGTAGGCGGGGGTCAGTTGCTTGAGCTCGAGGGGGAGTTGTCCGTGGTTGTCGCTGTAGCGATCGATGGCCTGACCCAGGCTTTCGATGCGCTGCATGGAGATGGCCTTGCGCGTCTCTCCGAGCGGAGGGGCTCCTCCCTGGAACGGCCGGAGCGAGTTGAGCGGGTTCTTGAAGGACGTGACCAGCGAGGCCACGGCGAGCAGCATCAGCACCAGCACCAGGGGCAGCGGGACGGGAGTCTCGGCGACTTCCGTTTCGTCGACCGGGGTGGCCTGCGCGATGACGGCCGCGGCACTGGGGCCACGCACTTCCTCGATCAGATCGCGGGTGAGGAGCTCGTAGAGAGCCTTGTTGGTGTCGAACTCGGAGAGGCGCGACACTTCCACGACGTCGCTGACGGTCATGGTTCCGTCCACGAGGTCGTAGATCGACTTCTCTTCCTGGGAGATGCGGATCTTGTCGCCGGACAATCCTCCCCGCCGGCGGCGATGCGAGGTGGAGTCGTCGAAGTCGATCTCGTCCGCATCGCCCGCGCCGACCACCACGATCTCCTGGTCGGTGAGCTTCTTGCGGAAGACCATGTCGTAGGAGCGGACGCGCTTCTCGATGATCGGCCACTCGTCGATCATGCGCGCGCCTTCCATCAGGATCGATTCGGCGCTGATCGGGACCACGTGGTCGCGGTCGTACTCGATGGTCGTTTCCTGCGAGAAGTGGTAATCGCCGTCCTTCCAGCGGAAGAGGCGATAGACGATCTGCATGATCTGCAACTGGATCGCTTCGCGCAGGGAGTCCTGCGAGATGATGCCGTAGTGGGTGAGGATGAAGCCGAGACGCTGCAGGGTCTCTTTCTGGATGTCGAGGGCGCGATTGAGCTGATCCTGGCTGAGGAAGCCGGTCTTCATGAGCACCGTCCCCAGACGGTTCTCGAGGCGCCGGTTGAGCGAGTCCGCGCCGACCACCTTGCCGTCCAGGAAGGTCACGGTGACGGTGTCGTCCTTGCCACGGAGGGTCAGCACGCCCGTCTTCCTCTGCAGACCGATGAGCTGGAAGATGTCTGCCAGACTGAAGTCGCGAAGCGTCCCTTCCAGTGCCACTAAACGGCCGACCTCCGGCGGTAAACCGGAAGGGACCAGGTCATCCACAGCACGACAGCGATGGCGATGGCCGCCACACGCACCAGCATCTGCGCGACCTCGGCCACAGGACCGATGGCCGGGGCCAGACGCCCGACCAGCACGGCCATGATCACGAATCCGGCAAACAGGAGCAGGCCGAGCAGGCCGGACACGGTCCGTCCTTCCAGGAGCTGGGCCGAGCCGGGGAGGAAGGTGGCGAAGATGCGGTTGCGCCGCGTCATGCCCGCCTGATGGTCCCCGACTTCTTCCAGTTTCTGGCGCTTGGTGTCGAGCGACACCCCGTCGCGCTTGAGATAGATGTGGATGCACTGCGTGCAGTAGGTGGCGCTCTCTCTGGCTGATTTGCAGCGATGACAGAACGTGCGCCCGCACTTGATGCAGGCGTTCGCGTAGCCGTTGCGGCGTCGTGTGAAGAAGAGCAGCAAGAGGAGCAGCAGCGAAGCCGCGGCCCCGATGGTCAGTGGGCTGGTGGCGCTGCGCATCGGCTCGAAGCTCGAGTAGTTCCCGAAGAGCGCGCGCGCGGCGGGGCGTTTCGATACGCGCTCGCTGACCGCCCAGGCCTGTTCGATGGGCGGCTTGTACAGGACGATTCGCTGCGGTTGCTGCTCGCTGCGGATGCGCTCCACGAACGTGTCGTCCGCGCTGCGGGCCCGCTTGAGCATCTCTTCCTGCAGGTCGAACTTGTACAGGTCGCCCGCGGCGATGGAGTGGTTGTAGAAAGCGGTGGCCAGCTTCGGATCCGCCTCTTCGGCGCGTTGATACTCGTTGATGGCCGCCTGAAACTCGTTGTTCAGGAAATACAGATTGCCGCGATTGACATGCGCGCCGGCGTTATTGGGCTGGAGCTCGATGGCCCGACGGTAGTGAAAGGCGGCCTGTTCCTCGAGGCCATCGAAAGAGAGCAGGTTCCCGACCAGCACGTGCAGCACGGGGTCGTCAGGCACCACGGCCAGCAACTCCTGCAGGCGGCGCAGAGCCTCCGGATGATAGGCCTGGTCCGTGCTGGCGATGGCCGCGGCCACGACCGGGCCGTCCACGCCGGCGATGGTGTGCGCGCTGGCGTCGACGACGATCGGCACCAGGGCCACGAGCACGAGCAGCAGCACGATGGCGATGCGCTCCGCCGGACCGGCATAGCCGAAGAAAACGGCCGCCCAGTAGAAGAGGAGCCACATCGGTCCAAGCCAGAGGAACAGCGGAAGGAACAACAGCGCGAAGGCGAGCACCGAGACCGAGCCTCCGCTCATGAGCCTGCCGAGCATTTCCCGGAGGTCGTGGGCCAGCGATCGGCCGTAGCGGATGAAGAGTGCCAGGGCGAAGACGATCGCCGCGACCAGGACCGCCGCGGACGCGACCAGAAACAGATCCGCGCGGGTCAGGACTCGGGAGCGATAGTTGCCGAAGACCCGCAGGAACCCCTGCATCGTCTGCGGAAGCGCACCGCTCCAGCCGGCCGTGCGTGCCTTCCGGTCCGCCTCATTGAAGGCCACCGCGGGAGATCGCGCGTCGAGCTCGCGCGCGGTCTTCGTGGCCCACTGCTCGAGCTCGCGGGCGTCTTTGGCTGGTTCACCGGCCATCGCCGCCGCGCCGGCCGCGTAGGCGGGGAAGGAGCGGATGCCATAGCTGCGGCCCGCGGCCACGAGCTCGCTCCGCTTCTTCGCGGCCAGGTCGAAGTCGCCTTCGCGCGCCGCGGCGGTGGCCTGCATCCAGATGTCGCGGGGAGCGATCTGCTGCGCATACAGGCTCTCCGTCATCGCCAGGGCGAGGAGGGCGAGCGAGACGGCAGCGAGACGGCCTTTCATTCAAATGCTCTTTGTGCGCTGCACGAACGCGAGCTTCAACTCGCCCAGATGGGTTTCCAGGAAATCCTGCTCGTCCGGGGTGAGGTTGCCGGCGGTCTTTTCCTTCAACAGGGTGAGGATCTCGATCATCTGCCGGGCCGCTCCCACTTCGATCTTCGCCTGGGGCTGATACGGATTGCGCAGCATCCCCAGAGACATGTAGGCCTGGGCGATGAGCGGCTCGATGAAGTTGGTGAACGGGGTCGCGGGATTGCTGGCCTTGTCGGCGAGCGTGCGCCGGCGGTCCTCGCCGGACGGCGGGGGATCGTGGCGCTGTCGCCTCTCCTCGGGAGTGACGCTGTCTGTCTTCGCGTCGGACGCCGAGGGAGGCGTGGGCGCGCTCGGTGCCGCCGCTGGCGACGGCGCAACCGGTTTGATCTCTTCCTTGAACTCGTCGCGAATGTCGCCGTCGGCTGTGAAGATTCGCTTATCCGTGACCTTCAGTTCCTTCGGCGTGTTCTTGTCAGTCGGCAAGTCGCCTCCCGCCCGATGTCTTGTGTAATCAAGAGTTTGGAATCTTAGCACGCAGGTTCCGGTCCACCAACAGGATGGTCGCGAATGCAATGAGTCCGTTTCGGCGCATGGCTGGAACGATATCAGAGACCGTTGCTGGTTGCTGGTTGTCTGGGGTTTCCGGCGGGCGAGGAAGGCTTCCGGCATCGGATGGAAGGACCGGCCACGCGAAACGTTCGACCAGCAACCAGCAACCAGCAACCAGCAACCATGTGAAGACGGTGGTGTACAGTGCGCGCGCGTCCCGCGACGCCGCCGACGATGAAGATT
>JBDTOZ010000374.1:0-15053 GCA_039932995.1 Acidobacteriota bacterium | reverse complement strand
CGTCGAGGCCACAGCCCCGAGCCTGCCGAAACGTCCAAACTCCAGGCACCCGGCTGAAGCCGGGTGGAGAAAGCGCTAATTTGAGTGAGCCCGTGTAGCGGGCGACAGGAGCGGGTTGCGTGAGTCTGTCGCCCGCTACGCGGGCTGATGAATGAGCCTCATCCGTCACCCGGCTGAAGCCGGGTGCTACTGCTCTGATGCCGCCTACGGCGGCGGGAGAATCTCCGCGTCTCGCGAAAATTTTGGGGTTAGTAGTACAGGGGGGCGCCGGACGAGTCTCTATGAGCCTGTGAGCCTGTGAACCTATGAGACTCCCCTCATGGCGACTCGACGACTCGACGACTCGACGACCCGACGACCCGACGACCCGACGACTCGACGACGACCGAGGCCGTGCCGCCCTAGCGAGCCACTGCGCCGTAGCGCAGTGACACCAGTCGCGGCTCCAGCCCTTCGGCGATGGTGACGATGAAGAGATTGTCGTACTGGGACTCGGGGATGGCCGGTGCGTCGGCGATGCCCAGCGCCTGAATCACCTGCTGGGTCGTGTTCGAGTGACCGATCACCACCACCGTCTTTCCCTTGTGATTCGCGCGGATCTTCGCGGCGACATCCGTGGCGTAATCAGGACCGGTCTTGACCTCCACCGGCACGAGCTTTTTGACGTCGGCGAGCGGAGCGGCCGTCTGGCGCGTGCGGGTGAACGGCGTGGTGAAGATCGCATCCACTTTCGTCCCGGCCAGCACGTGTGCGAGCTCGATGGCCCTGGCCAGGCCCTCGGGAGTGAGCGGCGGATCCACGAGCGCGGGATTGAGATTCTTTTCGGCGTGACGCACGAGAATCACCGTCGTGATGACGGTCGCCGACTCGTGCGCGAGCGCCGTCCAGGCAAAGAAGCCCAGGAGAAAAAGCGTGGCCAGACGTTTCATGACGTCAGTATGAGGGATACCAGGATGAGGCGGGAGCCCTGTCGAGTCATTCAACGGTGCCAGAATACGGGAATGATCGACCGTCGCGACTTCGCCCGCCTGGTCTCTCTCGCCACCGCCGCGACCCTGGCCGCGCCATCACGCGCCGTCCCTCCCGCCCGTCGCATCGTCAAACCCCGGCGGCTCAGCCCCGGCGACACGGTCGGATTGGTCCTGCCCGCCTCACTGACCCTCGACGGCGACGACATCGCCCTCTCCAAGGAAACCCTCGAAGCCATCGGCTTCAAAGTGAAGATCGGGCCGCACGCCTACGACCGCCACGGTTACTTCGCCGGCCACGATCGGGATCGCGCGGACGACCTGAATCGGATGTTCGCCGACGACTCCGTCTCCGGCGTGATCTGCTACACAGGAGGATGGGGCAGCCCCCGCGTCCTTCCCTATCTCGACTACGAGCTGATCGCGAAAAAGCCGAAGGTGCTCATCGGCTATAGCGACATCACCGCCCTGCTGAACGCCATCCACCAGCGCACCGGACTGGTCACGTTTCACGGGCCCGTGGGTGGCTCGACCTTCGAGCCCTATTCGCTCGACAACTTCCGCAAAGTGGTCATGACTCCGGAACCGGCCGGATTGCTGGCTCCCCCGGCGAAGAAAGCGACCGACCTCGTCGATCGCGCCAACCGCGTCCTCCACCTCGCTCCGGGCAAGGCCACCGGACGACTGGTGGGAGGAAATCTCACCCTCCTGGCGGCGCTCATGGGCACTCCCTATGAGATCGAGACCGACGGCGCGATCCTCTTCACGGAAGACATCCGCGAGGAGATCTACAGCGTGGATCGCATGCTCACGCAACTGGCGCAGGGAGGAAAGTTCGCGCACCTGGCCGGCTTCGTCTTCGGCCGCTGCACCGAGTGCAAAGCCACCTCCTTCAGCCTCGAAGACATCCTCCGCGACCGTTTCGGCGGCGGACCGGCCCCCGCCATCTCCGGCCTCGCCTTCGGTCACATCGAGCAGAAGCTCACCCTCCCGCTCGGAATCACCGCCACCCTCGACGCGGACGCCGGCACACTGCAACTGGACGAGGCCGCCGTGGTGTGACGAACCCGGTCGGGTTCGCTTTTTGCTGTGTACGCCAGACAAGGAGACATCCCATGAAGAAACTGATCATTCCGGCGGCGGCATTGGTCCTGATGTTCGGAGCTTGCACCAAGGAGACCCACACCACGGTCGACGACACCAGCACGGTCTCCACGACCACCGTCACCGCGACGGTCCCCACCGTCGACACCGCGGCGGTTCACGATGCCACCACGAACGCCACGGCAGCCGCGGGCGACGCCGCACGTGATGCCGCCCATGCAACCGGGACGGCCATGGAAACGGCGGGCAAGGAGATCCAGGAACAGACGAAGACGGACCCGCACTAAGAAAGTGCGCGGTACCACAGTTGCCTCGGAGCGACCGAACCATGCCCCGAGGCTTGTCAACCAGCGCTGCCAGCCGTCCGGGCCTGGCAGTCGAAGGAGAAGAGGATGGATATCATCACCTGGCTCATCGTCGGACTCGTGGCCGGCGTCCTGGCCTCCGTGGTCATGGGCGGCACGGGATACGGCATCATCGGCGACATCATCATCGGCATCATCGGCGCCTTCGTCGGCGGCTGGCTGTTTGCCAAACTCGGCATCCACACCCCCTTCGCCGGGCTGGGGGGCACGATCTTCGTCGCCTTCATCGGCGCGGTGGTCCTGCTGTTCGTCCTGAGGTTGATCCGCGGCGGCGGCAGACGAAGGGCCTGACCGCTTCGCGGGATTGAGGATTGAGGATTGAGGATTAACCCCGCGCCCCAACGTCCGGGTCCTCAATTCTCAATCCTCAATCCTCAATCCGGTCGTCCTCAATCCTCAATTCTCAATTCTCAATCCGGGACGTCGGGTGTCCACCATCCTCCCCCTGGTCCGTATCAAGTGGGCAAAGGAGTCGCCCATGACCGCCCAGAGGATCCGGGGAGTATTCATCACCTTCATCGCCATCATCCTGGCAGGTGTCGCCACCGCCCAGGAAAACACCGAGACCCACAACACCACCACAGCCGCCACCGGCACGACGGTTCTGGTCCGCGAAGTCGACAGCCACCAGACCCGCGAAGAGCTCAACGAAGTCCTGCGCCGTCTTCCGCCGGAAGTGGGCAAAGTGTTGAAGCTCGATCCGATGCTCTGGACCAATCCGGCTTACCTCGGACATTACCCTTCGCTGGCTGCATTCATCACGCAGCACCCCGAGGTCGCACACAGCCCTCACTTCTTCCTCGATGACGTCTACATCTCCGGCGACGCCTTGCCGGAGGATGCCAGCACGCGCTTTCGTCGCGATTTCCTGGAGAACGCCACGATCTTCATGGTGATGCTCACCGTGATCCTGGCCCTGGCCTGGCTCATCCGCACCCTCGTCGAGCAGCGGCGCTGGAGCCGCGTCTCCCGTGTACAGGCCGAAGTGCAGGGCAAACTGCTGGACCGCTTTGCCTCCAATGAAGACCTGCTCAAGTACGTGCAGACCGAAAGCGGCAAGCGCCTTCTGGAGCTCAACCCCAACATCGGCCTCGAGCAGACGCGCCCTGTGAGCGCACCGGTCAGTCGCATTCTCTGGTCCGTGCAGGTGGGACTGGTGATCGCCGCCTTCGGCATCGGCCTCAAGCTCGTGGGCTGGTCGATCGTGGACAAGGAATCGGCCCAGGCGCTCTCGGGATTCGGAGTGCTGGCGCTCTCCCTCGGCATCGGATTCGTGGCCTCGGCCTTCGCCTCCTACGCGCTCTCCCGCCGCCTCGGCCTGTGGGAATCGCCTGCCGCGTTGCCGGACGACGTGGGAAGATAGTGCGATGCGCGTCACCATGGCCATGGACGAGACGACGCTCTCCGACGTTCGCAGCCACGCGGCGGAGACGCTGGTCGTGATGGATGAAGAGACGTTCCGCGCCTTCTACGAGAGAACGGCGCGGAGCGTCTGGGCCTATCTGTCGCGCATCACCGGCGACCGGCAACTGGCCGACGACCTGCTGCAGGAGGCGTATTACCGCTTCTACAAACTCGGCGATCGGCACGTGGACGAGCGTCACCGGCGCAATTCCCTGTTCCTCATCGCCACCAACCTCGCTCGCGACACCATGCGCCACCGCCGTCACGCCTACACCGTGGCCCTGCCCGAAGAAGACGATCACAGCATGCTGGTCGTCGAGAACCGCGAAGGCGCCCGCGTGGAAGGACGAACGGATCTGGCGCGGGCCATGGCTCATCTCGAGCCGAAACAGCGCGAGTTGCTGTGGCTCGCTTATGCACAAGGCGCTTCGCATCACGAAATCGCCGAGACCCTGGGACTGAAGACCCAGAGCATCCGCACCCTCCTCTTCCGCGCACGGAAGAAGCTGGCCGGCCTGTTGAAAGGAGAGGTGCGTCATGCTTGACTCTTGCTCCCGCGAACAGGAACTGCTGGACCGGCTCGGCCTCGGTCAGCAGCCACAGGACGAGTTGGCCCTGCACGTCGCCTCCTGCCCGTCCTGCGGCGAACTGCTTCTCGTCGCCGGCGCCATCTTCGAGGATGCCACCACAGCCATGCGGCACGCGCCGATCCCGTCGTCCGGCGGCGTTTGGTGGCGCATCGAGCGGCGTGCTCGCGAAGAAGCGAATCGCACCGCCACGCGTACCGTCTCGGCGGTTCAGATCGGGACCGTGTTCGTGGCCGCGGCCATCGCCGTGATCCTCCTTGGAGGCCTGCCCACGCTGGCGGGATGGATCGCCACTCTCGACCTTTCGCTCCCCACGAACGAAGCGAGCAAGTTCTGGAGTCTGCCCCTCCTCCTGGGCCTGGCCACACTGCTCACGCTCGCGCCGGTGGCGATCTACTTCGCGGTCACCGAGGAGTAGGCAGGCACAGCCCGTTCAGGCGGCCTGCGGACGACCTCGCCAGCGCATTCGGCGGCGCGCGTACGACCCATTTTCTTTTCCCGGACCGCAGTAGGATGACGGGCCATGCGAGCCATCCAGCTTCTTCAAGCCGCCCAACCCCTCGCCGCCCGCGAAGTTGCCGACCTGGCCCCCGGTGCCGGGGAGGTCGTCGTCGACGTCCAGCGTGCCGGCATCTGCCACACCGACGCGCACTACCGCGCGGACGCGACGCGCACCGGACTGCCGCTCACCCTCGGCCACGAGATCGCCGGCATCGTGTCCGAGGTGGGCGAGGGCGTGACCTCCGTCAAGCGCGGAGATCGCGTGGCCCTGCACTACCTCGTCTCCTGCGGAGAGTGCGAGCGTTGCCGCCTCTACGGCGAGCAGTTCTGCTCCACCGGGGCCATGCTGGGCGGCCAGAGGGATGGTGGGTACGCGCAGCGAATCCTCATCCCCGCGGTGAACGCCGTGCCCATTCCCGATGAGGTGAGCTCCGACACCGCCGCCATCATGATGTGCTCCACCGCCACGGCCTATCACGCGCTGCGCCTGTCCGGTCTGCAGAAAGGGCAGTCGGTGGCCATCCTCGGCTTCGGAGGGTTGGGTGTTTCAGGCGTGCAGCTCGCGCGTGCCCTGGGCGCCTCGGAAGTCTTCGCCGTCGACGTCGTCCCCGAGAAGCTTGCCCTCGCGGAGAGCTTCGGCGCCAAAGCCGTCGACTCGCGGGAAGTCCCCGTCCACCGGGCCCTCCTCGGCGCCACCGACGGCCGCGGAGTGGACGTGGCCCTGGAATTCACCGGCAACGCCAACGTGGCCCATGGCGCACTGCGGTCGCTCTCCCCCGGCGGACGGCTGATGATCGTGGCCATCAACCTGCGCAGCCTGGAAGTCAACCCGTTCGCCGACCTGCTGGTGCGCGAGCGTCACATCATCGGCTGCTCCGATCACACGCGCGAGGAACTGGTGGAGCTGCTGGAGCTGGCCCGCACAGGAGCCATCGACCTCTCCCGCGCCATCACCCGCACCATTCCCCTCGAAGAACAACCGATCAACGACGTCCTCGACGAACTGGAAAAGGGGAGCACGCATCTGCGAACGGTGGTCGCGGTGCAGTAAGGCATTCGAAGGGCGGCTTTAGTCCACCGCTCCACAGAACAAAGTCCACCGCGGGCAGGATGCCCGCGGCCCCTTACCGGAGTGCCTTGGCGCGATGAGCCATGGGGCGCGGGCATTCTGCCCGGCGCACTTCCGGCGTCCAATGGTCAAACTCCAGCCGGTGGACTCTAGTTCACAGGTGACGCGCGAAGGCGCGTCGAGCAATCTAGCCCCGGGCTCGGCCCGGGGAAAACGAGATTCGATTTCAACGCGGCCGCGAAGGCGGTCGCCACAATGTCGCGCCAACGTCGTGAACGTTGTGGCGGCCGCCTTCGCGGCCGCACCCCACGAACACCCCGCGTTCCCCGGGCCGAGCCCGGGGCTACCTTGTGGGACGCGCCTTCGCGCGTCAGCGCCCGCTTTCGCGGGCGTAACGGCTATCCGCGCATCACGACTTCTCGAGGAGTCACGTACGTGGAGCCGAGGCTGAAGCCGCGGGAACACAACGACTGTCGTTAGTACGTTCGGGCAACCCCGTACGCTTCCGCGAAGAAGCGGACGAGGAAGATCAGGAGAAGCAGCGCAAGAATCATGAAGGCGATCCGTGCGGCGCGCTGCCACCGCCAATCCATTACGGCCAATGCACCCGCGGCGGTCGCGACGGGAATGGTGAAGTAGAGCGGGAAGGTCGTCCCGCGCATCAGCCACGGAGCATCCATATTGGCCGCGCAGTAGCTCACGTACAACAACGTCGCGGCGCTCGCAAGCAAGAGCCCCCAAGCCGTGTTTTTCATCGCTTCCCTGCGATGACCGCGTTGAATCCGTATGGCATCGCCTCTCCTGTTCGCAGAACAACGAGGGTTGATCTTCGTATTCGTATCCCCGTTGTCGGTCGCGTCGATCCAAGCAACAACACCACCGCCGCGTTTTGCACGGTTAGACAGGAACGACGCGATGGCAGAGGTACCAAAGAAGGATTGCAGTGTGGTAGAGGAGAAGAACGGCCGAGACGATGAAGCCGATGGTGAGCCAGCGCCGAGCCTTTTCCGCCCGAGTCAACAAGAGGCCCGCCGCAAACCCGATGGTGAGTGGCACTCCCGCGAAGTACCTGTACGGGCGGTAGGGCTCGGAGGGATAGTCGTGGCCCGTCGCGATGCAGTAGCCGATGTCTATCGCAAGGGTTGCGGCTGCGATGATGAGGACAATCCCGGCGGCGCGTGCGAAAGTGCTCTTCGTTCCGTCCATCGTTTCGTTTCACCGAAGCCCAGGCGCGTTCCAGATATTATGCAGGAATCGCTCGCGGCACCGGTCAACCGGACACATGCTTGCGTGCTCACGAGACCCTCCCACCGCCTGGCCATGCGAACGGGAACGGCTGCTCGGAGACACGGCGACCCGGCTGTTCTGCGCCCGCGCGGGCGTGCTCGTAATTGCGCACGAGCATCGCATCGAGCGTGATCGCGAGGCGTCGCAGTGCCTCATCATCCGAAAGCCCAATGGCAACGGCACCGGGGACTTCTGGGACGTAGGCCGTGACCGTCGTTCCGGCTTCGTCCTCCTCCTCATAGAGCACGGCCGTAAAGGGCGTCGATACACCTTGGACTGCCGCGTGGACCTTACGGCGTTGTCGTTCGAGCTCGGAAGGTGGGTGGTCGTACAGCGGCGGGTGGGGGCTCTCGCCCACGATCGCGGAGACGCCCGTGCGAAGTCGTCGCGCGATTCGAAGCAGGGTGAGCATGCCAGGGTTCGGCTCGGGCACGACTCCTTCGCGCTGTCGCTCGTACGAAGGATCGTTCAGGAGGATCGCCTCCATGTCGTCGGTGATCTCGACGTGTTCGCCGCTGTTTCGTAACTGCTGCAAACGCAGGTGCATTGAGCGGCCAAGATCCGCCGCGGTAAGTTCACGCCTCGGGTCAGAGGTCATGTCGATCGCTCCCGTGTGCACGCAAAAGTGTCTTGATCACCCGTCCTCACCTCCATAGGGAAACTCGTACGCCGCCGTGAAGTCGGGATCGGCTTTCAAATGTTCGGCTGTGTCGATATCGAGTGCGCGATGCAGGAAGTCCCACAGGTAGTCTGAAAACTCGGTCGGGCGGACGACGCGATGGGGAAGCTCCTCGAGCTGCGATTGGATGCGCAGCCCGTGGACGAGGTACGCCGGCAGTTCCCACTGCACGGGCAGGAGCTGAAGGCCATGCGGGAGGAGCGTTCCGTCATGGCCGAGGATGTCGAAGAGCAGGCGGAGAGGCCATGAGTCGAGAAGCCAGCCTGCCGCGGTACTCCACTGCAGCACGCTGCCGCGCATCAGCACGCCCTGCATTGAGGCTTGCCGTATCACTTCCGCCCGAGACCAGCCCAGGAGCTCCGCGACCTCATCCGCCGGTACCGAGCGCTGCCGGTCGCGGAGAAATCGCTTCAGCATGTCGTGGGTTGGCGGGATGCGAGGGAGTTGAGCCATCATGGCGTGTATGCCCGTCCTTTTTAAGGCAGGAAGGGAGGAGTCACTGCTCTCATTTCCTGACGGCGCGACTTTGCGCGCCTTCGCATTTCCTGACTGTCAGCGAGAAAGGGGTAGGAAACGGGCTCGCTCCGTCACTCCTGTGAAGAGAGAGGGATGCAGGTGCACGCCGACGAGGCGACGTACATGACCCCGCCGGCGATGCGGACCGGAGACGGTCCGCCGGCGGGGTTTGAGGAGGCGTACCTGCAATTTGCCCCGCTGCTCCGTAAGATCGCGGTCAAGAAGTTCGGCATCCCGATGTCGGACGCTGAACCGCTCGTCCACGACGTCTTCGCGACGTACTTCACGAACGCCGGCGAGGTGAATGACGTCGGGCCGTACCTCGTGGGGGGCATCTGCAACGCCGCGCGTCACCACCTTCGTCGCGTCGATGCGAGCGAGGCGATCTTCTGCGGCGAGATCGCGTGTGTCGCTACGCCGACGGAATCGATCCTCCACGAAGTCGAGCGGAAGCTCCTGCTGCGTCGGCTCTTCGCCCGGATCGGGAGTCGCTGTCGCGATCTGCTCCACCGCTACTACCTCATTGGAGAGAGCACGGGTGCGATCGCGGGCGCCCTGCACTTCAAGCCGATGACAGTCCTCATCCACCTTTCAAAGTGCCGAAAGCGCGCACTCGAGGCGTATCACTCCATGACGGAGAAACCGCCCACGTGAGCCACATCCCGGAAGGAGAGCTCGCGTTGTACGCCGCTCAACCCGACGCCATCGCCGAAGGCCGGCGCGCCGGGATCGAAGCCCACCTCGCCGCTTGTGCCGAGTGCCAGGAGGCGCACGACTTCTTCGCGATCCGCGACGACGATCTCGCGGACGACTTAGCGGAGCCGGACACCTGGGAGCCGATCATCGGCTCGGCAACGCACGCCGCGCTCATGGAGTACGGCACGCGCGTGGCCGATGAGGATCGCGAGGCCGAAGTGCTCCTGCAGGCGTACCTCGAGAGCCCGATCACCACGGCGTGGACGACCCTGGTGGCGAAGCGGCGCTTCCGGACAGGCGGTGTGGTGCGAAAGCTGTGCACCGCGGCACATAGCGTCTATGAGAGCAAGCCTCGGGTCGCGCTGACGTTCGCCGACGCTGCGATCTCCGTGGCGGAGGCGCTTCCCGACGACCTTTACCCTGCACTAGCGGTGTACCGGCTGCGCGGCACGGCGTGGAAGGAGCGCGCAAACGCGCAGATGATCCTTGGCCAGTTCCCGCAGGCCCTCGAGTCTCTCGATCGCGCCGAGCGTGCGTACGGAAAGACGGCGCACAATGGGCTCGGCCTCTCCATCGTGGCGCTCGTTCGCGCCAGTGTGTTGTACGCGCAGTTGCGACTGGATGAGGCGACGGTGATGGCCGAGCGCGCGGAGCGCGGGTTCACGCACGCCGGCGACGAGAAGCGGCGGATGGACGCGGCGTTTCTGCGAGCCGGCATCATGTTCGAGGGGGGCGACGCGAACGGTGCGCTCACGGTCTTTCGCCGCATCATTGAGCACGGTGAGAACACGCGGAGTCTGCGTTGGATCGCCCGCGGATCATATGCGGCCGGCAACTGCGAGGTCGATCGGAGCAACTTCGGGGAAGCGAGCCTGTTGTTCCACCGGGCACTGGTCATTTTCCGCGAGGTCGGACCCGACCATGAGCTGCTGGCGACCGAATGGGGCATCGCTCGCGTGATGTTCCATGGCGGAAAGTTCAATGAGGCGATCCGGCGCATGAGGGACGTTGCTGCCGGATTCGAAAGGCGCGGCATGGTGATGTACGCCGCATACGTCGGACTGGACGTCGCCGAAGGACTCCTCGCTTTGAATCGTACGACGGAAATCGTGGCCCTTGCGAAGCATTTGTTCTCCGTTTTCATGAGTGTGGGCTTGCTCACGGGGGCGCTCTCCGCCATCGCCTACCTGAAGGAAGCCGCCTCCGCGAAGCGCCTCACCAAACAGGACGTGGAGGCGATCCGTGCATTCCTCCGGCGCGCCGAGCGGCAACCTTCGTTACAGTTCGTCCGTCCTCCTCGAGCGCCTGGCTAGAAGATTTCGTATAAAGGTCGCCGCTCTCCGCCACTCCTGATGCGAGGGTGCCCTCCCGGACCGCCAGCCGGAAGCTGGTCAAGGAGGACGTATGCAACGTGTATTCAAGGGCGGAGCTGTGGTCGCACTCATCGCGATCCTGATGGCTCCAACAGTCTACGCAGACGATTCGTCGGGTTCGTTCGATTCCAGCGTGCGGATACTCCCGCCGGGCGGCGTGGCAGCGCAGGAAGAACCGCCCACGGTCTTCGAGCTGTTCTGGGTCTGGTTACAAGCCCGGATCGGTCCGCCGACCGGCTGAGCGAGATCGCAATAACAGGCTACCGGAAGCCGGCGTAGGAGGAATTATGAGACGTGTATTCAAGGGCGGAGCTCTGGTCGCACTCATTGCGATCCTGATGGCTCCGGCCGTCTTCGCAGAGGATCCGCCGACTCCGTTCGATCCGCCGGGAGTGCGGATTGGTCCGCCGGGCGGTGTTGCAGCGCAGGAAGAACCGCCCACGGTCTTCGAGCTGTTCTGGGTCTGGTTACAAGGCCGGCTCGGTCCGCCGATCGGCTGAGCGAGGTCGGGCGAAGGAGGGCCTATGAGACCTGCATTCAAGGGCGGAGCTCTGGTCGCACTCCTCGCGATCCTCATTGCTCCGGCCGTCTTCGCGGATGATCCGTCGACTCCGTTCGTTCCCAGTGTGCGGATTCGTCAACTGAGCTTCAGGGACTGCCCACCCGGCCGGAACGCCGGCGTCCCGCCGGCTGGCGGGCGCGGCGTCTCGCCGCGGCCCCCGAGCGCGTGGGCGGGACGCCCACAGGGCCAGCCGGCGAGGACGCCGGCGCTCCACTGGTAGGCGCCGCGCGCAGCGCATCAGTGCTTGCGAACAAGTCCGCCGGGGGGCGGTGGGTCGAACCCAAACCCATCGCGCACCTGGGCCGCACATTCCCTCGAATCGTGCGGTAGGGAAAGGTTTGTCTCCGCCACTCCGTCAAATGGAGAACGTGGCGATGACCGCATCCGCAGCACGACGCAGCATCCGTACGACACTCTCTCGTACGCCGGTTCTCGCGGTCATCGCCACGGCTCCGTCTTCCGCGATGACACGCCGAAAACGAAAACCACGCACCTTCACCCACGCCCACCGGCAACGTCTCGACCGCGCCATCGCGCACTATCTCGACGAGTGCTACGCGAGCAAGAGCGCCGCGCGCGTCTCGGAATTCGCAGCTTTCCTCAAGCGGAACGCGGAGTACCTGACCCGCACCACTGTCTCCATTGTCGGCGTCCCCCTGCGCGAGTACCTCCGAGCCAAGCAGATCGAAGAGGCAGAGCGACTCATCGTGACGACGCCCCTCCCGATGCGCGAAATCGCCCTCCATGCCGGATTTGGAACCACCTCAACCTTCTATCGGTGCTTCCGGCAGGTCCACGGCATGCCGCCCGGCGTCTTTCGTGAGGTCAGAAAATGAGAAGGACCAAGAATCTTCGAGGTTATGATCTCCGGCTCCCCGAAGCGGCACCCATCTCATGAGGCCGCGGAGCGCGGGCGCCGCCGCGAGCGACGCGCGTCGCGAGTGCCCGGTGGGCTTTCGTCCACCACTCCACAGAACAAAGTCCACCGCGGGCAGGATGCCCGCGGCCCCTTACCGGAGTGCCTTGGCGCGAGGAGCCATGGGGCGCGGGCATTCTGCCCGGCGCACTTCCCGCGTCCAATGGCCAAACTCCAGAGCGGTGGGCTCTAGTCCACCGGTGACGCGCGAAGGCGCCTCGAGCAATCTAGCCCCGGGCTCGGCCCGGGGAAAACGAGATTCGCTTCTCAACGCGGCCGCGAAGGCGGGTCGCCACAATGTCGCGCCAACGTCGTGTAACGCTCCGCCGAACGTTGTGGCGGCCGCCTTCGCGGCCGCACCCCACGAACACCCCGCGTTCCCCGGGCCGAGCCCGGGGCTACCTTGTGGGACGCGCCTTCGCGCGTCAGCGCGCAGGCGTAACGGCTCCCCGCGCATCACGGACTTCTCGAGGAGTCCGGGGTTCAGAACAAGGTCAGGCGCGGGATGCCGAAGTGCTCGCGCACCAGGCGGCGCAGGTGGGCGTCCGTGGAGCGGGCGCGCACTTTTTCATCCGCGCCCACCGCCAGGGCTTCTGCCTCGGCGCGCAGTTGGGGCGCGGTGGCGGCGAGCTGGTCGATCAGTCGGGTCTCCAGCTCCATGAGGGCCTCTTCGATGCGCGGCACACTTCGTTCGCGGATGAGGGTTCCGACCTGCTCCGCGAAATCGGGGTAGGCGCCCAGGGCGGCGGCCAGCGCGTCGAGGCGGGGCGCCGGGGATTCCTCGGGGGCGATCGTCTCGGAGCCGATCTGCAGCTCGCGGCGCTCGTCCCACAGCTCCTTCACCGCATGCCGGCAGAAGTGCAGACCGTTGACCTTCTTTCCCTTCGCGTCCTGCTTGTCGAAGATTCCGTCGAGCGCCTCGATCACCACCGGCAGGGGAATCCCTTCCTCGGCCCACTTCTTCATCAAGGCCCAGTCTTTCGGGCTGACCATGAACGGCGTCCCGCGCCGGCGGGCGAAGTGGGACTCGATCTCGAGGAAATAGTCGGACGACACGGCCTGCACCCTACGATCAGCTACAATCACGCGTCAACGTCCACGGAGCCTTGGTCATGGAATCGGTCCCGCCGCGCGCGGAAGTCACGATCTATTCGCCGCTGTTTTCCCCCTTCCGTCAACCACTGCAGGGGGCGGCTGTTTCCATTGGGCGTGCTTCCGACTGCTCGATTCCGATCAAGGACCGCTACCTTTCCCGCAAGCACGCCGAGCTCATCGCCGTCGGCTCCGGGTGGATGCTCAAGGATCTGGGCAGCGCGAACGGCACTTACCTCAACGGCGCGCGCGTGGAGCGCAACGAGCTGCTCAAGCCGGGAGACCGCATCCGCCTCGGCGACACCGAGATCGTCTTCGAGTCCACCGGCGCCAGCACCGACCGCTTCATCGCCGTCAACACCGACGCCAACCCCAGCCCGACCATCGCCATCCCCATCGGCGAGATTTCCGACCGCGCCGAAGAGCAGGATGTGGCCCGCCTGCGCACCCTCACGCTGTTGGCGCGGGAGCTCATCGAAGACCGCCCCATGGAGGAGCTTTTCGGCTTCATCACCGAGCGCATCATGGAGCACCTGCGGCCCTCCCGCGCCGCCATCGCTCTCCTGGGCCCGGACGGCCGCTCGTTCACCAAGGTCGAGGTGCGCCGCCAGGATCACCAGGACCAAGCGGAGCTGACCATCAGCCACACGCTGCTGGCCGTGGTGGTCGAGGAGAAGAAGGCGCTGGCCTTCGTCGACGTCAGCGTGGACGAGAAGCTGCGTCGCGCTCAGTCGATCATCATGCAGGGCATCCACTCGATCCTCTGCGCGCCGCTGATGATCGGCGAGTCGGTGGTGGGCGTGCTCTATGTCGACTATCTCTTCACCCAGCGCTCCATCTCCGAGGATGACGTGCGGCTGGTGGCGCAGATCGGACGCTTCGCGGCCATCAAGCTCGAGACCACGCGCCTGCGCGAGGAAGCAATCCAGAAGCGGATCATGGACGAGGAGCTGAAGACCGCCTCGAGCATCCAGCGCCGCCTGCTTCCGCCCGCGCCGACAGGCATTCCCGGCTTCACCTTCGTGGGACGCAACCAGCCCTGCCGCACGGTGAGCGGCGACTACTACGACTTCGTGCTTCGTCCCGACGGGCAGATCTACTTCGTCATCGGCGACGTGAGCGGCAAAGGGGTCACGGCCGGTCTGATGATGGCCGGCCTGCAGGTGGCCTTTCGCATCTTCTCGAAGACCGATCCGGAGCCCTCTGCCCTGGTCACGCAGCTCAACCTGGCGCTCAAGGAGAATCTCCCGCAATCGAAATTCGTGACGCTGTTTCTGGGACGCCTGGACACGAACACGGGTCTCATCGAATACGTGAACGCCGGTCACACGCCGCCGCTCTGGCTGAACAAGAGCGGGGCCACCGAGCTCACGGAGAGCGACCTGTTGCTGGGGGTGGTCCGGCGCGCGGAGTTCAACACCCGCCGGCTGCAGCTCGAGCCCGGCGATTCGCTGATCCTCTTCACCGACGGCGTGACCGAGGCCCGTAACGAAGAGGACGTCGACCTCGGATCGACCCTCATCGGCGACGCGCTGGCCAAGCTGCACGGCGCGGATGCGGACGCCATCGCCTCCTCGGTCAACGACACCATCTTCCGCCACGTCGGCGACGCCGAGAACCTCGATGACGACGTGACGCTGCTGGTGGTGAGCCGCGCCAGCGCTCCCTCCATCTGACTTCCCAGCGTGTTGCTGGTTGCTGGTTGCTGGTTTGTTGGGGTGTTTCGCCTGATCTGGAAGTTCTCTCTGAAACGAGAGCCCCAACAAACCAGTAACCAGTGTTGCTCGGGTGTTTCGCCTGATTTGAACGTCGTTGTGCTCACGTTCTCTTTTGAATCGATGAGCCCCAACAAACCAGCAACCAGTAACCAGCAACAGACACACCGCTTCATCACTTCTTCACAGCCCTTCCCTACCGTGCCTCCATGAAGATCG
>JBDTOZ010000373.1:0-3806 GCA_039932995.1 Acidobacteriota bacterium | reverse complement strand
CCGGGCACTCGCGAGGAGTGAGCCGTGAGCCGTGTGAGCTTTCTCGCCACACTCGTGCCGAGAGCCGCGAGGGCAGAGGGGCCGATCCTCGCGAGAGCCTCGGTGGACTCAAGTCCACCGCTCCACTGGAGCATTTGACGCGGGAAGTGCGCCGGGCAGAATGCCCGCGCCCCATGGTTCATCGCGCCAAAGCAAGCGCGCCAGCGCCTCACTGCTGTTCGGCGGGGATCGCTCCGATGAAGCTGGAATTGCCGGACGGTTCCACGATGGTCGTGAAGCCGACGCCCGTGCCGGCGATGACGGTGATGCGGACGGTCGTGGTTTCGTCCAGCTTCACGCCCAGGGAGTGCTCGAGGTCGTTCACCAGCCAGACCTGATCTTCGGGCACGCCGGATTCCACGAAGCGCCCGATCGTACGGCCGTCGCGCGTGCGGACCGAGAAGCGGAACGTCGCCGGAATGATGCCGATGTTGACCACACCGGCATTGACGCGGCGCCCGGCCGCGCTGGCCGCGGGGATGCCGACGATGGTGAGCTCTGCGTTCTCGGTCCCGGCGGTCGCGGAATCGCGTCGCGTCAGCGGCTGCTCCAGTGACGACGTGGCGCCATGGGCCACGTCGGACGTCTTGACCACCGCCACCGGTGCCCGGCCCTCGCGGTGCTCGACCCATAGCGTGCCCACGCTCCCCGATCGCGCGAACAACGTGCTGACCACATCGGGCCAGCGCAGCGTCTGCCGCGGGGCAAGGGTCAGCCGGCGCTCGATGCCCACATCGCCGGCCACGTAGCGCAGAGAGACACGCATCGGCTGACGAAACGGATTGTGGAGCGTGAGGTCCGACTGCCAGTGCGAATCGCCCAGACCGAAGACGCTGCCCACCGCCGGAAAGACCATGCGCGCCACACCGGACTCCACCAGTTCTTTCGGACTGGGCACCCGAATCCTCTTCAGGTATTGGTCCAGTGGCCGCGCCTTCGCATCCGCTCGGCGCGTCCAGAGCTCGACGCCGCGAACGCTGCGATGAAATTGATAAACGTCGTCGAGATAAGTGGACACGGCCTGCGCGCGCAGGTCGTTGGTGACTCCGTCGAACTGGTCGAAGAGCTCCGGAGAACGGCGCAGGACGACCTTCGGCCGGGACTTCTCCAACGCGCGGATGGTCTCGGCCTGGAACGCGGGTGGCGAGAGGATCGGCACCTGGTAGAAGCGGGTCGGGTTGGGGCGGTCGGTGAAGAAGTAGAACGCCGGCTGATTGGAGAAGTCGAAGATCGGCTCGCCCGGCTTCGTCAGCGCGCTCACATTGGCCACGACGTCCGCGATTCTGCCCTGCACGGCCTCGGCATTCGAATCGTGGTCGACACGCAACACGCGTCCGTAGTAACGGATGAAGTCCTGCAGACGCGCATCCACGAGGTCGGGGATCCAGAACAGCACGCCCATGACCGGCACGGTCATGATGGCCAGAGACACCACGAAGCTCCGCGTCCCCTGGCCCCCTTCGCGCCAGACGCCGCGCAGCGCGCGCACGACGATCACGGCCAGCACGATGATCAAAGGCCCGATGAGAAACGCCGCGAAGTACTGGTGGCGGAACGAGGCCCGTCCGAACGCGGTTCGCTGCGCCACCGTGGCGAACACCGTCAGGATCAACAGGCCGAAGTCGAGCGCGTCCAGATTGCGCCGCAACCAGCGCACGATCAGGTAGACCGCGGCCATGGCGATCGTCAGCGGGCTGAGGATGAGGTGGAACTTCTCCCACAGCACGAAATCGGCGAGCGTGTGCAGATTGAGATTCGTGCGGAAGGTCGAGACGAGATCGGGGAACGGCAGCGACCAGACTGCGTCGATGATGTGGGGAATGGTCACGAACGAAGTCACGGCGAAATCGCCGAGCGCACCGTGCAGCGCCAGATAGACCGCGAACGGCGCACAACCGAGAGCCACCCCCAGAAGAAAGAAGAGCGCTGCCTGCAAGGGAGGCAGACCTTTCCACGGCACCCGCCGCGACGCGATCCATAACAGGACCGAAGCCGCCAGAGCCCCGGCGATGGAGAACATCCCGATCTCGTAACTGAAGAAGAGCGCGATTCCCGCCAGCGCGCCGCTGCAGATCGCGGAGAAACGACTCCGTCGCCGCAGCGCGTTCCAGAAAAGCGCCACCGCTGCCACTTGAAAGAACGTGCGGTCATTCTCCGCCGTCGTCCACGAGCCCATGGCCACGCAGAGCAAAGCCAGTGGGATGGAGTCGAACAAGACCAGGCCGAGGAACCAGATGGCCACACCCAGGAACGCGCCGATGACCACTGTGCGGGCGATGGCCACCTCGAGGGAGCGGCCGAAGAGCTGCATCAACCAGGCGTCGAGCTGGCCGTCCTCGAGCATCCCGTGTAAGGCGAAGACGTCCCGGAACGGAACCTTGCCGCGCAGGTAATCCGAGGCCGGTCCGATGGACTCGCCGCGATGGAAGAGGTCGATCCATTGCGAAAGCTGCGCGGTCGACACATAACTGAAGAGGTAGATCAGCGCGGGGATGATCGCGTAGGCCGCCAGTCTCCAGGCACTGCGCGGCAAAAGGGGACGACGCCAGATCAGCGTCAGGATCGCGCAGAAGACGAGCGTAACGGCCATGACCGCGCGCGCCGACGTGAGCGGAACCCAGATTGCGGCCGCGAACGGGAGCAGCACGATCGGGAGCAGTCCGGCGGTGATCCGCTGGAAGACCTCCTCGACATCGTGCCCGAAGAGCAATTGCACCAGCCGGGCGACCAGCAGCGCCGCCACCCAGAAGATGGCCAGAAATGCCCCCACGAACACCACTTCCAGAAAGAGCGTCGGGATGTGGGCGATGCGGTTGGCCGTGACGATGTAACGGTAGAAGAGCCAGGACAGCGCTTCGGTAAAGAGGAGCGCGTGGTACGGCCCGAGCTCCGGCCGGAACATCCGCCGCAGCCACCGTCGCGTGTGAAACGTGCGCAGCAAGGCCGGTCCGCCGAAGGAGAGGACGATGGGAAGCAGGAGGATCCAGCCGACCTTTCCGGTCGTCAGATAGAACAGCGGGGAGAAAAAGTACGGGATCGTGAACAGCACCTTGCCGGCGAAGGTGCGCTGGCGTGCGGCGCCTCGCTCCAGCACACGCTGGAGCCAGATGGTCAGGGGAGGCACAAGCAGGAAGAAGAGCGCGGCCGAGGCGTAGTCGCGCAACTTCGAGTAGCGCTCGATGGTCACCAGCCCGACCGCCACCGGCTCGGTGGGCGGCAACGAGCGGAAGAGCATCGTCAGGCTGAGGAAGACGCCCGCGGCCAGCGAGAACGCCGCGAGCCAGACCAAGGCTGCGGCAAGGCGCTCGTAAAGCGGTCGCTCGGTCACTGGCGGGCGAGTGTAGCAGCGGTGCGGACGAGGCAACGGATGGCCTCGTCCTGAATCTCGGCGTCGACCCTGGCCCTCACCCAGGTCCAGGGATCCGTCCCACGTGCGCGCCACCGCTCGCGAAGGGTGAGCAGGAGCGATTCACAGTAGAGGTTGGCACGGCGGTCCTGTTGCGAGAGCAGCGCGATCCGCAGGCACCGCAGTGCCGCCTTCCAATGAAGCGTCTCATTCGCCCGCGCCGTCGCCCTCTCCACTCCCACACTCGCGCCCCCGATCCGCGCCAAAGGATCGCGCTCGACGTCACGCGCGGCCTCGGAGCGGAGGGGCAACGGGCGATCGGCGCGGCCCACCCGCGAGCCACGCTTTCGCGCCACCAGCAAGGCATAGTCGCAAGGCACGCGTCGCGTATCGACCAGCAATGCTTCGATGGTGCAGAGGA
>JBDTOZ010000372.1:0-2061 GCA_039932995.1 Acidobacteriota bacterium | reverse complement strand
GACGACTCGAAGACTCGACGACCCGACGACACTGACGAAAAATCTGTGCCTCTGTGCCTCTGTGGTGAACGTGCCCCGGAGGAGCAACGAATGAAAGACGTCCTCAGGAGCGAGAATCGCCGCGCCGCCTACGCCCTCAGTGTGCTCTTCGTCATCAACGCCATGAACTTCTTCGATCGGGTGATCGGAGGAGCCCTCGGCGAGCCGATTCGCCGCGAGTTCAACCTCAGCGACGGGGCCCTCGGCGCCCTCGGCACCGCCTTCACGCTGCTCTATGCGTTCGTCGGCGTGCCGTTGGGACGCCTGAGCGATCGCGCCCCGCGCAAGACCATCCTGGGCATCGCCGTCTTCGTCTGGAGTGCGCTGACCGCGCTGTCCGGCGTCACCCGCAACTTCTGGCAGCTCTTCGCCACCCGCCTCGGCGTCGGCGTCGGCGAGGCCGCCTGCGCCCCCGCCGCCACCTCACTCATCGGCGACCTCTTCCCGCCCCAGCGCCGCGCGCGTGCACTATCGCTGTTCATGATGGGTCTCCCCATCGGCATCGCCCTCTCGTACCTGGTGGGCAGCTATGTGGCCGCTTCGTACGGGTGGCGTGCGGCCTTTCTCGTGGCCGGCATCCCCGGCGTGCTGGCCGCGGTCGCGGCATTCTTCATCGACGAACCGCAGCGGGGAACGAAGGAAGCGACGAACGTCGGCACGCGCAAGCGTGAGGGCAGCGCGTACAAAGTGCTGCTCTCCATTCCGACGATGTGGTGGCTGATCCTTTCCGGCGCGCTGCACAACTTCAACATGTACGCGCTGGGCTCGTTCCTGGCGCCGCTGATGATGCGTTACCACGGCGCCGATCTGCGCCAGGCGGGACTCATCACCATGGTCGTCTATGGACTGTCCGGCATTCCCGGCCTGCTGGTGGGAGGCGCACTGGCCGACCGCTGGGCCGTGAAACGCCGGGATGGACGCATGCTCGTCACCACCATCACCACGGCCTTGTCCGCGCCGCTCATGCTCCTCGCGCTCATGCGTCCCGCCGGCGACGTGGTGCTGTTCGTCCTCTTCGGCAGCCTGGCCTGCATGCTCATGTACGTCTACTACGTGAGCGTTTACGCGGCCTTGCAGGATGTCGTCGAGCCGTCATTACGTGGCACCGCTATGGCCCTCTACTTCTTCGCCCTCTACGTCTTCGGCGCCTCGCTCGGCCCGCTGGCCACAGGCATGACCAGCGACTACTTCACCCGCAAAGCCGCCCTCGCCGCCGGCATCACCGCCACCACCCCCGCCGCCCTCGAGCCCTTCCGCGGCACCGGCCTCCACTCCGCCATGTACCTGCTGCCCATCCTCAGCCTCATCCTCGCCCTCGTCCTCTACGCCGGCTCACGCACGGTGGGCAAAGACATGGAGCGGATGAGGAAGGAACTGGAGGGGTGAAACAGCGGCGGCCAAATCAAGCCGCCCAATGGGTTAGCGTGCATCGCCCCGGACCTTGTCGCGGCGTCTCATTGCGTCCCGGCGCGTTCCTGGCTTACCTTGATGGCATGAGCGTGCAGATCGCACTTCCCGATGATCTGGCAGAACAGATCGACCACGTAGCAACGGATCGGACAGCCTTCGTGGCGGAAGCGGTTCGCCGGCATCTCCGCGACTCGTCCGCGTCGACTCTGGAAGACGAAGTCGCTCGGATCAACGAGTTTGCTGACGAGCTCAATCGAGAAGCAGAAGACGTCCTCGAGTATCAGGTCATTTCGTAAGACGACAAGCGGTGATCGACTCCCGATTCTCATCTGTCATCTGCGCGCGGGTGTGCTCGGTGCGGCATGGCTTGTCGTCACAAGTGGGCTTACATCGGAACTCTCTCTTTCTCTCTCTCTCTCTCTCTCTCTCTCTCCTGCGCGGTCAGCTCGAGCCTCGCGCTGGGGGACGCGGTGTAGAGTCCCATGAGTTGAACGAAGGCGCTACGCGACGCGCTTCGCGCAACTGAGCGATTCTGGGACGCATCTGGTCGATCAGGGAGTGCGGTCCGCGCCGTCGGAGTGATGCTCGGCCACGCTCACGGCCGGGCCACCG
>JBDTOZ010000371.1:0-2580 GCA_039932995.1 Acidobacteriota bacterium | reverse complement strand
AGAGGCTCGCGGGCGAGACGCCCACGGGCCAGCCGGCGAGACGCCGGCGCTCCAATGCTCCGCCTGCAAATCTTCGCGGCGGCCTCGGCCCGGGCAAAAGCAATTCCGGCTGACTCGGAAGAGAAATGCGCCGGGCAAGATGCCTGCTCTCTCTTTGCGCGACCGGGCGCTGCTATCCTTCGCATCACGCTCCCTGGCAATGCCGATGAAACCACCTTCCGAGGTCGACGCTCTCTTCACGCTTTCTCTCGCGGAGTTCACCGCGGCGCGGAACGCGCTGGCCGCGCGCCTCAAGAAGGAGGGACGAACGGGTGAGGCCGAGCGCGTGAAGGCGTTGCCGAAGCCGCCGGCGACGGCCTGGGCGGTGAATCAGTTGTTCTGGCGGCAACCGGGCGAGGTCGAACGGTTGCTGACGATCGGCGAGAAGGTACGCGAGGCGCAAACGGGAAGCGCCGCCGATCTGCGCGTGCTGCTCGAGGAGCGGCGCAGGGTGATCTCGGATCTGACGAAGCGCACCGCCGCAATCCTGCGGGAGGCGGACCATGCGGATTCGCAGGATGCGTTGCGCAGGGTGACCACCAACCTCGAATCTCTTGCGGCGTGGGGACGCGCGAACGCCGGTGCACAGGCGGGTCGTCTCACCGCCGATCTGGAGCCGCTCGGGTTCGATGGACTGGCCGCGCTGCTGGACGGCAAGCAACTCGAGCCGGGGAAGGTGCTGCAGTTCCGCCGCACGGCCAGCGCGAAGAGAAGCGAGGAAGACGAAGCCACGGCGCGGGCTCAGGCCAAGGAGGCCATCAAGGCAGCCGAAAAGAAATTGACGGAGGCCCGTCGCGAGGCGGAGCGCGCGGAGGCGGTGCTGGAAAAGGCCGGCGCGCGCGCCCAGGCGCTGGAGCAGCAGAAGCAGGAGTTGGAGACCCGCCTCGAGAAGGCGGAAGAGGAAGCGCGCACCGCTGTGAACGAGGCCAGAAAACGGGCGCAGGCGGTCGCCGAAGCGGAGCGCGCGCTGAGCAAGGCTCGCGCGGCCCTGTTGTAAACACCGGACCCACCTCCTCCGTGACGGGCGGTCCGCTCGCAGAACGAGTCTGCATCTCGCGGTCGTGAGAAGCGCCGTTTCCGAATACACTTTCTCTCGAGGGATTCGCCAATGCGTCAGTCGAGACTCGTGTTGTTCGTACTGCTGGCTGCCCAGATGGGCTGCGCCACCCGCGGGTTGGTCAAGGATGCACCAAGTGGCGGGGATGCGGACGTCATCATCGTCGGAGCCGGACTGGCGGGACTGACTGCCGCCAGGCAACTCGACCAGGCCGGAGTCAAGGTGCTGGTGCTGGAGGCGCAGGACCGCATCGGCGGGCGTGCGCTGACCGACACGACGACGTTCAGTGTGCCCGTCGACTACGGCGCGGCCTGGTTCCACGGCCTCGAGACCAATCCGCTCGACGAGATCGCGGACCAGATGGGCTTCCACCGCGTCGACACGGATCTCGACGGACCGATCTACGTCGGCGACCGGCTCGCCACCGCCGAGGAAAATCAGGCTTGCGAGGAAGCGTACGAGCAGCTCGAGAAGGCCATGGAAGCGGCCGTCGAAGCGGGACAGGATCCAGCCGTCGCCTCGTTGGTGAAGGATGCTCCGTGTGCCGAGCTGATGATGGACAACGTGGGTCGCTTCGAGAGCGCCGCCGAAGCCGAGGAGACCTCGGCGGTGGACTCGGCCTCGTTCGCTTCGAATGATGACGATTTCGTGCGCGAGGGCATGGGCACCTTCGTGGCCGCCTACGGCAAGGACGTGCCGGTACGACTGAGCTCGATGGTCACCCGGGTCCGTTACGACGCCACCGGAGTCACCGTCGAATTGGCCACGGGTGAGCGCTTCCGGGGCAAGCGTGTGCTGGTCACCGTGTCCACCGGCGTGCTGGCCGCGGGCAAGATCGCCTTCGATCCACCTCTGCCGCAGTGGAAGCTCGACGCCATCGCGGCGCTGCCCATGGGGGTGCTCGACAAGGTGGTTCTCGAGTTCAAGACCGACATCTTCGGCGATACGCCGGAGAGCTCCTGGGTCCTCTGGGATGGGCCCGGCCGCGACAACATCGCCTTCGTCATCAAGCCGCTGGGCGCACCGATCGCCGTCGGCTTTCACGGCGCGGAGCAGGCCCGCCAGTATGAGAAGGACGACGCCGCGGCGCTGGCGCACGTCCAGGGTGCGCTTCGACAGATGTACGGAGCCCGCGTGGACAGCGAAGTGTCGCGTACCGGGCTGACGCACTGGGCTTCGAACCCATACACCCTCGGCTCGTACTCGGCGGCGCGCCCGAACGGTTCCGGCATGCACGCCGTGCTGGCTCGGCCCGTGGACGACCGCCTGTTCTTCGCAGGCGAGGCGTGCGGCCGCCCGATCTTCAACGGCAGCCTGGCAGGCGCCTATGAATCCGCCGTGGACGCCAGCCAACTGCTCATCACCAGCCTGAAGGGGAATCAGGCGGCGAGGTTGCCCCTTCCCGGTCGCTCGGAGAGTGTTCCCACTCTTTCAAGCCCGCAGCACTAGGCCGGCCGGCACGGCCGGCGGCGCTGGTTGGCCTA
>JBDTOZ010000370.1:0-5396 GCA_039932995.1 Acidobacteriota bacterium | reverse complement strand
TCTTGCCCGCTCACGAAACGCGGCGTATCCTTGGGCGTCCTGTAGCTACAGCAATCAAGCCGTCACGGCCTCTACGGTTGGCTCACTGCCTGCCCACCCTTCCCCAGCCAACCGTGGAGGCGTGATTTTTTCTCCATGAAGAAAGAAGACGTCTACGCCCGGATGATGCACACCCCAGATGACCCTCAGCGGGCGGAGCTGCGCGCTGCATTACGGGAAACCTGGAAGCAGTTACTGCCGCTGCATCGCGCCTTGATCGACGCGTCCAGCGCGGAGTACGCAGCCGCGGTGGGACAGGTGAACGGACCCAACCATCTGCTGCAGCTACTGCAGGAAGAGCCCTTCTTTCAGTGGCTGCGGCCACTCACTTCGATCATCGTCGACCTCGACACCATGTCGCGCACCGACTTCGAACGGAAGGACGTCGATGCCATGGCCGCGCGCCTGGAGCATCACTTCGGCGCCACGGCGGACCCGGAGTTCTCGGCCCGCTATGTGCCGGTGTTGCAGCGCGACGTCGACGTGGCCATCGCTCACGCCGCGGTGCGCCAGATTCTGCCGCGCCTGCTCCCGGGCTGAGCGCATCAAGCGGCACGGCACGGGAGACCTTGGCGCCGGCCCGTGGCGACGACGTGCCCGGCGTTCCGCCTGCCGTAAAGTGCAGTAAAGTACCAAGACACCTAAATGGAACTTTTCGACTTCGACGACGACTATGTGCGGCGTCTTCGAGAAGGGGACAGCGACACGACGTCACATTTTTATGACTACTTTCGCGACCTTCTGTTGCTGAAGCTGCGAGGACGGCTTCCGTCGATGGACGCCATCGACGACGTGAGACAAGAGGTGTTCTTGCGGACCCTCAAACGTCTCGGCGAGCTGCGCGAAGCCCCGAAACTGGGCTCGTTCGTCAACTCGATCTGCGATTACGTGTTGTACGAGTATTACCGCGCCGAAGGCAGGACGGAAGGTCTCGACCCCGCGGCCGACTTCGCCATCGATGAGGATTTCGAGCACCGGCTGGAGAGCACCCGCATCGCGGCCCGCGTCCGCCTGGTCATGGCCACTCTTCCCGAGCGCGATGCGGAGATCCTCCGCGCGGTGTTCCTCGAGGAAGACGACAAGGACGAGATCTGCCGGCGTTTCGGCATCGAGCGCAACTATCTTCGCGTTCTGCTGCACCGCGCGAAGAAGGTCTTTCGCAGCAGTTACCTCCGCCGCAAGAGCGGGCGGCTGTCGATTTCTGAAACGTTTGGCGACCCGGCGTCACTACAGGCTGAGAAGAAGGTATGCGACGAATTGAATCCCCCCATTCCCGAGCAGGAGGCGAACGGGCCCAGTCCTCCCTCGCCGGAACCACAGAAACACACGCCGAAGCCGCCCGCACCGGAGCCGCCGAAGCCTACGTCCTCGGAGAGTTGAGCGCGGACGAAGCCGCTTCGTTCGAAGAACACTACTTCGACTGCCGCGAATGTGCCGATGAGGTCCGCGTCGGCGCGGCCCTCCTCGAGGGCGGTCGTCGGGTGGTGCGCGAAACGCCGCGGACTTCGGTCGTTTCGCTCGAGAAACACCGGCAGTGGCGAAATTGGGTACCGGCCCTGGTGGCAGCGATCCTGGTGATCGGTCTGGCCATTCCGCAACTGTTCCAGTATTTCCGCGTCACGCAACCCGTGCTCGACATTCCTCAGGTGCACAGCCTTCAGAGTGCCACGCGCGCCTCCGTTGCCGAAACGCCGGTGGTCCGGGCAGGCGACATCCTTTATGTCGACATCCTCGGCGAGCCGTCTTATGCGCGTTACGAACTGCGGTTCTCCGGTCCTGATGGAAAGCCGCTCTTGACGCGCGCAGTGACACCTGAGCAGGCCAGAGAGTCTATCCCTTTGGTGCTCCGCGGTTGGGTCGCGGGCACCTATGAGCTGGTGATCGTCGGCATCGATCCGGCCGGGCAGTTTGCCGAGATCTCCAGACATCGATTCACCGTCAAATCATAAGGGTCCACAAGGAGGGAGTCATGGAATTCACTTTCAATGCGAGCGCCATCGCCGCGGGTGGCATCATCGAACGCGGCAACGTCACTTCGGTCATTCCCAGTCTGGCCTCCGTCGCGCTGGCACCGACCGGCGGCGACGGTCGCACGGTCGTGAGCAACTACGTTTCGGAAGAGCTCTCGTTCTCGCATGCCGAGACGCGGGTCTTCGGCCGCGAGGTGGCCAAGGATCTCTTCACGACATCCACCTACGTTCTGGTCAAGGATCTGCGGGTGTTCGACAAGCTGGCCATTGGCGAGTTGCGCGGGGAAGCCACGTCCACGCGGAGCTTCGCCGACGAAGACGATCACGACTTCACGCTGACCGTTGCCTATCGCGGCGTGGTCATCGCCGGAAAGGAAGTCAACCCGAAGATCGATCTCTCCATCAAGAGCCTGCGGCGCTATCAGCATCTCGACCAGATCCTCAGTGCGGGCTCGGGCCGTGCCGCCAAGCTTCCCGACGGACTGGTGGCCACCAAGGACAAGAAGGCGCTCGCGGAACGCTTCAATGCCCGCACGCCGGTAGACCTCAGCGAGCGACTGAAGGATTTGAAGGCCGTGCAAGGCTCGATGATCGAACAGGTGGAGGGAAGGGTCACCACCAGTAAGCACCACAAGATCTTCATCCCCGACTTCGGCACGGTCCGCTTCGGAGAGCTGATGCTCAAGCCCGGCCGCCGGCGCGTGAACCTGCTCCGCATCACCTTCGGCAACAAGGACCTGCTGGGCCTGGAGAACGAAAGCGTCAAGGTCACGAGCCGCAGTCTGACGTCCGGCTCCGTGAATGAAGATCCTGAGGAAGAAGACGGATTCCGCGGCTCGATGACCATCGCCTCGGTGGAGGGGAATGGGACGATCGTCGGTCCGTGAGATCTGGCTGTTGCCGTTGGCCGCCGTCCTTCTGGGCATCGCACTCCAGGGGGCGGCGGCAGCGGTGCCCGCATCGGAACGGGAGGCGGCCCTGGCCGTGCGCGCGGCACTCGACCGCGCCGACCTCGCAGGCGCCCTGGCCCTCATCGACGATGCTCTGACCCGGTTCGGAACGCGCGACGCCGAAATGGTGTGGGCGCTGCGCGTGATGCGTGGCGAAGCCTTGATCTCGCGGGGTCGACCGAAGGAAGCCAAACACGCGCTGGCATTCGAGCTGCCGAAGAAGTACGGCCACGGCGAGACCGCGGTGCGCCAGATGATCATGCGCGGTTTCGTGGCCATGCACGAGGGAGATTTCCCCGCGGCCACGACCATTCTCGAGCAGGCAAAAGCGCTGGCGATCGCCCATCAACCCGCGCTCCTCTCCGACGTGTACATGCCGTTGTCCCAGGCCGACGCGAGTCGTGGTGACGAGTACGCGCGCGAGGCCATTCGCCTGGCGCGCAAGTACGGCCGCAAGGCTTCCGAGGTGAAGGCCCTGGCCGCTCTGGCGAGGCGGCGCGCCGGCCAACAGCGATACGCCGAGTCGATCCAGTGGGGAGAGCAGGCCCTTCCGCTGGCGCGCTCGCTGCGCAACGACAAGACGGTTCAGCAGATCGAGGGCAATCTCGGCTGGCAATACTTCGAGATCGGCGATTACGAGCAGGCGTCCGAGCTGTTCACTTCCGCGGAGGCCACGGCGCGCCGGATCGGTGCGGACTACGACCGGGTGGCGTGGCTGATCCAGCTCGGCAACATTCACTATCAGCGGCGGGATTGGGTGGCCGCGGACCGGTTCAATCGCGAGGCGGCCGCCCTGGCGCGCACGGGAAAGTACCCGCAGCTCGGATACGCGCTGGCGAACCTGGCCCGGATCTCCATCGAGCTGGGGCGATTCGATGATGCACGCCGCTTCAACGCCGAGGCGCTCGCGGAAAAGCGGGCTCACAAGGACGAAGAAGCCGAGCTGAGCTCGGACATCGTCGATGCGCGCATCGCGCTCGCTTCGCCGGACCATGCGCGCGCCCAGAAGCTGCTGGACGGGGTCGTGCGCGACACGAAGCGGAAGCTCACGCGCATGGAAGCGGAGAGTCGGCTGGGGCAGCTCTTCTGGCGCATGGGCCGCGCCGATCAGGCCACCGTTCATTTCCAGCGGGGCGTGCAGGCGGCGCGTGAGGCACGCACGGAGGTCACCAACGCCGAGCTGCGCTTCTCGTTCTTCGACTCCGCGGCGGAGTTGTTCGACGCCTACGTCGACTTCCTCGTGGCCGTCCATCGCGCCGAGGACGCCCTGTCGGTGACGGAGATCAGCCGGGCGGAATCGCTCGAAGAAGGATTGAACGTCCGCAGCGTGGCCCGGTCGTTCGACGCCCGCGCCATCTCAAAGCAGAACGGCGCCACGATTCTCACCTATTGGCTGGGCCGCGACCGCTCCTACCTCTGGGTCATCACCGCTGAGCGCGTGACGCTCCACCCACTGCCTCCCGACACCACCATTGCCAAGGCGGTGGAGTCCTATCGTCGCGAACTGCTCGGGCCACGCGGCACGCTGCAGGGCAGCGGCGCCCGCGGCGAAGAGTTGTACACCATGCTGGTCGGCCCCGCCGCCGTGCCGCGGGGATCGGCCGTGATCGTCGTCGCGGACGGGCAACTGCACACGCTCAACTTCGAGACTCTGGTCACGCCGGCGCCGCGTCATTACTGGATCGAAGACGTGATCCTGATGAACGCCAGCTCGCTGCAACTGCTGGCCCGTACCGGCGTGCGGCCGAAACGCGACGCGACCATCCTCCTGGTCGGAAACGCTCCTCCGCCCGATCCTTCGTTCCCGCCGCTGCCGCATGCCGCCAGGGAGATCGAGCTGATCGCCCGGCACTTTGCGCAGCGGGCCACGGTGCTCACCGGTCCGCGCGCGACGCCCGCTTCCTATCAGGCCGCCTCACCCGGCAAATTCGACTTCGTCCATTTCGTCGCCCACGGCGTGGCCACGCGAAAGCGGCCACTGGACTCGGCGGTCATCCTGGCCAGCGACGGCTCGAAGTCGTACAAACTTCTGGCCCGCGAAGTCATCGAGTCGCCTCTGTCCGCACGCCTGGTCACCATCTCCAGTTGTCATGGGGCGGGCATGCGTACCTACGCCGGCGAGGGCGTGGTCGGTCTGGCCTGGGCCTTTCTCCGCGCCGGCGCCGATCAGGTCATTGCCGCGCTCTGGGAAGTGAGCGACGCGGCCACGCCAAAGCTCATGGACCGGATGTACACCGGCATCGGCGCCGGCCGCGATCCGGCAGTGGCGTTACGCGATGCGAAACTGTCGCTGGTGCGTGCGGCGGGACTGGAGCGCAAGCCGATGTACTGGGCTCCCTTCGTTCTCTATGTGGGAGAACGGCGGCAGTGAGTGTCGCTGTTTAGTTGCTGGTTGCTGGTTGCTGGTTGCTGGTTGCTGGTTGCTGGTTGCTGGTTG
>JBDTOZ010000369.1:0-4478 GCA_039932995.1 Acidobacteriota bacterium | reverse complement strand
CAATAACTATACTTCAGCCCGTCATGGGCGAAACCACTCTTCGCTTCTTTTAGGGCTAGCTGATGAGCTCGGACGCAGCGTTAATAACCTTGTCTGTGTCATCAAGCCGGCAGGATACGACATTGCGGCTTTAGCGGAAGCGCTCAAGGATATCGCCTCGGATCCCGCTCGTGACGGCACTATGGTGGCAATCTGGAAGTACCTACTAGTTACGGAGATTGTGACGTCGATCGCCAAGGATTATGAGTCGCGAATGGAGAGTCGGCTTCCGGTAATGGAGGAAGAGACTGCACTGTGGGAGATGGCGTATCGCGAAGGATGGCTGGAGAGTACATTTGCTGAGCGGCTACGTGAGACGCTCAGTGGCGATCTGCCGATTCAGGAGCGAGTGGAAGCTATCTACAGGGCGCAGGTATCACCTACAGTAGCCCTGATCGGCGTTACCTTGCGTTCAAAGAACCGCGTCTCCGTCTTGATCGACAATATCGATAAGTCTTGGAGTCGCGAGACCGATTTTCCCGTATTGTCGCGGTTCTTACTCTCTCTCTTGGTGGCCGCCGGTGATCTGCACGCCATGCTTAACCGCAAGAAGCGTGGCCAGCTTGACGTCACCACGATCGTGTTTGTGCGGAGCGACATCTTCGACCACGTGCGGCGTGCGGCTCGTGAGCCAGACAAGTTGCCAACCGCCGTCATGAAGTGGAACGATCCGGAACTCCTTATGAGAGTCGTCGATGAGCGTCTTCGGGCGGCAACGTCAATGCCGGCGCCGGAAACGTGGCGCCGATACTTCCCCCTCGCGATGGACGGCGTGTCGACGCGCGAGTACATAGTGTCTCGAATACTGCCTCGTCCTCGTGATGTCATTGTCTTCGTAAAAGCCGCAATCTCGTCCGCTGTAAATCGGGGGCATGACGTAATCAACAGCGACGATCTTCGGCAAGCGGAGATCGACTATTCGTCGTACGCGCTCGATAGCGTGAAAGTTGAGAACCTTCCGGTTGCAGAAACCATCGAAGAAGTCTTTATTCAGTTGATGTACGGAGATGTTCTTATCAACGAGAAAGATTTGACGCAGAAGCTTGATCAGGTCGGCCTCGACCCGGTCCGGCGCGCAGAGATGATCGACCTGCTGGTTGCGAGTTCGGTGCTTGGACGTGAGGTGGAGGACGATCAGTTCGACTTCGCCGAGGATTTGCCGACTAGTCGCGCTCTTGCGTTGCGGGCGCGGAAATTCGGCGAGAAGCGTCGACTAGGTTCGCGTTTCAAAGTTCACGTGGCGTTCCACCGAATACTCGACATCCGCTAAATGGATATCGTCTTCCGCATCGCCGACACCTTCACTGACGGCCTGGCTCGCCTCACGGGCGATGAGTAGAATCTCGCTAAGACGACTGGTGAACTGCGGCTGATAGTGCACAAGACGGCATCCAGTCTGATGCCCTTGCTACGCGGATCGTCATGATGCCGTGTACGCCTGGGGCGGAGCGGCGGAAGATCGAGCGCTATCCGCACACCGGCGCGGCGCACCGAGGTACGCGAGACGGTTCGCGAGATCGTCGTGCAGCGGTACGTTGTGCCCGCAGCGAGCCACCCCTCCCGACCTCCTCTGCGGCGCCCAGGCACAAAGTCGCAAGGCCGGTCTTCGCCCATGTAGAGGAGTGGGTCCTCAGTCACGGAGTGCCGCCCGAGTGGATAACGGACGTGCGGGCGGCGACCGAGGACACGCTGTTCGATGTCGCCGAGCATTTGGCCCGCGAGGCGTCAGAACTACTGCTGAGTCTCGCCACCGGCGGTCCGATTCCAGCGCTCAAGCTGGACCTCCCGCCGGGCGCGGACGCGTTCACGCATCCCGACGCACAGCGCCGCTTCCGGACGATTCAGAACAAGGAAGAGCTCGAGCGCGCACTCGAGGCGCCCTGGGAGAAGTGGACGGTCTTTCTCCACCCGGCGCAGCAGCAGCTCGTCACGCGCGACTTCAACGGACCCGCGCGCATCGGCGGCTCTGCCGGCACGGGGAAGACGATCGTCGCGCTCCATCGGGCGGTGCATCTCGCCCGCTCCTACGAGGATGCTCGCATCCTCCTGACCACGTTCTCCGACACGCTCGCGAACGCACTCCGGCTTCGTCTCCGCCTGCTGATCGGCAACGAGCCGCGCATCGCCGAGCGGCTGGAAGTGCAATCGATGATTGCGATCGCCCGCCGTCTCTACGAGACGCACTTTGGCAAGGCGAACGTAGTGACCGAGGCCGAGCTGCGGGCTCTGCTCGCCGAGGCGGCGGCGGGAGCCGGTCCGCACAAGTTCACGGCGAACTTCCTCTGGATGGAGTGGTCAACGGTGGTCGATGCATGGCAGCTCGACTCCTGGGAAGCCTACCGCGACGTCAAACGCCTCGGCCGCAAGACCCGCCTCGCGGAGAAGCAGCGGCTCATCCTCTGGTCCATCTTCGAGCACGTGCGCACGAAGCTCAACGAGCGCAACCTCATCACCGACTCCGCGATGTTCCATCGCCTGGCCGGAAAGATCCGCCAGTTGCCGCGGCCCACCTTCGACTACGTGATCGTCGACGAAGCGCAGGACGTCAGCGTCCCCGAGCTCCGCTTCCTGTCAGCACTCGGCAGTGAACCGACGCAGAGTGACCCGAAGCACAGTGATGGTGGCGGAGGCTTGGCCAACCAGCGCAGCCGGCCGGGCCGGCTCTTCTTCACCGGCGACCTCGGGCAGCGCATCTTCCAGCAGCCGTTTTCCTGGAAAGAGCTGGGCGTGGACATCCGCGGCCGGTCGTCGCGCCTGCGGATCAACTACCGCACCTCGCACCAGATTCGCTCCCACGCCGACCGCCTCCTCGGCGACGAGGTCTCCGACGTGGACGGCGTGACCGAGGAGCGGAAGGGGACGATCTCCGTGTTCAACGGAGTCGCGCCGAGAGTGGCCGTGCTGCCGACGACCGACGAAGAGCGCGACCGCGTCGCCGCCTGGCTTCGCGATCGCACGAGCGAGGGCCTGCGTCCGAACGAGCTGGCGATCTTCGTCCGCTCATCAGCCGAACTCCCCCGTGCCGAGGCGGCCGCGAAGTCCGCCGAGATCCCGTTCGTCACCCTCGGCGAGAAGATGGAGACACGCCACGGCCACCTCTCCATCGCCACCATGCACCTGGCCAAAGGCCTCGAGTTCCGAGCCGTGGCCGTCATGGCCTGCGACGACGAAGTGATCCCCCTCCAGGAGCGCATCGAATCCGTCGCCGACGAGTCCGACCTCGAAGAGGTCTACCAGACCGAACGCCACCTCCTCTACGTAGCGTGCACCCGAGCAAGAGACCAGTTGCTGGTGACGGGAATCGCGCCCGCATCCGAGTTCCTCGACGATCTCAAACCATGATGGGAGAGCTCATGCCCTCGCTCCATCTGACCAATGTGATCGCGGCAAGGATGCGCCCCCCCCCGGGGGACGGTCACCACAGAGGCGCCAGAGACACCGAGGAAATCAAGAGACCCTCTCGCTGATAGAGCGGTCCACGGGAATGCGGTCGCAGCCCGTGCCTCTTCCGTGCAGCAGAAGATGTCGCTGCATGCGTGGAGGACCGATGCGAACGACGATCAATCTCGACGAGCGGCTGCTCGAGCAGGCGCACCAAGTCACGGGCATGAAAGAGCGGACGGCGTTGATCCACGAGGGTCTGCGCGCGCTGATCGCCCGGGAGAGCGCCAGACGACTGGCGCGCCTCGGTGGAAGCGACCCGCGCGCGAAGATGCCGTCCAGAAGGCGTCCGTCATGATTCTGGTCGACACCTCGGTCTGGATCGACCATCTCCACAAGACCACTCCGGCGCTGGCCGGCGCGCTCGAGCAGGCGGAAGTGCTCACCCATCCCTCCGTGACCGCGAGCTCGCGCGCGGCGCAATCCGGAATCGCATGGAGATTCTCGGACTCCTGACGGCACTTCCCCTGGCGGTCGTCGCTACCGGCAGCGAGGCTCTGGAGCTCATCGAGCGGCGACGCCTGATGAGGAAGGGCCTCGGGTACATGGACGTCCAACTCCTGGCGTCGGCGATGTTGACCGCGGGAGCACGATTCTGGACCCGCGACAAACGGCTGCAGGCGTCCGCACAAAAGCTCCGGGTCGCTTTCGAGAACCACTGAAACGAGGAACGAAGGTCGCCGGGGGAACCAACGGCGGGGACGATCGTCGAGGTCAGAAAGATCGAGAAGAGAGACTGCCCGCCTGCAAGACGCCCCACCCCCGCGCGGGGACGGACAGGGACCACCCCTTCCCCGAACGATCTTTGGAGCGACCCGATGAAGAAGGAATACACCCCACCCCTCCCAAGTTGTACGGGACCTTGACGCAGGGTGTGCCGGCCGCGATAATGCCGCTCCCTTGCAGTCGCAGCAAATCCAAGTGTCGCGGGGTGGAGCAGTCTGGTAGCTCGTTGGGCTCATAACCCAAAGGTCGCAGGTTCAAATCCTGTCCCCGCA
>JBDTOZ010000368.1:0-13685 GCA_039932995.1 Acidobacteriota bacterium | reverse complement strand
GCCGCGTTTAGAATCGAATCTCGTTTTCCCCGGGCCGAGCCCGGGGCTAGATTGTATGACGCGCCTCCGCGCGTCATACGCCCGCGAAGTGCGCGCTTTCGCGGTGGACTATCGTCCACCGGGCACCCGGCTTCAGCCGGGTGATGGGCGTCCAGCCGGCGAAGGCGCCGGCGTTCCGAGGGACAATGCGCCCATGAACGAACACGATCCTTTCCTTCAGGCGGCCATCGACGAGGCCCGGCTCGGGCGCGATGAGGGCGGCATCCCCATTGGTTCGGTGCTGGTCCACGAGGGGCGAATCGTCGGTCGCGGCCACAATCGGCGAATTCAGAAGGGGAGTCCCACGCTGCACGGCGAGATGGATGCACTCGAGAACGCGGGACGCCTCTCGGCGCGGGTCTACCGGGAGAGCACGATCTACACGACGCTCTCTCCCTGCTCCATGTGCTCGGGCGCCATCCTCCTTTACGGCATCCCCCGCGTGATCGCCGGCGAGAACCAGACCTTCCTCGGGGAGGAGGAGTTGCTTCGTGCGCGCGGCGTTTCCGTGGAAGTCCGGCAGGACGCCACGTGCATCGCGCTCATGACCGACTTCATCGCCGCACACCCCGAGCTCTGGAACGAGGACATCGGGGTGTGATTCTGGGGGCAGGGAGCAGGGGGCGAAACGGGTCGTCCCTGTTCATCGTTCCTCCTTCCTCCTCCATCGTTCGTTAGAATGTCCCCAGCCTCATGTCCTTCGTTCATCTCCATCTCCACACCGAATACTCCCTCCTCGACGGGGCCTCACGGCCTGAAGACCTGGCCAAGCGCGTAGCCAAGCAGGGCATGCCCGCGTGTGCCATCACCGACCACGGCAACATGTTCGGCGCGGTCGAGTTCTACAACGCCATGAAGAAGGAGGGGGTGAAGCCGATCATCGGCTGCGAGATGTACGTGGCCTACGGCTCGCGGCACGACAAGGCCGGCGTCGAAGACGGCCAGGCCGATGCCGGCGCGAACAATCACCTCATCGTGCTGGCCCAGAACGACGTCGGATACCGCAATCTGGTCAAGCTCGTCAGCGCCGGCTACACGGAGGGCTTTTATTACAAGCCGCGCATCGACAAGGAGCTGCTGCGCGAGCACAAGGAGGGACTGATCGTGCTCTCCTCCTGCCTCAAGGGGGAGGTCTCGCAGAGCCTGGCCGGCGGGAACTGGCAGAAGGCCAAGGACGCCGCGCTCGCGTACCGCGAGATCCTCGGACCGGAGAATTTCTTCCTCGAGATCCAGGATCACGGCATCCCCGACCAGCAGAAGATCGTGCCGATGATGGCCCGTCTGGGCGATGAAGTGGGTCTACAACTGGTAGGAACCAACGACTCCCACTACCTCGACCAGTCCGACGCCTTTGCTCACGAAGTGCTCCTCTGCATCGGCACCGGCAAGACCCTCGGCGACGAGAAGCGGATGAAGTTCTACTCGGACGACTTCTACGTGAAGAGTCCCGAGGAGATGCGCCGCGTCTTTGCCGACTACCCCGAGGCGGCCAACAACACGGTGCGCATCGCGGACCGGATCAATCTCTCCCTCGACGTCAAGGGCTATCACCTGCCGAAGTTTCCGGTGCCCGCGCAGTACGACGCCTCCTCGTACTTTGCCGAGGTCTCGCGCAAGGGGCTGGAGAAACGCCTCAACACCATGGCTCCGCTCTTCGCCGCGAAGGTCAAGAAGCACGACGTCCGCGAGTACCGGGACCGGCTCGAGCGCGAGATCGAGATCATCAAGAACATGGGGTTTCCGGGCTACTTCCTGGTGGTCTGGGACTTCATCAAGTACGCGAAGGACCACGGCATCCCGGTGGGCCCGGGCCGCGGCTCCGCGGCCGGCTCGGTGGTGGCGTGGGCGCTGGAGATCACCAACGTCGACCCGCTCGAGTACGACCTCCTCTTCGAGCGCTTCCTCAATCCCGAGCGCATCTCCATGCCCGACATCGACCTCGACTTCTGCATGAACCGTCGCGGCGAAGTCATCGACTACGTGCGCGACAAATACGGCAAGGAGAACGTCGCCCAGATCATCACCTTCGGGACCATGGCCGCCAAGTCCGTGGTGCGCGACGTGGGCCGCGTGCTCGGGCATCAGTACGGGTTCGTCGACAAGATCTCGAAGATGATTCCGGGCGGTCCGGGTGTGACGCTGACGGACGCGAAGAAGGACTCGCCGCAGTTGGCCGAGGCCATCAAGAACGACGAGGAAGTGCGCAAGATCGTCGAGATCGGCGAGCGGTTGGAAGGACTGTCGCGTCACGCCGGCATGCACGCGGCGGGCGTGGTCATCACTCCCGAGCCGGTCACGAACTACGTGCCTCTGTACCGCACGAACCGCGATGAGATCGTGACCCAGTTCGACATGCGCGTGGTCGAGAAGATGGGTCTCGTGAAGATGGATTTCCTCGGCCTGCGCACGCTGACGGTCATCGACGACGCCATCAAGTCGGCGAAGTCGGTGGATGGCGTGACCATCGACCTCGAGAACATCCCCCTCGACGATCCGGATGTCTTCCGGCTCTTCCAGGAGGGACGCACCAAGGGCGTGTTCCAGTTCGAGTCCGGCGGCATGGTCGATCTGCTGCGCAAGGCCCGCCCCACCCAGTTCGAGGATCTGGCCGCGCTCAATGCTCTCTATCGTCCCGGCGCGCTCGACGCGGGCATGGTCGACGAGTACGTGCGACGCAAGAACGGCAAGGCCGTGAAGTACCTGGTGCCGGCCATGAAGGACGTGCTCGAGGAGACGTACGGGGTCATCGTCTACCAGGAGCAGGTCATGCAGATCGCGCAGCAGGTCGCGGCCTACTCGCTGGGACAGGCCGATCTGCTGCGCAAGGCGATGGGCAAGAAGGACGCGGCGGTCATGGCCGCGGAACGCGGCAAGTTCGTCGACGGTGCCCTCGGCAACGGCTACGAGAAGAAGAAGGCCAACGAGATCTTCGACTACATCGAGCCGTTCGCCCGCTACGGGTTCAACAAGTCGCACTCGGTGGCGTACGCGCTCGTGGCCTATCAGACGGCCTGGCTGAAGGTGCACTACCCGCGGCACTTCATGGCCGCGCTGATGTCGTCGGAAATGGACCGCACGGATGCCGTGGTGAAGTTCATCGGCGAAGCGAAACAGATGGGCATCGAAGTGATGCCGCCGGACGTGAACGAGTCGAACATGTTCTTCACCGTCGTAGGCCCGAACATCCGCTTCGGCCTCGGCGCGGTCAAGGGTGTCGGCGAGAGCGCCGTGGAATCGGTCCTGGAGGCGCGCCAGCGGGTGGGCCGGGCCACGTCCCTGCTCACGTTCTGTGAGGAAGTGGATCTGCGCGCCTGCAATAAGAAGGTCCTGGAGGCGCTGATCAAGTCGGGCTCGTTCGATTTCACGGGGACCTCGCGGCGGTCCCTGTTCGAGCAACTGGAGAACACCGCCGATTCGGCGCAACGGGGCAAGGACGAGAAGGAGCGCGGGCAGGTCAGCCTCTTCGGTGGGGGAGGCTTCGGCGCGCCGGTGAGCGGCCTCAAGCCAGCCTCGCCGCAGGCCCGCGTGGAGTGGCCGGAGGACGAGCGCCTCCGCTTCGAGAAGGAAACGCTCGGCTTCTACATCACCGGTCATCCTCTCAACAAATTCAACGACGAGCTGAAGCTCTTCTCGAACGCCACCACCGACACGCTCTACAAGTTCGTCGACGAAGTCGTGAACATCGGCGGCATCGTCTCGCAGATGAAGAAGTCGAAGATCAAGAAGGGGCCGAACGAGGGGAAGATGATGGCCAAGTTCTTCCTCGACGATCAGGCCGGCACCGTGGAGGTGGTGGTCTTCTCCGACCTCTACTCGAAGTACATGCGCTGGCTCGACAACGGCGTGGCCGTGCTGGTCACGGCCACCGTCAAGGATACGGGCGGACAACAGTCGGGGCGCTCCGCTTCGCTGCAGAGCGCCGAGCAGTCCGCGCAGCAGATCGACGACGAATACGGCGGCCATCCGGAGACGTCCCGGGCGCGGGTGAGCGCGTATGAGCTGCGCCTCGAGGATGCGGAGGACGACCGCGATCCGAAAGAGATCGAGCGCGAAAAGTACGGCGACCGTTCCGCCAACCTCGGCCTCTTCGGATCGGCGCCCGTGGCGGGGGAGGTTGAGGAGCAGCCCCTTCCCAGTGCGCTCCTCAGCGAGGCCGACGTGTTCAACGATGCCGTCGAGGCCATCGCGGACGAGCCGGTGGTGGCGGCGAGCTTCGCCGCGCATGCAGCCGCCTTTCACGAGTCTCCGATCACTCCCGAGCTGTCGGCGCTGGAGATCGTCCCGCTGGATGGGATCCGCGACAAGAAGGTGAAGGAGATCTCGCTCGAAGTGGCGTATGCGCGCATGAGTGACGACACCGTCCGCAAGATCCGCGAGATCGTGGAGGAGCACGCCGGCGAGATCCCGGTCACGGTGACCATCACCGCGCTCCCGCCCGAGCTCGCCGAATCGACGGGGCAGCCGCAACTGAGGATGAAAGTGAATCACCACTTCCGCGTCCAGCCCGGTCCCGCCCTGCACGAAGCCCTGAGCGGCGTGCACGTCAGCGCGCGGTACGTGTTCTAGGGTCGCGTTCCCGGCGCGGGCGCCGCACTCTAAAGTGGCCGATGCCACTCGGCGCCCGGAGCCTCGAACCCGTTCCTGTATACTTCCTCGGGTTCCAGTTATCTCTAACTCCAGGGGAGAGCGTGTGATGGGTGCGATTCGATCGACGGCGGCCGTTTTTCTGATCCTCATCAGTGCGGCGGCGGCGTCAGCCGCGGATTGCGTGACGGGGACGCGAGTCGTGTCCACGCGCGACGATATCCCCAATCTGGTCGTCGGTCCCTCCGCCTGGACGGGCTCCGGGCTGGTGGTCGCCAAGACGCAGGCCGGCGCGCTTGGACCGGCCTGGGTGTCCATCTACGGCGACGCCATGGAGACCCTGGCCGGAGATCGCCAGGTGGCCAACGACGCCCGCGACCTCATCGCACTTTCGTGGACGGGAGCTGAAGCAGGACTCGTCTATCGCAGCACGGGTCAGCAGATTCGTCTGCTCCGCCTCTCCCCGATGGGAGATCCCATCGGCTCCCCGATCACCATCACGCCCAACCGCCCAGTCTTCAGCGGCGACAAGATCGAAGTGGTCTGGAGTGCATTTCTGGACGCCTATGTCGTTGCGCACAACGTCACGCAGGGGAGCGCGCGCGGGCTGTACGTGACCATGCTCGAAGAGAACGGCACGCAGCGCAGCGACCGCCCGGTCCTGGTCAGTCTCACTCCGGGCTCTCCGCTGGCGGTGGACGTGACCGATGCCGGCGTGATCGGAGTGTTCTTCAACTCGGTGAGCAGCTTTCTCTCGTTTGCACGGATGACCGGATCGAGCGACACGCCCGAAGTGCGGGAGCTCGTTTCCGCCCTGGGCGAGGATCTGCTGGTGGCCGCGGACGGAGAGCAATTCGTGGTGGTGCGCGGCGTGCCGGATGGCTCCCGAAAGGTCATCCGCTGGCTGGTCGTGAATACCGGCTATCAGGTCACCCGCGCCGATGCCGCCTTGGTGGCCGGCTCCGGCGAGGACGCGCTGCCGCAGGCGCTCGTGGTCACTCCCGACGAGATCGCCCTCTCCTACATCGATTCACCGATTCGGACCGATCTGCTGGACGACGTCTTCCGCCTGCGACGCTTCACGATCGACGGGACGTTGCTCGGCGACACGCTGTTTTCTCCCGTGGATGTGGGCGCCTCGCGCGCCGTGAGCGAGTTCCCTTTCGCCTGGACTGGTACGGGGTATTTGAGCCCGGCGGTGCGGGAGTCTACCGATCGCCTGACGTCGTACCTGATTCGCTATTGCCCTCTGCGGGTCGCGATTCTGGCGCCGCGAAAGATCCTGGTGGGCGAAACCATCACCTTCGTGCCCGAGCCGTCCGGCGGGGTTCCCGGCTACACCTACGTCTGGATGTTCAGCCATCAGGCCGCGCCCGAGAAGAACACCGTCACGCCGCAGCGCACCTATACCGCGCCCGGCACCTACAGCGCGACCGTCACCGTCAAGGACACGAGCGGCGTCAGCACGAGCGCGACCGTCACCTTCGACGTGGTCTACCCGCGCCGGCGCGCCGTGCGGCCGTAGCGCGGGCCGGAAGGCGATCGGTCCGTCATTTCGATCGGCGATGAGGTCGCCGCGGAGCCGCCGTCGTTTCGCAGCACTCGATCAAAACTGGCTGAGCAGGGCCATGAACTCCACCGCCGGAAGCGGCCTGGTGATCAGGAATCCCTGGAACTGGTCACAGCCGTTGGCGCGGAGGAACTCGGCCTGTTCGGGGTTCTCCACCCCTTCGGCGATCACTTTCAGGCGCAGGCTGTGGGCCATGGCGATGATGGCCTGGACGATGGCCGCGGCGTCGGGGTCGGTGGTCGTGTCCTGCACGAACGACTGATCGATCTTGAGCGTGTCCACCGGGAAGCGCTTGAGGTAACTGAGCGAAGAGTGGCCGGTGCCGAAGTCGTCGAGCGAGATGCCGATGCCGAGCTTCTTCAGCTCGTACAGCACGCGGATGCTCGTCTCCGGATTGTGCATGGCGCCACTTTCGGTCACCTCCAGTTCCAGCAGCGCGGGCTCCAGTCCCGTCTCGGCGAGCACCTCGCGCACCGAGTCGACCAGATCGGCCTGCTGCAGTTGCGTGACGGAGAGGTTCACGGCCAGAGAGAGACCGCTGAGACCGGCGTCGTGCCAGACCTTGGCTTGATGGCAGGCCTGGCGCAGTGCCCACGAGCCGATCGGCACCATGGCCCCGGTGCTCTCGGCGATGGGGATGAAGGTGGCCGGCGGGATGTTCCCCATCGTCGGATGCTGCCAGCGCAGGAGTGCCTCCATGCCGATGATGCGGTTGGTGGCGAAGTCGAAGATGGGTTGGTAGTGGACGCTCAGCTCGTCGTTCGGCAGCGCCCTGCGCAGGCCGTGCTCGAGGGCGATGCGCTGGAGGGCCTTGGCGTTCACGTGAGCGTTGAAGAGCTGATAGTTGTCGCGTCCCAGTTCTTTGGCCTGGTACATGGCCGTGTCGGCGTTCTTGATCAGCGTCTCGGCGTCGAAGCCGTCCTCGGGGTAGACGCTGATGCCGATGCTGGTGGTGATGTAGAACTCGCGGCCTTCGATGTGAAACGGATAGCGCACGGCCTCGATGATCTTGGCCGCGACCGGAGCGACGTCCTCGGAGTGACTGAGGCGGGGCAGGAGGATGGTGAACTCGTCTCCGCCCAGACGGGCCACGGTGTCGCTGTCGCGCACGCAGGCGGCCACGCGGGAGGCCACGGCCTGCAGGAGCTGATCGCCGATGTTGTGGCCTTGGGAGTCGTTGATGACCTTGAAACGATCGAGGTCGAGGAAGAGCACCGCCAGCAGAGAAGTCTCGCGGTGGGCGTGAGACAACGCCACGGTCAGGCGGTCCTTGAACAGGAGACGGTTGGGGAGATTGGTCAGGGCGTCGTGGTAGGCGAGGTGCTTGATCTGTTCCTCGGCATAGGTCCGCTCGGTGATGTCGCGCACCACACAGACCATGCTTCCCTCCCCCGAGATCGCGGAGAGCGAGATCTCCTGCGGGAAGTTCACGCCATCGAGACGCAGCCCGGTGGCCTCGCCACGCCAGCGGCCCCGCTGCAGCACGGTGGGCACGATCGAGGTGACGAAGCGCACCTGTTCGTGAGGCTCATAGAGATCGCACAAGTTGCGTCCGATCATGGCGTGCGGGGTGGGGTAGCCGAACAGTCGCGCCAGGGAGTCGTTGGCGTACGTGAAGTCGAGACGCTCGTCGATGATGCCGATGCCGTCCATCGAGGCCGTGACCGCCGCGGACTGCTTGCGCAACATCTCCTCGGCTTTTTTGCGGCCGGTGATGTCGGTGGCCACGTGCAGGTATCCGGTCAGCACCCCGGTCTCGTCACGGAGTGCGGTCACCGAGACCGCCACCACCAGCTTCTCGCCATCGCTGCGGAGGTAGGCCCACTCGTGCTCGCCGACCTCGTCGTGCAGCTCGGCCTGGAGCGCGACCACATCCGTCATGGACCGCCGTCCGATCATCGACGACGCTGGATGATTGAGCATCCGCTCGGCGCCGCTGTTGAAGACCGTGATCATCCCGTCGGGATCGGTGGCGATGATGGAGACTCGCGTGGCGGCATCCAGCACGGCCTTGCGCTGGGCATTCGCGGCCAGCACCGATTCCGCGGCGCGGCGGCGTTCGGTCACGTCGTAGACGAACCCTTCGAAGTAGACGATGCCGTGATTGGCGGAGCGCGCCGCATGAGCGTTGAGCTGCACCCAGATCGGCGCGCCATCCTTTCGTCTCCACTGCAGCTCCACATGGTCCGCATAGCCGAACGGCTCGAAGTGGCGGACCATCTCCTGTCGCTGAGAAGGGTCGTAGTAGATGTCCCGCTCCAGGTTCAGGGTCAACAGCTCGTCGGGCGACTCGTAGCCGAGCATGTGCGCCAGGGTGAGGTTGGCGGTGACGATGTTTCCCTCGCGCGTGGACTGGTAGATCCCCACCGGCGCGTAGTCGAAGATGATCCGGTATTTCTCTTCCGACTGTTGCAGCGCCTGTTCGGCGCGGCGCCGCTCGGTGATGTCGTTGACGATCGAGTAGAGGAGCGTCCGCCCTCCCACCTCCACCGGACCGGAGTGGATCTCCACGTCCCGGATCTCGCCGCTGGCCTTCATGTGCCGGAAGTAGAAGAGACTGACCTCCTGGGCGGAGGCACGGGACATGTCCCGGCGCACCCCTTCTTCGCCGCGCACGTTGATGTCCCAGATACGCAGGGCGCGCATCTCGTCACGGGTGTAGCCGTAGAAGTCGCAGGCGGCCATGTTGCCGTCCACGATCGCGCCGCCCTCGGGATCGACGAGCAACTGCACGGCGCGGGTGTTCTCGAACATCTGCCGGTAACGGCGCTCGCTTTCGCGCAGGGCGTCGTCCTTGCGCTTCTGCTCGACGGCCGAGGCGACGTTCTGGGCCACGAAGACGAGAATCTCCCGGTCTTTTTCCGAGTAGCGGGTGGACTCGGAGTACGACTGGGCCACGATGGCCCCCCAGGTCATGCCGGCGCTGGTGAGCGGTGCGCCCAGCCAGTCGATGCTGGCCGCCCCGATGGGCTCGACTTCGCCCGAGCCGACCAGTTTCTCGAACACCTCCGGAGTGGCCAGGAGCGAGGTCCCGGTGCGAATCAGGTGCGCCGTCAGTCCGCGCCGGCTGGCCTTCGGCGGCGTCGAATCGAGCTCGTCCACGAAGTAGGGGAAGACCAACTGGTCGGTGGCCGGGTCGTAGGTGGCCACATAGAAATTCTTGGCGTTCATCAGCTCGCCGACTACGGCGTGTACCGAAGCGTAGAGCGCGTCCAGGCTCTCCGTCTCGTGGCTGAGCTGCGAAATGCGGAACAGCGCGGCCTGCAGGCGTTCCGACTTCAGGCTTTCGGTGATGTCACGGAAGTACCAGGCCCGTCCCCGTACCTCCTCGCCAACCATGACCGGAATCGTGGCGCGGGAGAGGATGCGGCCGTCCTTGAGGGGCACGGGATCGTCCATGCGCACCTCGGTCGGGTGCTCGTACAGATAGTTGACCAGCTCAATGAAGGCTCCCCAGTCCTCCACCGACTCCGCCGCATAGCCGAGCAGCGCGTTGTCGTCCGCACGGATGGCCACCCGGTCCGGAATGCCCCAGATCTCCAGAAAGCGGCGGTTGTACGAGAGGATCCGTCCCGAGTTGTCCACCACCAGAATGCCGTCCAGGGTGGATTCCTGCTGCGCGTGCAGAATGGCGATGGCCGTCCGCGACTCTGCCACCAGACGTCCGCCCCGCCGGACCATGAGCGCGAGCAGCCGCCGGGCGCGTTGCACGCGCGATCGCCCGCTGGCGGCAGGCGGAGTGGATGCGTCTGGAGGAAGGGTCATGGCGGATTCGCGGTGCTTCGACGGATCGAATTCTAGCCCGCATTTCGGATGGACCTTCGTCCAGTCTCCAAACCTCGTTGCGTGTGGCGGGGATGAGGCGCCCCTCGGTCTTCACGCGAAACGAGCGACTCCGGGCCGTTCGCTCTCGCGGGCTCAGTCCGGCACGCCGTGGCTCTTGAAGTGCTGCCAGCGCTGGAAGGCCATGTAGACGAAAAAGGCGATGAAGACGGCGATCAGGTACTGCCGGCCCAGGACCATGTACACCACCACTGCCGCGCCGCCCACGATGGCGATCCAGATGGCGATGATGAAGGCCGATCGCTCGGACAGGAACATCCGGAAGAAATCGCGCGTGGCGTGCCCGCCGTCCAGTGGGGGTACGGGAATGAGGTTGAACAGCGCCCAGAAATAGTTGGCCGAGGCGAGCCGCGGCACGAGCTCCCGCAGCATGGCGTCGGTATGGACGACGCGCACGGTCTGCAGGGCCAGCAGGCAGCCGAAGAAGATTCCGAAGCTGGCCATGGGGCCGGCCAGGCTGATCAGGAAATCCTGCCAGGGCCGCGCACGTCGCTGATTGACGGTCACGCCGCCCATGCCGGTCAGCACGATGTGGCTCGGTCCGAAACCGAAGAGGCCAATCATGGCCGCGTGGGCCAGCTCATGGATCAGCACGCTCAGGAACAGGATGGGAATCCACAGCAGCGCGAAGTGGATCCCCTGTTCGGGGTTGTAGTTGAGGACGACGAAGAAAAGGACCAGGAAGACGAAATTGAAGTCGACGTCGATGGAGGTCCCGCGGATGGAGCCGAGGTGGAGCATCGCCGAGGACGTTACCACGACTCTGTAGCAGGAGATGACTACGGACAGCGCGGATAAACTGAGACCCATGCACTTCGAGACCAAGGCCGTTCACGCCGGGATGCACGTCGACGAGGAAACGGGTGCGCTCGCGCCGCCGATCCACCTGTCGACCACATACGAACGCACCGCGCAAGGGGAGCCGTCGCGCGGGTTCAGTTATGTGCGCGACGGCAATCCGACGCAGACGCGCCTGGAGGAAGCGCTGGCGGCCATCGACGGCGGGGAATCCGCGCTCGTCTTCGGCTCCGGCATGGCTGCCGCGGCGGCGCTGCTCCAGGCCCTGCCGCGCGGCTCCCACCTGCTCCTGCCGGACGACAGCTACCACGGCGTGCGCGCGCTGGCCCGGCACACGCTGGAGCGCTGGGGTGTGGCCTACGACATCGTGGACATGGCCGATCCGGAAGTCGTGCGCGGGGCGTTGCGCGCCGAAACGCGCGTGATCTGGGCGGAGTCGCCGTCGAATCCGCTGATGAAGATCGTCGACCTGGCCGGGCTCGCGGAGATCGCGCACGCGCGCGACGCGCGGCTGGTCGTAGACGGCACGTTCGCCACGCCGGCCCTGCAGCGCCCGATCGAGCTCGGCGCCGATGTGGTCCTGCACTCCACCACCAAATACCTGGGCGGGCACACCGACGTGCAGGGCGGCGCGCTCGTTTTCCGGGCGCATGACGCCTGGTTCGACGAGACGCTGCAGGTGCGCAAGCTGGTGGGAGGCGTGGCCTCTCCGTTCAATTCATGGCTGGTGCTCCGCGGCATCCGCACACTCTCCGCGCGCATGCGCGTACACAGCGAGAACGCGCTGACGGTGGCCCGTTTCCTCGCCGCGCACCCGCGGGTGGAACAGGTGTTCTACCCCGGTCTGGCCACGCACGCCGGACACGACGTGGCCAGGAGACAGATGTCGGCGTTCGGAGGGATGTTGTCGTTTCTCGTCCGGGGTGGACGGGCCGAGGCCCTGGGCGTGACGGCGAAGACGCGCCTCTTCACCCGCGCCACGTCGCTGGGCAGCGTGGAGAGCCTCATCGAGCACCGCCACTCCAGCGAAGGCCCGGGCAGCCACACCGCCGAGAACCTGCTTCGCGTGAGCGTCGGCCTCGAACATCCGGACGACCTGGTGGAGGATCTGGAGCAGGCCCTGGGGTGAACGCCCTCAGCTCCCCACGGGATAGAATCACGGCATGAAGAACTTCGAGATCACCTGTCCCTGCTGCGACGCCACGCTGGTCGTCGATCGGATCAGCGGCGAGGTTCTGCTGCACAAGGCGAAAGAGATCCGCAGCACCGGCACTCTGGAGTCGATGGTGGCCGGTCTCGAGACCCAGAAGAGCGAGGCCGCGAAACGGTTCGACCGTCAGATCGAGAGTCAGAAAGACCGGGCCCGGATCCTCGAGGAGCGCTTCAAGGAAGCTCTGGAACGCGCCGAGAAGTCGGACGAAAAGTACGTGAATCCGATGGACATGGACTGATGCGCGCAGGGAGAGGACGTTCACCACAGAGGCACAGAGGCACAGAGAAAAATCATGTTGACTCTCTTCTGTACTACTAACCTCGAATTTCTTCGCGCGACGCGAAGATTCCCCGCCGCCGTAGGCGGCATCAGAGCACTAGCACCCGGCTTCAGCCGGGTGACGGATGAGGCCCATGAGTCAGCCCGTGTAGCGGGCGACAGACTCACGCGACCTGTTCCTGTCGCCCGCTACGCGGGCTCATTCATGCCGCCATTCTTCACCCGGCTGAAGCCGGGTGCTCTTGGCTATCGCCGCCTACGGCGGCTTGGTTGCGGCTATGCCTCGTCTGTGTCTCTGTGCCTCCGTGATGAACGTCTCCTGACTTTCAAAACATGAAAAAGAAAACCATCCTCCCTTCCGACTTCGATCCCGACGCCGCCGCTCCCGCGGAGAGCGGGATGTATGGACTCCCGTTTGCGCCGGAGGACTCGAAGGTCGTGGTGGTGCCGGTGCCATTCGAGGCCACGACCTCGTATGGCGGCGGGACGTCCAACGGTCCGGCCGCGGTCCTGGAGGCGTCCAAACAGGTCGACCTGTTCGATCAGGAGACCGGACGCCCCTACGCCGCGGGCATCGCCATGCTCGACATCCCGAAGAAGATCGTGCGCTGGAACGCGGAAGGGAAGAAGCTGGCCGCGCCGGTCATCGCCAAAGGGGGCGTCGTGGATCGGGCGACGCGAACCGCGGCGGCGAAGGTGAACGCCCTCAGCGAGCGTGTGAACGACTGGGTGTACGAGGAGACCAGGACGCTCCTCGAAGCCGGCAAGCTTCCGGTCATCCTCGGCGGGGATCACGCCGTCCCGTTCGGCTCCATTCGCGCCTACGCCGAAACGTATCCGGGGCTGGGCATCCTCCACCTCGACGCGCACGCCGACCTCCGTGACGCTTATGAAGGCTTCACCTGGTCGCACGCCTCGATCTTTCACAACGTCATGACCCGCCTGGACGGAGTCGGCCGCCTCGTGCAAGTCGGCGTCCGCGACCTCGGCCAAGCCGAGCGCGCCATGATCGACGATTCCGATGGCCGCATCGTCACCTTCTACGACGCCGAGATGGCCGCGCGCAAAGAGGACGGCGTGCCCTACGCCAAGCTGGCCGACGAGATCGTGGCCGCGCTCCCCGACGACATCTACCTCTCCTGGGACATCGACGGTCTCGATCCCACGCTCTGCCCCGGCACGGGCACGCCGGTCCCAGGCGGCCTCTCCTGGAACGAAGCCATCGGCCTCCTCCGCGCCATCCTCCGCTCCGGCAAACGCATCGTCGGCCTCGACCTCTGCGAAGTCTCTCCCGGCGAAACGGAATGGGACGCCAACGTCGGAGCGCGGCTGCTCTACAAGATGATCGGCTTCGCGCTG